>JBJOGS010000039.1:0-4931 GCA_046048095.1 Bacteroidota bacterium
AGCGACTTACCCATTTCTAAGGAGACGAGTTGCCCGAGATGTTCTTTATGCGCGCGCAGTTTGTCGCCGTACTGACGGACGATTTCTCCGCGTTTGGGAGCAGGCACTTTGCGCCACTGCGCAAAGGCCGCCTCGGCGGTGGCAAGCACGCGCTCGTAATCTTCAACTGTGGTGGTGCTCACCTCGGCGAGTAGGGCCCCGTCAATGGGGGAGTGGCTGTGCACGCTTGCGCCTGCGCCAAACCACTGCTGGCCGGTACTGACTCCTTTTTCGTTAGCAGAGAGTTGAAGGGCGTGGAGTAGTGCAGAATGCGACATGAATGGGTTTTAAATGTGTTTAGTAAAGAAATTAAGTACGCTCGGTTTGCGCGGTAAACGTGCTTTCAAAGATTTTATCGGCATTGCCCGATTCGAATCCGTCACGGCGCATGTGGCGCTTGATTTGATCAAAGGGCAGATGGGCGTATTCGGGTAGGGGTAGGCGCTCGGCGAATTCGACATAGCTTCCGGCAATGGTGGCCGTTTTACCACCTGCAAATTCAGCTTCGACCTTTTCGGCTACCGAGCTGCTTTGACGCAGCAGGCCGTCGGGGCTGACCTTGATTTCTCCGCCCGAGTTATTCAGGGTGATGCCAATCGATTTTAAAAAGTCGTTGAATTGCTCCAGGGTGCGGTGCGCTTGACCGAGCTGATGCACGCTGATGGTGTAATGGTTGAGGTAATAGCGGTTGTAAATCACCCAAGCCGCATATTCGCTTTCGGCGAGTAGGGTTTGATAGTCTTCGAGGGTCGGAAGTTCCCAGAGCGGACGGTGAAAAAAGTCGGTCACCGCCGCCACATCGTTGAAGTCTAATTGATCGACCGGATCTGCTGTCAGGGTACCCGTGTATTTACCGATAATTTGTTGGGCCTGATCCGAGAGGTCTTTCACGCGCAGTTCGCTGATAAAGACGCGTGGTAATTCGTCCATAGGAGGGGCATACCAATGCGCATCAAGTTTTTTGCCTTCAAAGAAGAAGTAATCGCGTTTCTCGTATCCGTGCGCCAGAAAGATTTTCTCAAACGAGGCGATGCCTAGATGTGGTACCCCGAGGGTGCGAAAAGCAATGTGGTCGTTGATGATCTCAGATTGACCACTGACCATGCCATGGCTGACCATGGCAGACGTGATTTTTTGCACATCAGGAACGCGCTGACTATAGACCTGAAAGACGCCCTGAAGGATTTCGCCGATTGCGGATTGATGTGTTAATTGCATACTATGAATTTACGAATTGTAGAGCTTTCCTGAAGGGGTTTCTAAGAAGGTTTTATAGTCGATCTCTTCTTGTTTGATGAATCCTTTTTGAGGCAATTTGCCATCGGCTACCAGTTCAACAGTCGCAGCAATGGCGGCGGCGGTGGTCCATGAGATAGCGCGCCATTTGTGGCCACCAATCTCGATGGGGTAGAATGCCTTCCAGTACTCGGCGCGAGCGATTTTATCGCCCCGCCAGCCCTCGACCACGGCATAGACGTAGACGACGTCTTCTTCTACCGGAGGCTTGGCATTGGTCAGCACGCGCTCAAGGGTTTCCATGTCTTCTTTCATGATGAGTTCGTACATCAAAAAGCGCATCAGCTTTCCGTGGCCTGGATAGCGCATAGTTTTGTAGTTCAGCGTATCTACCTTTCCTTCGAGGGTTTCGCAGAGGGTGCCCAATCCGCCTGAGGTAGAGAAGGCCTCAAATTCTTGTCCTTCAATCGAGATGTACTCAATGCCCTCAAGTGACGGAACCATTTTGCGCTTGCCATTGTGGATGACCTCGGCGTCGTTGATGTACTCATTCAGCACTCCGTACGATGACCAGGTAAACGAATAGGCCAACAAACCGTTGGGGTAACGCGGAAGCGCCCCGACGCGCAATTCTACATCGCGCACCTTGGTGAAGCTCTTGGTCAGATCGTAGCCCATGATGCCGATAAAGCCCGGAGCCAGTCCGCATTGGGGCACCATGGCCGAATTCGCGGTTTTGGCTAGTTCACGGATATAATCTGTGGTGGGTACGTCTTCGGTGAGATCGAAGTAGTGAATGCCCTTATCGTGAGCCAGCTTGGCCACGGGTTTGTTTAAAAAATAGGGGAGTGCAGAAACAACTGCATCGAAAGAGCTTAAGGCCGTTTCGAGGGCTGCACTGTTTGATACATCGAGTGAGTGGACAGCGAACGGATGCGCGTGGTCGTAATGAGGCGGTTCTTTATCGAATCCGGTGACCTCAAAGCGCTCTGAGAGCAAGGTGGCCACGAGTGTTCCGACCTTTCCGAGGCCGAGTACAGCAATTTTTTTCATCTACTTTTCTTCAATAATGTTGTAAATGTAACATTCAGAAAAGTTTTTGTGAAATTTGTAAATCGCAAGTTATCAACAATTCGGGGCTATTTTGCCAAGAATTGCGGTAGCTCGGTCGGGTGCTCACAGCACAGCTGTTCAAGCACCTGCTGCAATTGTCTTCTGAGTAGTTCGATGGTGTGATCGGGGCCTTTTACCCCAAGGGCAGCGACGCCATACATGAAAGGCCGCCCCATAAAGGTGAACGAAGCGCCGCGCGCCAGCGCGCGGGCGATGTCGGGGCCCGATCGCAATCCGCTATCTAGCATGACGGTGAGTTGCTTGGGGTCGACCGCACTCAACACCCGATCGAGCGAACGAATCGAGGATTCTCCGGCGTCGATTTGACGTCCGCCGTGGTTCGATACGATGAGCCCATCGAAACCGAGTTTAGCTGCAATAGCGGCGTCTTCGCCGCTGGCTACGCCTTTGAGCACGAGTTTGCCCTTCCAGCGGTCACGAATAGGGGCGATTTTTTCTTCAGTAAGTTTGCCCGAAAAGGTCTGGTTCATAAAGGCACCAAGCTGACTTAAGCTCAGGTTTTTGGGCATGTAGGGCTTTAGGGTCTGAAATTCGGGCTGGCCCTTCGCCAGAGTATTTAAGGCCCACTGCGGATGATTCAGTATCTGCAGTAGATTTCGGATTGTCATTTTTGGTGGCATCGAAAGCCCGTTGCGTATGTCTTTGTGACGGTACCCAAAACTGGGCACGTCACTCAGTAGCACGAGCACCTCAATGCCAGCCTGCTCGGCGCGGCTTAACAGGTCTTCTCTCAAGGCATCTTCAGCCGGATTGTACAACTGAAACCAGGCCTTACCCTCAGTGATTTGGGCGATGCGCTCAATACTCGCCGTTGAAACCGTACTTAAAATAAAGGGCAGGTTGTGGGTGGTCGCGGCCTTGGCCAGCAGTTCTGGTGCCCCCGGCCAAATCAGGCCCTGAAGGCCAATGGGCGCGACCCCAAAAGGAGCACTGTAGGTGTGACCGAAAAGGGAGGTTTCTAGACGTGGGGGTTGGTGATCCCTCAGGTAACGAGGCACCAGCTCAACCTGCTGAAGGTCTTCGGTGTTTTTACGCAGATTGACTTCTTCGTTGCATCCGCCGTCTAAATACTCAAAGGCAAACTTGGGGATACGCTGCTGCGCACGCCTTCTTAAGTCGTCAATGCTTGGATAGCTTGGGTCGAAGAAAGCAGCCATAAGAGGTTAATAGAGGTTGAAGATCGGTTCTGCTAGTGCCCATTTAGCGCCTTCAGGGGTGCCTGGGATGCGCTGTTGAAAGCGGTCCATGAGGGCTTCCCACTCTTGTACCTTAGGGTTTTGGGCGTCTTGCGCTGCTTTTTGCTCAAATGAAAAGTCATCATGAGCCTCGATAAGCATAATAAGGCGATTATGGACCCTGTAAATGGTCATGTTTTCGATGCCACTGCTTTTGATGCTCTCGATGATCTCAGGCCACACCGATTGGTGATAGGCCTCGTATTGAGCGATCGCTTGCGCATCGTCTTTAAGGTCTAGAGCTAGACAAAAGCGTTTCATAGATTAAATGTAGCGGATTTTAGACTGCGGTAGGCGTATAGCCCTACCACTAGAAAACTGATCAGGGGTATAGCGAATGACAGCCGAACCTCTGATAGGCCTAGCCAGTCGATGTCGCTGTAGCCCGATCCGCCTAAATCGAGTACCATGCCTTGAAGGACGGGCATGAGGGCTCCGCCCACAATGGCCATGACTAAAAAGGCCGAGGCGGTTTTAGCATCGTCACCCAAATCGCTCAACGCCAATCCATATATGGTCGGAAACATGATGGACATACAAAACGAAACCAGTACCAAACTGTACAATCCAAGCATTCCGGGTAATGCAATTGCACCAAGGGTGCATAAACTGGCGAGTAGGGAAAGCACCAGCAGCAGACGCCCAGCCTTTAAAAATTTCAAGAGGTAAGTGAACAAGAAGCGTCCTAGCATGAACAGAACCAGTGCGGCATAGGCGTAGTTCACTGCTGAGGCGTTGTCGATACCTAAGCTTTCGGCATATTGGTAGATGTAGGTCCAGCACATGATTTGTGCCCCCACGTAGAACAGTTGGGCGAAGAAGCCTCCGTAGCAGCGCTCTTTTTTAAGTAGCCGCCTAATTGAAGCGCCCATACCTGAATCGTGGGCGGCCTGCTTCGAAGGTTGCTCAGGGATTTTCAGTTTTGCCATCACAACCATGAGCACAATGAGCACCAACCCTAGCACGACATAGGGGTTGCGAATGGCGTTGAGGTCGGCCGTTTTGACGGCCTCTTTGGCGGCGATCGGAAGGGTCTCGTAGATACTCGCACCCGAGGCATCGACATCGTCTGACTGTAAGGCTTTCAATATGAAGGTCTGGGCTATGAATAGACCAGTGAGGGCTCCGACCGGGTTAAACGATTGCGCCAAGTTCAGTCTCCGGGTAGCCGTTTCAGCAGGGCCCAACGATAAGATGAGGGGGTTGGCTGTTGTCTCTAGAAAGGCCAGACCAAAGGTTAAAACATAGAGGGCGGTTAAAAAGAACAGGTAATTCTGAAGGGCCGCT
>JBJOGS010000040.1:0-8987 GCA_046048095.1 Bacteroidota bacterium
ATTGGTCCCCTGAGCCATAGGTATGCCTAACGATGTGTATTGAGCTACTAGATAGTCTACGGCCTTTTTTTGTCCGGGCTTTCCGGTCTCTCTACCCTCAAATTCATCAGAGGCATAGGTGTACAAATGTGTTTTTAATTCTTCTTCAGTGATTGTTGAAGCGAGGGTCAGCTGCTCTTGTTCTGAAGGCAGCAGAACGACCTGGACCTCTTTTTTTGACGTGTTACACGACGCCACGAGTATCAGGGCGGAAATAAGTAAGAGTTTGTTTTTCATCACTATTCAATTTTGCGGACTGAAGATAACGTAAAATCAGTCGATTAAGCCATGAAATTGAGGTATTTTTGCAGTATGAAAGTTCAATTGGTTGGCTTATTACTTTGGTGTGTTTCAGGGGTCTTTGGTCAATTCAATGACCTTAAAAAGGTCAATGATTTTGATCTTTTCGGACCCGTTGAGCGCTGTGAGATTCAAACGGCTTATGGTACAGAAGTTCTTGTTTTCAATCGGGATGGATCCTTACAGCAATTTACTACTTCATACAATGAGAGCGACAAAGAGCGGATAACCCTTACCTACCAAGATCAAATGCTATCAGAAAAGCTGGTAGAGGTTTTTCGAAACAACCGTTTAGAAAGAGACCTTTCATTTTACCATAAGTTTTCGAAAAGTGATAAGGCACTTGAAGAGATAGTGGTCACTTTAAAGGGAGATTTAGTGGGTAGAAATGTGATGTATGTAGACTCTTTGGGGGTCGTTGAACGCATCGTTACTGAAACCCCTTCACAGCGTTCTACTCAACGATTTCATCGCATACTTTCACCGGCACTCGATTCTATTTTCACCTATACGGACGGTCAACTGATTACAATAGAAGTATCAAGAAAAAACAAGACCACCCAACAACTGATACAGCGCCTGACCGTGGCCTATACCGATACGGTAATTACCCGAAAGAACTACGAATTTTATGAGCGGGGATCACGACTAATTAGAACAATTGATTCTATGTTTGATCCGCAAACAACTCTGCTTTTTTCAGTAAAGGACTTTCGCTATTCGTACACAGATAAGCTACTTACGGCCGCGACCGAGCAAGAAGCCAATCAGTCTGTAAAAAGGCGCTATATCTATCAGTTAGATCAAGCGAATCCCCCGAATTGGGTAAAACGTATTGAACAGCCATCTAATGACTACATCACCAGAAGAATCATCTATTACAAAGCAAATGACAGCATCTCTAAGTGAAAATGAAATCTTAGCGCATTGCAACGCTCGAAAAGAAGGTACGCTGATGCAGACCCTTGATATTGAATTCGTGCAAGTTGATTCGGATAGCTTAACCGCGCGAATGCCTGTGAATGAAAAGGTGCTGCAGCCTGACGGGGTCTTACATGGAGGGGCTACGGCAGCTCTAATTGAAACGGTGGGCAGTGTGGCAGTGTTTGTATTTAAAGATACTTCAGCGCTTATGGTACGAGGTATTGAGCTCAGTGTAAATCACTTAAAAGGTGTGCGTTCAGGCTTTGTATACGGGACGGCGAAAGCACTTCATTTAGGAAGAACCACACAGCTTTGGGAAGTAAAAGTCAAAGATGAAAGCAACCAATTAGTGTCTGTCGGAAAACTCACTACTCTAACCCTAAATAAAAAAGAGTAATGATGCCTATTCAGGGATGTGATTTTGTCGCGAATTGCCTCAAAAAAAAACACCCGTTTCTGGGGTGTATGCGTCCGGATAGCCTAGAAACAGAGTGGTACCTGCTTGAAGAGCTCACTGAAGAAAATGCAGAGCAAGCAGTTCAAGAGGATCAAGAGATTTTTGTAGTGCAACCTTTCGACCCAACTGAATCAACGCGTTATTTTCATTTAAACGCGATGATTGAGCATGTTGATCTAGAGAGTGCTCGCAGCTTGGAGGATGAGGTTGGGGCCGAATATCCTATTTCTGCTAAACAGCGATTAGCTTTTACATCTATGATTCGCGCGGTCTTGCCCGCACTAAAGACAAAAGACTTGCGTAAGTTGGTCCTTTCGCTTCGTCTGCCCCTAAGTTCGTCCAAGGGTGCTGCGCTGCGCGTCGAAAGATTGTTTACTCGCCAAAAGAAAACCTCTTTTAGACATATCTTTTCAATCTTTGAGGATGAAATTTGGCTTGGAGAAACCCCTGAACCGCTTTTAAGACGAAGCGTTAATCGCATTCAGACAGTCGCCTTAGCAGGTACGAGGCGAAAAAGTGAGTTGAAACACAGCGCTTTCAGTGAGAAAGAGATAGAAGAGCAGGGGGTAATCGTGGAAGAATTGAAACAGCGTATCGCTCCCATGGTGACCCAAATTCAGGTCTCTGATCGCCATGAGGTATCTGCGGGAGCACTAGTGCATTTAAAAACTACCCTAGAGGGCACCTTACAAGACGGTGTTTTAGAAGAAGACGTGTTGAAGGCATTGCACCCTACAGCCGCAGTTTGCGGTTATCCTCGTGAGCGCGCCTTAGCGCATATCGCAGAATTAGAGCCAAATCAAAGAGGCTTATATGCGGGGTATTTGGGATTAAAGTCTAAAGACAGGTCAGACTACTTTGTAAACTTGCGTTGTGCACAACTTAGCAAATCTGAATTCTCATTGTATGTAGGGGCGGGGATTACCGCACGCTCTATTCCTGAGGATGAAACAGACGAAATTCAATCCAAGACCGCCGCCATGATGCGGCTCTTTTCGTTTGATGAAGTGAATGTGCCCCCAGTAACCTAACTTTGTACTATTATATGTACAGCGCGATTCCATCAGCATTCCTTCTTGTTCAATTACTTAAAAGGTTCGGCATTCACCAAGTGGTTATTTCACCGGGTTCGCGAAATGCTCCTCTGATAGCGACGATTGCTGCGGATGCAAGTTTTAAAACCTTTAGTATCGTCGATGAACGATCAGCGGCGTTCTTTGCCTTGGGTAGAGCGCAGGCGAGCCAAGTTCCTGTGGCGCTTTTGTGCACTTCAGGTTCAGCTTTACTCAATTATTATCCGGCCATTGCAGAGGCGTTTTACAGCCAAATTCCTTTACTGGTTCTTTCGGCTGATCGACCATCCTATAAAATAGATATAGGCGATGGCCAGACCATTAGACAGCAAAATATCTTTGCTTCGCTTCTCGGTCCATCCTTTAACTTATTGCAAGATGTTTCTCACAATACAAGTGAAATAAAGCGATTTGCTCCAGAGCTTCTCGAACATGATCAAGAAACGGTGCAGCGGCTCAATACAGAGATAATAGCAACGGCAATAAATCATTTGTTCGGACAACGTATTCCAGTACATGTGAATATTCCCTTCGAAGAACCGCTTTACGAAAGTGTATTGTCTCATTCCTTTGTTGTTTCAGAGCTACCGCCGCTTTCTCAAACACAGGCAAATCCCCCTCTTTCGTTAAACTCGCTTGAACCTTTGAGAGAGGTGTTTCAAGGGACTCTGAAAAAGGTTCTGCTGCTCATTGGGGTTTGGAATCCGACCACAGATGAGCTCAAGGCCTTAGAGACCGTAATTGGGCATTTAGGCGCTCTTGTGTTCACTGAATCGACTTCAAATGTGCCTGAAATTTTAGCTATTGACGCTATAGATGCGCTTTTGGCGCCCCTAGAGCGCCATACGAAAAGTGAAGAACTCTTTGAGAAACTGCAGCCTGACATCGTATTTACTTTGGGCGGCTTGGTAGTATCGAAAAAGATCAAGGCCTTACTGCGAAAAAAAGAAGGATTAGTTCATATTCATCTGGGACAGCAGCGTGCCTTGGATACTTTTGGGGCACTTAAATACAACTTTGGTCTTGATGCCCTTGCTCAGTATAGTGAAACTCTAACGGGGCAATCAGATTTTAGTTACCGAGATTACTGGTATAAGTATTATCAGAGTTTGACGCCAAAAAGAGAAGCTTTTGCGCATCGGGCGCCATACAGTGATTTTAAAGTATTTGAACAACTAGCTTCCGCTATCCCTGAGTCTTATGTGGTTCATTTCGCAAATAGTTCTGCAATTCGGTATGCGCAGTTTTTTAAGTCCAAGGCAAAAAAGCAGTGGTGCAATCGCGGAACAAGCGGTATTGAAGGAAGCACCTCTACTGCAGTTGGGTACGCCTCTTACAATGGCGAACACACCCTGCTGGTCACGGGAGATTTGAGTTTATTCTACGACAGTAATGCGCTATGGAACGCCTACATTCCGCGCACGTTTAGAGTTATCGTGGTCAATAATTTTGGTGGCGGAATTTTTCGAATCCTTCCTAAGGCCAAACAAACTAAGGGTTTCGAAGAGTTTTTGGAAACTCGTCATCAGCGCAAGGCTGAATTAATGGCTCATGAATTTGGGTTAGAGTATGCTGCTGCACATACTCGTCTTGAATTAGCGAGTGCGCTGAAGGATTTCTTTGAGCCCAATGATCGGCCAAAACTCTTAGAAATATTCACCCCTTCCTCGCAAAATGAAAAAGTGTTGTTTGATTATTTTGATGCGTTGTTATGATCGGAATTGGTTTTAGAAATAGCTTGAATGCCTCTCACGCTACCCCACAGGGGTGGTACCTATGTGACGATGACGAGACTGAAATTTTACTTCCGAACAAAGAAGTTCCGACTGGATTAGCAGTTGGAGATCGTTTAGAGGTGTTTTGTTACCTAGATCACGAAGAAAGGCCAATAGCCTCGCTTAAAATGCCGAGGATTGAACGTGATTCGGTATCCGTGCTTCGCGTTGCTGAAACTTCTGAATATGGATACTTTCTCGATTGGGGTCTAGAAAAGCAATTATTTCTTCCGTTTAAAGAAAGTACCAGCAGACCCAATAAAGGCGATCAGGTGCTTGTAGCTTGCGTGATGGACCCACTTTCAGGCCGATTGATGGCAAGTGAGCGTATTGAGAGAGTGCTGAAGCCGAAAAACGAGTTATTAGACGCGAATCTGGGGCACAAGGCTTTCGTATACAGAATTACTCCTCTAGGGTATGAATTATTTACTGAGAAGGGACACAAGGGATTGCTTTTTCGCAATCGAATTGCGACTGATTTAGGTCGATTTCACAGTTTAGAAGTCTTTGTGGATCAATACAGACCTGACGGAAAAATTGATTTTGCGCTTCAGCCCAAGGGCTCAGAAAAATTAGATCGGGCTATTGAATTGCTCATGCAGGCGTTACAGGCTTCTGGCGGATTTCTGCCTGTAAATGATCATTCCACTTCAGCAACCATTTTTGAGCATCTATCAATGAGTAAGAAGACATTCAAGGCGGCCTTAGGTATGTTGTTAAAACGACAGAAGGTCGTGTTCGAGGCAAATGGAATTCGAATAGTTGTAAACTAATACGAATCAGTGTAATTTAGACCAGGCTTAGTTGAGCACGTGAAATTAGAAGATACCAGTACATCAGTTCGATACCAAAAACTTGAAAGACAAACCCGAGTACTTTCGGTGAGTCTAGTCATAATCTCTCTGTTTGTAATTGTCCTAGCGCTGCTTTACAGTTTCCCTGAGTTATTTCGACCTGAACTGCAGCAGGTTGAAGTGGTAACTGTGAATGAATCCTACAACGATGAATTAAATGCACTCAAGGCAGAAAATCAAGAATTAAAAAATATTCAAGACTTTTATTTGGCCCGTCGGTTACTTGAAAGTGATACCATTTACAGTGTGCAAACCGGAATGATTCCTATAGAATCTGCAGGGCTGCTCTCTCCGGGGTTATCCAACGCACTTATAATTGAAGCTAAGCCTTATCTTAAATTTTCTATTGGTCTTTATGAAACCTTCGAAGAGGCGAATGCTCTTCGTAGAGGTCTAGTAAAATTAGGCTTTACCGATGCTTTTGTAGCCTCATATAAAGGAACAACGCGTCTTAAGATTCACCGCGCAGAGTAACATGACTGGGGTTAACGCTTGGTTACATGCGGCGCGGCTAAGAACACTACCACTTTCTGTCTCAGGAATTATCATCGCTGCCGGAATCGCTTTATTCGAACATGCCTTTTCTTGGGCGGTTTTTGTTGGTTCGCTTTTAGTTACCCTACTACTTCAAATCTTATCTAATATCGCCAATGATTACGGTGACGGAGTAAAGGGCATAGACAATGAAAATAGGGTCGGACCGGCCCGAGCATTGCAATCAGGAATGCTTACTTCAAGTGCATTAAAAACAGGGGTGTATGTCTTGAGCGCTTTGGTCATCATTAGTGTTGTTGCACTTTTATGGGTGGCTCAACTTTCGGCTAAAGAGCTTTTTGTGTTTGTAGTCATGGCACTATTTGCTGTAGTCGCTGCGATTGCATATACAATGGGCGATAAACCATACGGATATAGAGGTTTAGGAGACCTCATGGTATTTATCTTTTTTGGCGGAGTTGCGGTAATTGCCGGATCGTATCTGTATATAAAAGAAATTCATCTCACGCAGGGGTGGTTTGCTATTTCTATTGGGGCGTTTAGTACTGCCGTGTTAAATCTAAACAATCTGAGAGATGAGGCCTCTGATCGAAAATCGAATAAGCAGACCTTAGTGGTGCGATTAGGATATCGACGCGCCCTGATTTATCATCATACCATTATAATCTCAGGATTTTTTGCCTATATCGCTGGAGTAGCTCAATTCAGTGCAAACGCCACCTTGGTTGCGGTACCCATGGCTTGGTTATTTCGTGGACACTTGCAAAGAGTAAGAAAGGCGGTGCCCGGAACCCCAGATTTGGACCCTGAACTAAAAAGGATTGCGATGATTTCATTTTTTTCAGCGCTATTTGTGCTCATACTTGTAGTCGGCTTACCTCTGATTTGATGATAGAAATCCGCATTCATTCTTATGTGCTGAACTTTAAAAGGCCGGCGATGACTTCTCGAGAAACCATGCTTGAAAAGCATTGCTATATATTGACTTACGGTAGTCCGTTAAAGGCGGTGGCAGAATGTAATTTTTTTAAAGGACTAAGTCCAGATCAATCTGCGAATTATGAAGCTGTCTTAAGTCAAGCATGTCGAAAAATCGAAGCTTTATTTGAAGTAGAAGCGACCCTTGAAGATGCGCGTTTCGAAGAATTGTATAGCGATTTAAGAGACTATCCTTCGATTCAATTTGGGTGTGAGCAATTGTGGTTGAGCTTTCACTCATCATCGCCTTTTAAATTGTTTCGCTCTCCTTTTACAGAAAACGAGCAGGGAATCGCAATTAATGGTCTTGTTTGGATGGGTGAGCTATCATTTATGCGGCTTCAAATAGATGAATTAATTTCAGGTGGCTTTCGATGCATCAAACTAAAAATAGGTGCAGCTACTTTTGATCAAGAGCGCCGATTACTTCAAGAATTAAGGCAAAACTTTGATGCGAATCAGCTTGAAATCCGAGTCGATGCAAACGGTTCTTTCACCCCGGATCAAGCACCTAAGGTATTAGAGACCTTGGCGGCTCTCGAGGTGCATTCGATCGAACAGCCCATTGCGCCACGACAATGGGATGAAATGGGGCGGCTTTGTGAACAATCTCCGCTTCCAATTGCACTGGATGAAGAACTCATTGGGCTGTTCTCAGAAGAACAAAAAAACGCTTGCCTCGCTCATATTCGTCCGAAGTACCTCATACTTAAGCCTTCATTAATAGGAGGGTATAGAGCCTGTGATTGTTATATCCAAAGTGGTTACTCGTGGTGGGTGACCAGTGCCTTAGAGAGCAATATTGGCCTCAATGCGATTGCTCAATATACCGCTACCAAACCCTTGAGTCTTCGTCAGGGATTGGGAACAGGGGGGTTATTTGTGAATAACTTTCGCAGCCCGCTTGAAGTGAGCGATGCACAACTATTTTACCGCAAAGCAGTAACTTGGGAGCTCAACGAAAAGCTATGAGTTCATTTATAGAAAAAGCCTACCTAGGAAAAACCGAAGCTTGGCGCTACCTGTTGCTTCCGGCAGCATTTATAGCCTTCATGAGTTACAATTATTTCGCCACGCTCAGTGCAGGACAAGACACCAATGTCATGATGAAGGTAATGATTGAACAATTGGGCGCCACACCGGTACTCGTGCTCTTACTTATGCCGTTGGTTTTTGGTTTTTTCGTGCTTTTAGTCTACGGTCTACGGGTGCTCAAGATGCCCCTAACCGCATTGTTCACTTCAAGGTCGAATTTTGACTGGGGCCGGATGTTTTTCGGCTTTTTTTTGTGGTCTGCCGTCGTGATTAGTACCACACTTTTAGATTATTTATTGGCTCCAGAAAACTATGTTTTTCAATTCAATTGGAAGAGTTTTTGGCCCTTTGCCATTGCTGCTATACTCTTAATTCCACTGCAGACTAGCTTTGAAGAATTGCTTTTTCGGGGGCACCTGACCCAGGGTTTGGGGGTGCTCACCAAGCGAAGATCTGTAGCTTTCATTGTACCCTCTGTGATTTTTGGTGTCATGCATATTGGTAACCCAGAGGTGGCCGAGTTAGGCTACAAGCTGTTGTTGTATTACATTGGTTCAGGTTTGTTTTTCGGTGCCATCACGCTAATTGATGAAGGTACTGAACTGGCTTTAGGGTTTCATGCCTCTAATAATTTAGTGGGCGCCCTATTGGTCTCTAGTGATTGGACCGCATTTCAGGTGCCATCCATCTTTAAAGATGTAGGTGCGCCTTCATTTGGATGGGACGCCCTCATTCCTGTAGTAGTGATCTATCCCCTGATTATTGCGCTTTTGGCAAAAAAATACCAGTGGCAGGCTTTGGGTTCAAAGCTGTTCGGAACGATTTAATCTATGTGGCATAGCGATTTTAAAATTGATGGGGTGGCTGTTAAAGCATGGACTGAACGGCAGCAAACCGCAGATTACGAATCGAACTCTGCAGCATCTTTTTACCAAAAGGTGCGCCAACTTGTCGCTGACCTCACCGATAAAAAGGCACCTCTGTATATCGAGACATCAGGCTCTACGGGCCCACCGAAAAAATTAGCCCTTTCATATCGGCAAATGCTAGCCTCTGC
>JBJOGS010000041.1:0-25362 GCA_046048095.1 Bacteroidota bacterium
TGCACAGAGTGTAAAGCGCGATTTGGCCGTTCACTACCGTCCTTTTGGGGATGACCTAGAGGTGATTTACAACTACCGCAGAGGAACGGGTACTACTATTTACCAAGGAGCGAACCGCTATGCGGTTTCTGGTTTCGCTATGACTCAGCAGAAATTAGAAATCAAGAATGACAACTTCTTCATTAGAGGATACATTACTGCTGAAGATTCAGGAGACGCCTACGATACGCGTTTTGCTGCTATTAACATCAACAGACAATGGTCTCCAGATCAAAAATGGTTTGAAGATTACGTAAGAGGCTACCTACTTTCTCGTCAAATTGGCAAGAATGACCAAGATGCGCATAGAGCTGCCCGTCAGGTGGCCGATTATCCAGCGAATTTCGCAGGTACTTTAGGTATCACCTCTGCAACTGGCTTTCCGCATATCAACCGCTTTGAGCCAGGTAGCGCTGAATTTAATAATGCCTTCGCTAAGGTGAAGCAAGACGGAGATTTCAGAACAGGTGCCCGTTTTATTGACAATACCAAATTCAGACACATCAACGGTAACTACAACTTCGCTCACCTGATCAATGATTGGGCTGATTTGCAAGTGGGAGGGTCTTACCGTCAGTATGAGCTGAATTCAAACGGTACCATCTTTACAGATATTGATGGTCCGATTACCTACAGCGAATATGGAGCCTATGCTCAGTTGCAGAAGACCTTTGCAGACGATCGTGCGAAGTTTACTGCTTCGTCGCGCTACGATAAGAACGAATTCCTAGACGGGTTTGTTTCTCCACGTGTTTCGTTAGGTTATACGTTGGGCGCCCAGCGCAATCACAACATTCGCGTCTCGGCACAAACCGGTTTCAGAAACCCAACTACTCAAGACTTCTTTATCGGTCTTGATGTCGGAAACGCCATCCTTGTTGGAGGAGCAGATTCGAATCTCGATAGAGACGTGAGAACCTTCCCAGTGAGTGCGCAGGCACAAGCGTTGGGCATTCCGGCTACTGCTACCGTAGTAGGTCGTGCGGCTTATGAGAATTCATTCTCGTTGAGTTCAGTTTTAGCAGGTGCGCCAGTGAAAAAAGACACGCGTCAAGTACAAGCTGAACAAATTGATGCAGTTGAAGCAGGATACCGCGGTAAGATTGGACGTTTTGTGGTTGACATAAGCGCATACCATAATTCATATACGAATTTCAATGCTGCAGAAACGAAAGTCGTTCCGCTATACGGAACAGCAGGGGATAATCAACTTTCTTTGTTAGCACTGCAGAATGGAGATTATAAGGTTTATCAAGCCTATTCGAATACCGAAGTACCTGTAAAATCGTATGGATTTGTAGCAGGAATAGATACAAAAATCGCAGGATTTGATTTAGGAGTGAACTATACTTACACACGCTTAGATATTGATCGCATTAAGTATCCAGATTTCGAAGTTGGTTTAAACACGCCACAAGACCGCTTTAAGGCATCCTTATCTCATAGCGAGTTATTCAAAAACTTTGGATTTAACTTGAACTATCGTTATTCTGGATCTTACCTCTGGGAGGCTTCTTTTGCAGACGGAGAGGTTCCTGCCTTTGACGTGCTAGATGCTGCCATGACTTACAAGCTTCCGCAGTACAATACTGTTCTTAAACTCGGCGGGTCTAACATTGCTGGAGGTGATTATATCACAGCCATCGGAACAGGGATGATCGGATCAATCTACTACGCAGCGATCAATATCAACTTCTAATTTTTAGAGGTTTACAGTTAAATGATGAAAGCGCCCCAAATGGGGCGCTTTTATTTTAACAATCTTTTTTTCTCTTGTCAATCTCCCTATATTTGCGCAATTAAAATTCTAGGCGATTTAAGCCCTAAAAATTTCATACGCTCATGGCTCTAACGGGTAAGATTTCACAGGTAATTGGACCTGTAATTGATGTTGAATTTGAAATCGGTTCAAAGCTTCCGAATATTTATGATTCGCTCACGGTCACCAAAGCCGATGGCTCTGAATTGGTCTTAGAAGTTCAATCGCATGTCGGAGAGAGTACCGTAAGAACCATTTCAATGGATTCTACAGACGGACTTAGCCGTGGAATTGCCGTTAAGGCTACAGGAGCTCCGATCAAAATGCCTATTGGTGAGGATGTCTATGGGCGCTTGTTTAACGTGATTGGATCGCCCATCGACGGTTTGGCCGATTTAGAAAAAACCGGAGACAAGGGATTACCTATTCACCGTGAAGCACCAGCATTCGAAAATCTTTCAACATCTACCGAGGTGTTGTTTACCGGAATCAAAGTGATTGATCTTATTGAGCCCTATGCGAAAGGGGGTAAGATTGGTCTTTTCGGTGGTGCTGGAGTAGGAAAAACGGTACTCATTCAAGAATTGATCAATAACATCGCCAAGGGTCACGGTGGACTTTCAGTGTTCGCCGGAGTAGGAGAGCGTACACGCGAAGGAAACGACTTATTGCGTGAAATGCTAGAATCTGGCATTATCAAGTACGGTAAAGAATTCATGGAAGAGATGGAGCAAGGCGGATGGAATCTTTCTAAAGTGGATAAAGAGGCTATGAAAGAATCAAAGGCTACTTTCGTCTTTGGTCAGATGAATGAACCTCCTGGAGCCCGTGCTCGTGTAGCGCTATCAGGATTAACTATTGCTGAATATTTCAGAGATGGAGCTGGGGATGGTCAAGGTAAAGACGTTTTATTCTTCGTGGATAATATCTTCCGATTCACTCAAGCAGGATCAGAAGTTTCGGCCCTTTTAGGACGTATGCCTTCTGCTGTAGGTTACCAGCCTACCTTGGCCTCTGAAATGGGTGCGATGCAAGAGCGTATCACTTCGACAAAGAATGGATCCATCACTTCAGTGCAGGCAGTCTATGTTCCTGCAGATGACTTGACAGATCCGGCGCCTGCGACAACATTTGCCCACCTAGATGCCACTACGGTACTTTCTAGAAAGATTGCTGAGCTAGGAATCTATCCAGCAGTGGATCCACTGGATTCTACTTCGCGCATTCTAACAGCCGATATTTTAGGAAAAGAGCACTACGATTGTGCCCAGCGCGTCAAAGAGCTGTTACAACGCTACAAAGAGCTTCAAGATATCATCGCAATTCTTGGAATGGAAGAGCTTTCAGAAGAAGACAAGTTAGCCGTTTCAAGAGCACGCCGCGTTCAGCGTTTCTTATCTCAACCCTTCCATGTGGCTGAGCAGTTCACAGGTATCCCTGGGGTACTCGTAGACATTAAAGAGACGATCAAAGGCTTTAACATGATTATGGATGGCGAATTAGATCACCTTCCTGAAGCTGCCTTCAACCTTAAGGGAACCATCGAAGAAGCCATCGAGGCCGGAGAGAAAATGTTGGCTGAGGCCTAATAATCGTAGACCACCATACTATGAGGTTAGAAATTATTTCGCCCGAGGCAACATTATATCAAGGAGAAGCTACAGCAGTCACCGTTCCGGGTGTGAAAGGATCTTTTCAGATTTTAGAAAAGCATGCTGCTATAGCCTCTGTGCTTCAAAAAGGCACCCTCATTGTCAAAGGACTCGATCGCCAATTATTGGCATCTTCTCATGCAGATAGTTTTCAAACGAAAGCCGATGAAACCTCGTTGCTCATTCAAGGTGGCGCGGTTGAAATGAAAGACAATAAACTAATTGTGCTTATCGACTAATCGATGTTCCTGCTTTAACGCAGCTCATTGAGTTTCTCATAGATCATTTCTACAGACCATCCCCTGTAGCGCAAATACTCGAAGAGTTTCTTCTTTTTTTGCTCTACTGAGAGCCCTTGAAGCGACGCTATTTTCTTTTGCGCGAGTCGATCGAAAATTTCTTGATAGGGTTGTTCTTCAAATACCTTTGTAGCCTTTTTGAGATGGTACCCACTTATATTTCTCAATTTCAGTTCGCGCAATATGCGCTCTATCCCCCACGACTTGATGCGAAGCTTTCCTAGGGTATACTGAATGACAAACCGCTCTTCATTAAGGTAATTTTCAGTAATCAGGTGACCGATTAGATGTGCGATGGCCTCATCTATCATCCCCATAGATTTCAGCTTTTCTTCTACTTCTACGTGACAGCGTTCTTGATAGGTACAAAATGCTTCTATCTTACGCTTGGCCTCTGTGATGCTGCCCACCGGTTGAGTCGATCTTCGGTAATACATAATATCAAAGGTAGTGGCCTATGCTGCAAAAAAAAAGGGCGGCCCTGATGGGCCGCCCTTTTATAAGCGTATCGCTTTGCCTTCTTTATTCTTAAAGGTATACTGCAGATAAGTATAGGCGTCTCTTGGTATGATATTTACCCATACTTTATGCTTTCTATACCACTTATACCTTAGAGAAAATAACCCCTTAGTTAGGTATGCCGCGATGAACGGATGGATATGTAAATAGACTTTATCCTTAGTTTTCTTAAGTGCTATTTTCTCAATTTGGTATTCAAGTTTATCGATTAAGCTGATCGGTGCCTCTACAGAATCTTCGACGGCGTCTGGATTCTTTTCTGTTGTGGTAATATTCATTTCAGGACGCACGCGTTGACGTGTAATCTGAATGAGTCCAAACTTTGTAGGAGGTAAAATTTTGTGCTTCGCTCGATCATCTTTCATCTCTTCTTTCAAGTGCTCATAGAGTTTTTTTCTATGTTCACCTTTATTCATATCAATGAAATCTACGACGATGATTCCGCCCATATCGCGAAGACGCAATTGTCTTGCAACTTCTGAGGCAGCGATCATATTCACCTCAAGCGCAGTATCTTCTTGGCTGTTTGCACGATTTGATCGATTTCCGCTATTCACATCAATGACGTGCATTGCTTCAGTATGCTCGATCACAAGATAAGCGCCTCGAGACATTGAGGCGGTTCTACCGAATGAAGTTTTGATCTGTCTATCTATTCCAAATTTTTCATAGATAGGGGTAACTTCGTTGTAGAGCTTTATTAGGGATTCGTGTTTGGGAGATATTTGGCTAAGGTATTCTTTGATCTGATCGGCCATTTCTGGATCGTCAGTATGAATACCTGTAAAGCTTTCATTAAACACATCTCGTAGATAACTTGTTGAGCGATTGAGCTCTACAAGCACTTTCGAAGGATGCTGTCCTTTGCTCACGTTGGCACAAAGGGTTTCCCATTTTTGGATCAAACGCTTAATATCCTGATCCAATTCAGCAACCTTTTTGCCTTCTGCCACGGTTCTGATAATGATACCGAAGCCTTTAGGTCTTATACTGGTTACTAGTCGCTTAAGGCGACTTTTTTCTTCAGAGCTCTCAATTTTTTGAGACACTGAAATGCGGTCTGAGAACGGTACCATTACAACGTAGCGTCCGGCCAGAGAAAGTTCAGAGCTTATTCTTGGCCCTTTTGTCGATATTGGTTCTTTGACAATTTGAACCAGAATCGATTGGTTGGCCTTAATTATATCGCTAATGCTTCCTTCTTTATCAATTTCTTCTTCTAGCGAAAAGTTATTTAGACTGTAGTTTGAGGTCTTCTTACTCAACAGCGCTTTAGTGAACTTCATTAGTGAATTGAACTGAGGGCCCAAATCATGGTAGTGTAAAAAGGCATCTTTTTGATGCCCCACATTCACAAAAGCTGCGTTTAACCCAGCTACGGGCTTACGCACTTTGGCTAAAAATATATCACCCACAGAGAAGCTGTTTTCGCTGGCTTCGCGGTGTAGTTCTAATAGCTTTCCGTCTTTTAATAAGGCAAAATCGACAGCTTCAGAACTTGTCTTTATAATTAATTCTTTATTCACTGTTTCGATTTATTGGTGCGCGAAAGTCTGCACGCATGCAGTTTCAATGCACGGTATTAAACAATAGTGTGGTTCACAAAAGTGAACAACAAATGATTTTCAAATGTCAAAGAACGTAAGCTAGTAATAAAGAAATAAAGCCGCTGTCAAACAAACTTTAGAGCGGCTTACTTCTTCTTGTGTCGGTTAGCTCTTCTGCGCTTTTTGCGCTTGTGTGTAGCTACCTTATGTCTTTTTCTTTTTTTACCACTTGGCATAGTGTATAAGATTTTCGGTTACTAGTTATTTAACGGCTACGCTTCCTTTAACGCCCTCTACAAATACCTTCGCAGGTTTGAATGCAGGCACATTGTGCGCAGGAATTTTGATGGTTGTATTCTTAGAAATGTTTCTACCTGTCTTTTCGGCTCTTCTCTTTATGATGAAGCTTCCAAACCCTCTTAGGTAAACATTATCTCCTTGCTCTAAAGAAGCTTTGACTTCTTCCATAAAAGATTCTACTGTAGCTTGCACGTCTCCTTTTTCTAATCCAAGCTTCTCTGAGATAGTGTTTACGATATCTGCTTTCGTCATATGCTCGTTATCTTTAATATTTTTTAAGGCTTGCAAATATATAAATAATAAGCTGTTTATCTTCTTAAGGATCTAAATTTTAGGACAGTATGCGAAAGATACCTTACGAAAAGTGGTTTGGATCGAAGCTTCAAGAGTGGTATGCTTCTCACAAGCGTTCTTTGCCATGGAGGGCCACGACAGATCCGTATCGGATTTGGATCTCTGAGATTATCTTACAGCAAACTAGGGTAGATCAAGGCTTGCCTTACTATAATCGCTTCATTGCGAATTTCTCAGATGTAAAGCAACTGGCTGAGGCATCAGAAGATCAAGTATTGCGTCACTGGCAGGGTCTGGGCTATTATTCTAGGGCGAAAAATCTTCACGCCACAGCAAAGACCATCACTACAGCGCACAGGGGAGTGTTTCCAAAGAGCTATGACGAATTGCTGAAGCTGAAGGGAATCGGCCCTTACACCGCTGCGGCAATCGCCTCATTTGCGTACAAGCAGCCTCATGCCGTGGTCGACGGTAATGTTTTTCGCGTGTTGTCTCGCGTGTTTGGAATTGAAACACCGATCAATTCATCCGCCGGTGAGCGTGAATTCTCAAGTTTAGCGCAGTCATTGATCAACTTGCAGCATCCTGACCTACACAATCAGGCGATCATGGAGTTTGGGGCCCTGCAATGCATTCCAAAAAACCCCCAATGCGATCGCTGTATCTTTGCCTCACGCTGTAGTGCTTTGGCAAGTAATAAGGTGGATTCTCTGCCTGTAAAGCTTAAAAAGACTCGTGTGAAGAAGCGATGCTTGCATTATTTCAGTGTCGAAGATGTAGATCAAAAACAGCGCGTGATAAAGCGAGGTAAAGACGGATTATGGTCAGGTTTGTATGAATTTCCTTCTGTTGAACTCGAGCACCGTTCGGAGGTGACTGATGAGCTCATTCATGAACTATTTGGTGCGGTGCGCACATGGGGAGTGGTAGATGAGACCCCGATAATCCACAAATTATCGCATCAAGAGTTGTGGGTTTACTTGTATCGTGTTCAATTAAAAGACAAAGATGAACAGGGCGTGACCGTGAAGGTCATGAAAGAGTTGCCTGTTTCAACCTTGATGCAGAAGCTGATGAATAGACTCAATTTTTATTACCTTTAAATCATGAGCGGAACTTTAAATAAGGTGATGTTAATCGGCCATCTAGGAGATGACGTGAAAATGCATTATTTCGAAGGCGGAAACAGTATTGGTAGATTTCCATTAGCCACCAATGAGACGTATACCAATAGACAGACCAACGAAAAAGTCACCAACACCGAGTGGCACAATATTGTGGTGCGAAATAAGGCGGCTGAGGTATGTGAGAAGTACCTTAAGAAAGGAGATAAGGTCTATGTTGAAGGACGCCTAAAAAATAGAAGTTGGCAAGGTGAAGACGGACAAACAAGATATAGCACAGAAGTTCACGTGACAGATTTCACCTTTTTAACATCTAGAGAAGGCACTGCTTCGGCACCTATGCCCTCTTCGAATCAGTCCCAGGCTTCTTCCTATGCTGCTTCGGCGCAAGCTCCGGACGATGACGACCTTCCATTTTAATCCATGAATGCTGACCCCTTTTCCAGGAAGTTTTTCATTTCGACCCTTTCAACATTACCATTATTGCTTGTTTCTGAGCTCTCGACCTCTGTTTTGTCTATCATTGGTTTAGGGCTGCTCTTAATTGCCTCAGCTTTGATATCTGGTTCTGAGGTGGCCTTGTTCGGATTGAACGCCCAAGACATGCAGTGGCTCAGAACCCAAGAGTCTGCTAGTAGTGCACGCGTTTTACGGTTATTAGAAACCCCAAAAAAACTTCTTGCAACGATCTTAATTGCGAATAACGCAGTGAATATTGCTATTGTTCTGTTATTTACTTCGATGTCAGATCAGTGGTTTGCCGGCACTGAATATTACCTTTTTGATCGCATCCCACTCCAAACCTTGATTGATATCGTTGTCGCTACTGTATTGATATTGCTCTTTGGAGAGATTTTGCCCAAGATCTATGCCAATAGAAATGCTGCGTCGTTTAGCGTGCGGATGTCTATGGCCCTCACAGTCTTAGATCGATTGTTTCGGGTGCTTAGTGTACCGATGCAGAACAGTACCGTTTGGTTAGAACATAGACTGGCTAAGCGCGCCTCAAATATCAGTGTCGATCACCTGTCTCAGGCGCTCGAACTGGCTTCAGATTCGGATACTTCGAATGAAGAGAAACGCATTCTAGAAGGCATTGTCACCTTTGGTAATACAGATACCAAGCAGGTGATGAGGCCGCGTATTGATATTTTTGCCATTGCCCATGACACTTCTTTTCAAGAGGTGATTTCTCAGGTGACCTCTAAGGGGTATTCGAGGGTTCCGATCTACCAAGAATCGTTAGATAGGGTGATTGGCGTTCTTTTTTTGAAAGACTTATTGCCCCATCTTGACGCAGATGAGTTCGAATGGATGTCACTTATTCGAGAGCCTTTCTTCGTTCCCGAGAACAAGAAATTAGACGATTTATTGCTCGATTTCAAATCGCAGAAGACCCACTTAGCGGTGGTGGTTGATGAATATGGTGGCACCTCAGGAATAGTTACTCTTGAAGATGTAATAGAAGAAATTGTCGGAGATATTAGTGATGACTTTGACGATGTGGATCTCATTTATTCGAAGATTGATGAGCGTACGTATGTCTTCGAAGCAAAGACCTCTTTAAAGGATTTTTACAAAGTCATACAGATCGAAGACCCTACTGTTTTTGAACAGCAAAAAGGAGAATCTGAAACCCTTGCAGGTTTTGTGCTCGAGATTACCAAAGGATTTCCTAAGGTCGGAGAACAAATACGTTTTGAGGGATTTGTATTCACTGTTGAGAGTCTCGATAAACGCAGGTTGAAACGATTGAAAATAAAACTACCCGCTCAGTTGAACTAAACGGGTAGCTTCTTTAAGTCTATGATTGCCCTAGTTATTCAGCATTTACCGCTTCAATCAGTCTTTTGCCCTCTTGGATACTGTTTAGCATGAGCGTTTTAACTTCATTAATGCGCTCGGCCTCAAGTTTTAGCCTGGCCTTTTTTTCTTCAGAAAGCTCGGCGCCTTTGAGAATCTCGTCAGGGGTAAATGCTTCACCAATATCACCCATCCAATCCATCATCGCTTTATGGCTATTTTGCAGCGCTGCTATAGCATTAGTGTAAGGACTATCTGGATTCTTCTCTGATAAAGGTTTCAGCTCATCAATCAGTCTTGCTATCTCTGACATTTTAGGCATCACTTCATCGTGCACTGCCATCACGCTTTCCATAGAGTATGGGTCTTGTGATGTTGGTTCTGACTTTTTCGAAGGTTCTGCACACGACCATACCAGCAAACTTAAAAGGCTAAGAAAATAAAGGGCTTTAGAAGACATATGAATTCGGATTAATTGATTTGAGCAGATTCAATAGTAAAGTCTACGGTTTGCGGGCCTAAATTTTGAGAAACAACGTGAGGAATCAATAGGCCAGAAACCGCTTTATAATCACCAAAGGTGGTCGCCTGGCTCATCGTTTGTCCTTGCATTTCTTGGGTAGTGACTTGTTTCACCTTTAGACCAGTTTCAGTGTCGTAATAGGCCGTGCGATTGTCACTGACTTGTATCACATAGGCTTCACGCTCATCAACGAGTTCAATGCCTTTAAGGGTTGGCATTAGTGTGGAGTCTGTTAACCAAATGACTTCTGAGACAAGAGCAGCGTCATTGGCAAAGGTCTTCTTCTGAGCATCATCTAAAGGAATTTTTTGTCCTTGGGCCTCCATGAACGCCTCATTCGCATTGATCACTGTTCGCTGCATTACATTGCCCATCATTTTCATTTCTTGAGTGAAGGCTTCTGAGCCCGTTTGAGAAACGACTAATTGTAGGCTCATGCCCTGAACATTGGCACCATAGGTAATTGAGAATGTTTTTACGGCAGCCGCCGCATCGATTCCGCCGATAGCCTCTAAATAGGTGTTTAATACCGAAGTAGCGGTTACCCCATCAGGTAGGGCTCGTTCAAATTCAGGACGGTCAATTGGGCTCGCAAACTTGTCGAAATAACTCACCTTCACCGGAGAAGCATTAAAGGTCATTTTTTCAAGGGCGGGTAAAACTTCGCTTCCCTTTCCAACGACTACGATTCTCGACTGGTTTACTTTAAAATACTTCTGAGCTACGCGTTGTACCTCTTCTGCAGTTACCGCATCGATGCGGCTCAGATAGTTTTCGTAAAAGTCAGGGCTTAAACCTTGAGTCTCAATGTTCAATGCAAAATTGGCTACAGTTTCGGGGCGTTCTAAAGAGCGAACAAAGCTTCCTTTATATTTCTCCTTAGCATTTTTTAGATCGATTTCTGAAACGCGTTCTTTTCCGATCCGTTGAATTTCACTCAAAATTTCGACCACTGCCGAGTCGGTGACTGCGTTACGAACCTGCGCTGAGGCTCTAAAGCGTGCATTGCTGTATTTGTCAGTGCCTACACTTGAATAAGAACCGTAGGTGTACCCTTTATCTTCTCTGAGGTTTAAAAAGAGTCGTCCTTCGGCCCCTCCACCTAAAATCTGGTTGGCTATGAGCACAGGAATGTAATCTGGATCGCTCATTTTAAGTGAGACTAGATTTTGAACAACAATTTCAGACTGTACCGCATTGGGCATGTCTACAAAATTAATAGTGGGCTCATTGAGGTTGCTCGCTTCTGTATAGGTAGGACCAGCTTGAAGTTTGGTGTTCCAACCATTAAAATGGGCCTTGACTAGTTTTTTCGCTGTCTTTACATCTAAATCTCCAATCAAAACGAGATATGCATTGTCCGGAGAAAAGTAGCGTCCATAGAAGTCTGAAACATCTTGAAGTGTTACTTTTTCAAGGGATTCTATAGAGACGAATTCTCCGTAGGGGTGCTCTGTTCCATAGGCTAGCGCGGTCTGTACGCGTTGGGCCACGGCAGAGACATCTTTTTCTTCTGAACGCAGGCTTTCAATGTAACGTTCTTTTTCTTTTTCAAACTCTTCTTCTGAAAAGTTTGGGTTCAGAGCAGCCTCTGCCATCAGTTCAAGAATACGCGGAAAGTATCTTGAAAGCGTAGAAGCAAAGGCACTTTGGCCAGAGAAATTGATCGTGGCTCCTAAAAAGTCTACCTCTTCATTATAGGCATCTTTGCTTGTTTTCGACGAACCTTTACCTAATAGTGCTCCGGTCATCGCAGAGACGCCTGCTTTCTCGCCTTCTACTATTGGCGGATTGTCTAAGAGCAATTGAATGCGCACTCTAGGAAGCTTGTGGTTTTCAACCACCAATACCTTTAAACCGTTTGAAAGTGTGAAGGTTTGGGGGGCCTCAAGTTGAATCTTTGGCGCTGGCTTTGGCTCGGGCTGAACTGACCGATCAATTTGGGCGACTACTGAAAGGCTACTTACGATTGAAAAAAGAAGTGCTAGACCTCCTTTGAATACCTTATTCTGTAATGATTGCATGTTCGGTAGATTTAATTTTGTTTAGGAATGTATTTTAATTCAACCCGCTGATCGGCGTTGAGGTATTTTTTGGCTACCTCTCGGATATCTTCTCTAGTTATGCTTCGGTAGATATCAATTTCAGTATTGATCAGGTCTGTTTGACCATATAACATGTAATTGCGCGCAAGGCTGTTGGCGATACCCTCAACACTGCTATTTGAGTTTACGAAGCTATTCTCAAACTGATTTTGAAGTTTTTGATAGTCACGTTCTGAGATGAGTTCAGTCTTGAGTTTCTCAATTTCACTGTCGATTTCACTGACTAGATCATCCATCGTATTTGCCCCTAAAGGAAGCCCTCCTAAGAGGTAAGCGCCGTAATCTTCAAGGCTGTAATTAAAGGCAAAGATTTGAAGGGCCATGCGTTTTTGGTCTACCATTTTCTTTTGAAGCACAGAGCTCTCACCATCGCTCAAATAAGAAGAAATCATATTCAGTACGTAGGCATCTTTCTCAGCTTGACCGGGAGTACGATAGCCTAATAGTATCATAGGGATTTGAATATTCGGATCCTCAAATTGAGTTTGAATAGGACCGGCGATAGGAGCCTCTTCGTAGGTTTTCTTAACGACGACTTGTCCTTTTGGAATAGGCCCGAAATAGGCTTCAATTAAACGCTTTGCTTCAGCGACCTCGAAGTCACCGGCCACCACTAAAACCGCATTGTTTGGGATGTAGTACACCTTGTTGAAATCTTGAAAATCTTCAAGTGTGGCACTGGCCAAATGATCTAAAGAACCGATCACCGACCAGCGGTAGGGGTGGTTCACAAACATGTTTTTGAACATATTCTCAATCAGCTGACCGTAAGGAGCGTTGTCAACGCGTAATCTGCGCTCTTCTTGAACGACCTCTTTCTGAGTGTCAACGCCGATTTGATTGATCACGGGGTGCAATAAACGCTCTGATTCGAGCCATAGGCCGAGCTCGAGGTTGTTTGACGGAAACAATTCGTAATAATAGGTGCGGTCTTGAGTGGTATTCGCGTTGTTGTATCCGCCATTAGCCGTTACAATCTTGAAAAAATCTCCGCGCTGAATGTTTTCACTCCCTTCGAAAAGCAAGTGTTCGAAAAAATGGGCAAACCCCGTCTTCTCTGGATTCTCGTCTTTCGAACCCACGTGATACATTACAGAGGTCACTACCACAGGTGCCCCGTTGTCTTGGTGCAAAATAACGTGCAGTCCGTTGTCTAAATCGTATTCTTCATAGGCTACTTGCTGCGCAGAAATGGCGGCGGATGAACCTAGCAAAAAGAGTGCTACTAGAACATTTTTCATGTGTTTTCTAAATTTTTGTCAAAGATAACGCGAATGGTCGGTAAAAGGATGAGTTTTCTGCAGCTTTGGAAGTCATAAACCAAGGTCTATGTCGCTTTTTTTTAAGCTTATTTGAGTGTAAGATGCACGGATAGCAGTAAATATTACAACACTACAAAATTGGGCTTCGTAAAAAGTGCAAAATACTCATGGACAATAGCTCATAGTTCTGTATATTTGCACCCGCTTTAATGATAAGCGATTAAAACTTAGTGAATATGTACGCAATTGTAGAGATGGCAGGGCAGCAATTTAAAGTTGCAAAAGACCAAAAGGTCTTCGTTCATCGTCTTGAAGCTAAAGAAGGTCAGAAAGTGACCTTCGATA
Organism: Bacteroidota bacterium; assembly: GCA_046048095.1. Lineage (GTDB taxonomy): Bacteria > Bacteroidota > Bacteroidia > Flavobacteriales > Flavobacteriaceae > UBA3478. Next base: position 13,572 of record JBJOGS010000041.1, read on the forward strand.
AGGTGCTTCTTTTGGACGATGCAGGTAAGATCACTGTTGGCGCCCCAGCTATAGAAGGTGCAGCTGTTGAAGCCAAAGTGCTTCAGCACCTTAAGGGCGATAAAGTGATCGTCTTTAAAAAGAAAAGAAGAAAAGGGTATCAGAAGAAAAACGGTCACCGACAGTATCTTACTGAAATCCAAATTGCTAGTATTGTGGCTTCAGGGGCTAAAAAAGCAGCGCCTGCAACTAAAGAAGAGCCCAAAACTGCAGCACCAAAAGAAGCCACACCTAAAACAGCCGCCCCAAAAGCAGCTAGCCCAGCCTCGGTAGACTATGAGGCTATGACCGTTTCAGACCTTAAAAATGCGGCTAAAGATAAAGGAGTGAGTGGCTTTTCATCAATGAAGAAAGCAGAGCTTATTGAAGCTTTGAAAAACGCATAATTTAAAGATTTCAACCCATGGCACATAAAAAAGGAGTTGGTAGTTCGAAAAACGGAAGAGAATCAGAATCGAAACGTTTAGGCGTAAAGATTTATGGTGGTCAGGCGGCTATCGCTGGTAACATCATCGTACGTCAAAGAGGAACAAAACACAATCCAGGCGATAACGTTTACGCTTCTAAAGACCATACGCTTCATGCGAAGGTAGATGGGGTAGTTCGCTTTCAGAAAAAGGCAGGAGGCAAGTCATTTGTTTCTGTAGATCCATTCGAAGCATAATTGCCCTCAATTCATAAGAACCAAGGCCGCATTTAAATGCGGCTTTTTTTTGCTTTTACTTTTGCTTCATGGACTACTTTATCTGCGCCTCTAAGGTTTAAGTCTTATTTTTAACTTCATCAATTACTCGTTTACTCCAATTCATTATTCTCGTGCCCCTTTTCAATAGTCTCAGTAGTAGCCGCTCTCAAGAATATAAGATTGCCGTATGGCGCATCAACGAAGAAACCGATCAATTGAGAGATGGATTGATGCTCAGTGCTCATAGCAAGCAACGTTTGGAGCGTTTCAATAGCGCATCTCAGCGCAATGCGTTTTTAGCTGTTCGACGTCTACTTGAAGTTTTTGGCTATAGTGATGAATCACTTTACTACAATCAAAGCGGAAAACCCTTTTTGGATGGGGTACAGTCTATATCTATCTCACACACTCAGCAGTATGCTGCTATAGCTTTGGGGTATAATTGTGAGGTGGGTGTGGATATAGAGCGCCACAGAGAGCAAATTGAACGTATCGCTCATAAATTTAGTGGGGCCGGAGCGGTTCAAGAATTAGAAGATCGTTCGCAGCGCATAGAAAAATTGACTACCATTTGGGGGGCTAAAGAATCGATTTACAAGATCTTAGATCGAAGAGGGCTTTCGTTTAAAAACGACATACGTATTGATGACTTTCAATTGACATCAAAGCATAGCAGCGCATGGACTGAAGATGCCCGTTTCCATTTTACTTTTGACACCTTTGATCATCACACTTTGGTGTATACCTATATGACAAAAATACTTTCGTGAAGGTTTTTGACTTTTTCTTTGAGCCTTATTTAGGCAGAGCCGCCTATCTTATAGCTCTCGAAGCTATTGCTTTTGTCTTTGGCATACTCAGTGTATACCTGGCGAAAAAAGAACATATAGGGGTGTATCCGACGGGTATCATAGCTACTCTAATTACCATGTACCTCTTTTTTGTAGATCGCCTTCTCGGTGATATGTTAATGAACGCCTACTACTCGATCATGAGTATTTATGGGTGGTATGAGTGGTCAAGAGTCTCTGAGAATGAGAAGGTACGACAGATCGCTCATGTCAACTCGAAAGAGAAGAAAATTGCCTTACTGCTTATCGGCTCAACGATGATCATTACCTATCTCGTCTATCGCATTACCTCAACGCCTATTGCCCCATCTAACTGGGTAGATATATTTAGTTCGGGGTTATTTTTTACAGCGATGTGGCTGATGGCACTTAAAAAAATCGAGAATTGGGCTTTGTGGATCATTGCTAACTGTATTACCATTCCGCTCTACGCATACAGAGGCTGGGGGATGCTTTCGCTTCAGTACATTATATTTACCCTATTAGCCCTTCAGGGGTACACGCAATGGAAAAGATCGCTCCTCAGCTCAATCCAGAAATAATAAGGGTGGTTCTGTTTGGTCCAGAGTCTACCGGAAAAACGACCCTTTCTAGACAGTTATCGACCTATTATGGCGTACCATGGGTGGCAGAATATGCTCGTGAATTTTTACAGCAGAAGTATGATGCCACTAAAGAGGTATGTACGTATGAAGATCTGCTGACGATTGCTCAAGGTCAGATGAACCTAGAGAATGAAGCAACCGATGCAGCCAAGAAGCTCGGCAAATCATTTATTGTTTGCGATACCGATCTTTTAGAAACTCAGGTTTACTCTGAGATTTATTTCGACATGAGGGTAGACCCTAGGTTGTCTGAGGCCGCCCGTTCTAATCACTATGATTTGTATTTGTTGACCTATATCGACACGCCTTGGGAACCTGACGATCTTCGCGATAAGCCTCACGAAAGGGAAGCTTTGTTTGAGCGCTTTAAATGCGCTTTAGAGCAAAACTCACGGCCTTTTATTACCTTGAAAGGAGATCAAACTACTCGATTTGAGCGAGCAGTTAACGAAATAGACGCACTGATATCTGCCCATGCAGCTAGAAGATAAAGACATAGAACAGCTAAGAACTCAATCGATTGAGGTTGCTGCTTTGAAGCGGCAGCTTCAGGTGTTTAAAGATGGATTTAAAGCGTTAAAGGTGATTCGTCCGGCGGTAGTAGGCGATGGGATCACTCAACTTTCTTCAGCGGATAGCGACCGCTTGGCAGCTGTATACGAAGAGCGTCAAAGCCAATACTTGATTGAAAAATTCGTCCCGGCTTCAGGCGCAGCGACCCGAATGTTTAAGATGTTGTATGAGTGGCTGGCCAACCAATCCTTAGGTCGCCCTTTGAAAGTTGAAGCGCTCTATGCTTCGCCCCAGATAAAGCTATTCGTTTCTAGTCTGCACAAATTTCCCTTTTATGAAATGTGGAATGCCTATGGGGATTTGGATGTCCTCAGCGCTCGTGAGGCGCTGCATCATCTGCTCGATGCTTCTGGTCTTGGTTATGGAATAAAACCCAAAGCACTATTGGCTTTTCATAGAGAAGGCGCCACTACAACCACCCCCTTATTCAGTCACGCCATTGAAGCACAAGCCTATTCGCAGTCTGCGATTCATTTTACCATTTCTGAAGCCCATCAGTCTGCGATCGAAGAGGCCCTCGATGAATTGACTGCTCGACATCAATTAAGGCTTAACTACAGCTTTTCTTATCAGCATCCTTCTACGGATACATTAGTGGTAGATATGAATAATGTGCCCGTTCGAGATGCGCAGGGTGTGCTGCAGTTTCGACCGGCGGGGCACGGCGCTTTGATAGCGAACCTGAATGCTCGGAACGCGGATTTCATCTTTATTAAAAACATTGATAATGTCTGCCCCATACGCACGATGGATGCGCACAATTATTACAAGAAAGTGCTAGGAGGAATGGCGATAGAAATTACCACCGAGATTCATCGTTACCAACAACTACTCGAAGAAACACCAGATCGCATTGATCGAAAGGCCTTAGCGCGCTTTGTTTTTGAAAATTTTGGGATCGAAATCGATGGACATTCAAAGAGATTTATGGACGACGCCAAAGCCATTCTTTTCAGACCCTTCAGGGTATGCGCCATGGTGCCGAATGAAAATGAGCCCGGAGGGGGTCCGTTTTGGGTTCAACTGAACAACAAAGAGAGTTTGCAGATCGTAGAATCTGCTCAAATCGATAAAGAAAATCCGAGCCAATGGGCCATTTTGAGGCAAGCCACCCATTTCAATCCGGTCGATATGGTGATTTCAAAACGCAATTACCGAGGAGAAAACTATGAGCTTTCTGAGTTTGTCGATCATACTCAAGGATTCATTGCCGAGAAATCGTTTCAAGGACAGGCTATTAAGGCTCTAGAACTTCCTGGACTTTGGAACGGTGCTATGGCCGATTGGAATACGATTTTTGTAGAAATGCCTAGTAGTACCTTTAATCCAGTCAAGACAGTATTGGATTTATTGAAGCCTTCACATCAAGGGTAAATGTTTGCGTTTGACAATCATCCGCTTCGTATCTTTGCATTACATCTCATAGGGGTGCTTGTTTTTACAGGCTGAGATTATACCCATTGAACCTGGGCGGGTAATGCCGCCAAGGAATGTTTAACCTAAATATTAATTACGAGAATAGTACCCCTTCTATTTGCGCCAAAACCAAAGTGTTATGATGCAAATAAAAGTTTTTTCGTGCGTTGCCTTTTGTGCAGCATTGGGAGTCTATGCCCAACAATCAGAGAATGTTGAACTGAAAGAGGTCGTAGTTTCTGCGGTCAGGGTAAATGATAGTGTGCCTATCGCCTACTCAAATATCTCGCGAGACCAGATTGAAAGAATCAATCTGGGACAAGATATTCCGCTGTTACTTAACTATACTCCGTCTATGGTAGCCACCTCATATGATGGCCTGGGAGTGGGCTACACTGATTTTCGAATCAGAGGAATCGACAATTCACGTATCAATGTGACCATTAATGGTATTCCGTACAACGATGCGGATAGTCAAACTAGCTTTTTTGTAAACCTTCAAGATTTTGCTTCCTCGGTTGGGTCGATACAAATCCAAAGGGGGGTAGGGGCTTCTACTTTCGGTGCCGCCGCCTTTGGCGCGAGCGTGAGCATCGCTACTCAAGATCCAGATGAAGCTGCTTTTGCGCAATATGCAAGCAGTGTTGGTAGTTTTTCGACCTTCAAAAATACGATTCAGGTGGGCACTGGTGATTTGAATGGTTTTTCTTTGGAGGCCCGTCTTTCATCGATTACTTCTGACGGATATGTAGATCGAGCAAGCGCTGAGCTGAGGTCGTATTACCTCAACGCCTTAATTCAGTTGAAAGAAGATAGATCCCAGTTGAATGTACTTGCTTTCGGAGGAACTGAGACCACAGGCCTTTCTTTTTACGGACTAGATCGTGCCGGACTCACAGCAAACCGGCGTCTTAACTTAGATGGAGTGTACTATGATTCGCAAGGTAACGAGCGTATTTATCCCAATCAGACCGATAATTACCTTCAAGAGCACTTACAGCTTCACTATACACTCAAGTTAGACGCCCAAAGTGAATTTTCACTAAGCGCCCACTATACAGATTCAGAGGGCTATTATGAACAGATACAAGACTTTGATAATCCGTTTGTTTTTTACAGGGGCATTCCTGGGCTTTTATCAGGGGGGGCAGACTACGCTTCAAGGGCGCACTTAAATTCTGATTTTTTTGGACTCATCTCTGGATTTGTGAAGCGTAAAGAGCACAGCGAGTGGCGACTAGGGTTAGGGCTAAACACCTATCAAGGAGAGCAATACGGAGAGGCGATTGCTACTGATGCCCCAACACTAGCCCAGTTGCCGTATAGGTTTTATGCGAATTCCACTACAAAAAATGAATTCAATACCTTCTCTAAATTGAATGCAACGATTGTTGACGGCTTGTCGGCCTACATGGACCTTCAATTGAGGGGAATCAGTTATCGGGCGGCCGGATCACTTTTCGCCGAAGGAGCTTCAATCGACGCCGATGAAGACTTTCTATTCTTTAACCCCAAGCTTGGACTTCGCTATGACAGTGGCCGCTCACAGCTCTTCTTGTCTTATGCCCGGGCCAACAGAGAACCTTCTCGAGTTGATTTCGAAAACGGGGCTCCCTTGCCTGAACAATTAGATGACTTCGAGCTGGGTTATCGCTTGAATCGAACCAAATGGGCCTTAAATGCGACGGCCTTCTTTATGGATTACACCAATCAATTGGTTCTCACCGGAGCGTTAGACGCCTTTAATTTTCCGATTCGCGAAAATGTGGGATCGAGCTACAGAACGGGTGTCGAGTTTGATGCCAGATTTGTTTTTACACCCCAACTGACCGCTTCAGCCAATCTCACTTTGAGTCGTCATCAAAATCGAGACTATGTGGTCTATAGAAATGAACAGTTAGAATCGCTAGGAAGCACGGCTATATCTTTTGCTCCAGAACGCATTGCCGCCGCTCAACTGTCTTATGCTTTCTCGGATGACGCTGCGCTTACCCTTTTCTTCAAAAATGTTTCTGAACAGTTTATGAGCAATATCGAACACCCAGAATCGCTGATTGAAGGCTATTCAGTAGTTGACCTGAACTTTAATCACACCTTTAATTTCAATAAAGGGTTAGATCGGTTGACACTTACGGTTCAACTCAACAATGTCCTTAATGCACTCTACGAGAATAACGGGTATTTCTACAGTTTTGATGACCAGGGTCAAACCTTTTATGGTGCGGCTTTCTATCCGCAGGCTCCGCGAACTATACTGACAGGGCTAACGTTTAGATTCTAGTTAAAGACATAAATTACAGAACCTTCAACTCGCACCGCATATTCTTTCAGATCAAAGAGCGTGTTCTCACCCTGACGATTGAGCAACTGACCAGTAAATAGGCTATAGCTCAGATCGTCAGGGCAAGAGCAGCGCGCTGAGGTTCCTGAAGCACGCGTCGCTGAGCAGCTGCTCGGTTGATGATTTGGGCAAGCGACTTCAAAAGCCCGGTAACTGTCTATTCCTACTTGAGTAAGGTGTATGCCTTGAATTCCTCCTAGTTGAGACGGTAGCGTAACAGTCACTCCGATTTGCTGCAGTTCGCTATAGAGTGGAAGACGCGTATCGATTTGCGCATCAAAAGAGGCTTCGATCAGATAGGGATTTCTTAATACTTGATTTTCAGCGCATCCGACTAGCCATAGCGCGATTAAAAGGAGGTAAGCTCTCATAAGAGTCAAAGATACTGTGGTTTTAATTTCGTATATTTGAGTAATCCTCAAGCACCTTGAAATCAAGGTTCTAGAGGATTTTTTAATTCGAATGACGTATGAGTAAAGTTGCCTATTACACTAAAGAAGGATTGCAAAAATTAAGGGACGAACTGAATTTTCTCAAAGATGTCGAGCGTCCAAAAGCTTCTGCAGCTATTGCAGAGGCTAGAGACAAGGGTGATTTGTCTGAGAATGCAGAATACGATGCAGCTAAAGAAGCTCAAGGTTTGCTCGAGATGCGTATCGCTAAATTGGAAGAAACCCTTTCCAATGCCCGATTGATCGACGAGTCACAGTTAGACACTTCAAAAGCCCTAGTTCTTTCAACAGTCACGATCAAGAATAAGGCCAATGGTCAACAAATGACCTACACTTTAGTGGCTGAAAGCGAGGCCGACCTTAAATCGGGTAAAATTTCAGTAAACTCTCCCATCGGAAAGGGGTTGTTAGGTAAATCAGTCGGAGATCTCGCCGAAATTCAAGTGCCCAATGGCACTTTACAGTTTGAAATCATAGAGATTACTAGAAACTGATATGCCAACGCTTTTTTCTAAAATCATTAGCGGTGAAATCCCTGCTTACAAAGTGGCTGAAGACGATGACTTCTTGGCCTTTTTAGATATTAATCCCAATGCGAAAGGGCATACCTTGTGTATACCTAAAGTAGAGACCGACAAATTATTTGATCTTGAAGATGCGGCCTACTTGGGGTTGATGTCCTTTGCGAAAAAAGTCGCATTGGCTTTAGAGCAGTCGGTCAGTTGTAAACGCATAGGGATGTCTGTGATTGGTCTTGAAGTGCCTCATGTGCATGTGCACTTGATTCCTTTAAACACCATGCAAGACGCTCAGTTCAGTAAGAAAGAGAAGCTCGAGCCCCATGAATTCGAAAAGCTCGCTGCATTAATTCAACATCAGTATAATACACTTAAATAACACTATGGAGATTCAAGGAACCATTAAGATGATTGGTGAAACCAAAACCTTTGGTAGTAACGGATTTAGAAAGCGAGAAATGGTGATTACCACTCAAGAACAATATCCACAAGATCTTCTGGTTGAATTTATTCAAGATAAATGTGACTTGCTTTCTCAGTTTGCTCCTGGTCAACAAGTAAATGTGGGGATTAACCTAAAGGGGCGTGAATGGACTTCTCCTCAAGGCGAGGTCAAGTACTTCAATTCGATTCAGGGTTGGCGTATAGAAGGCCAATCTAACGATGCTTCAAAAGTCGGTGCTGCTGATTTACCCCCAATGACTGACTTTCCGATGGCCGATGCCAGCGATGCAGAAGGGGATTATGACGACTTACCCTTTTAATTAGAAGACTAGAGATTCACGCTAGTAACTAGACTGCGTTGCGCATAGAGATCGCAATCGGTACTGTGATCATTAATGAGGCCGTTAGCCTGAAGAAAGGCATACATTACTACCGGACCCGTAAAGGTGAATCCTTTAGCCTTTAATGCCTTTGATAGGCGAATAGATAGCTCGTTTTTAGAGACCACCTCATCTGATGGGTGGCGTTTTGTGTGAATCACTTTATTATCTGTAAATGCCCAGAGATAAGATGCAAAAGAGCCATGTTCGCGTTGAAGGTTTAGAAAAGCGCTTGCGTTGGTTACCGCACTTTCAATTTTCGCTCGATTTCTTATGATTTCGGTATTTGCCATTAAGGATTCGATTTTTGCGCTAGAATAACTGGCCACCTTTTTGACGTCAAACCGATCGAAGGCGTCTCTAAAGGCACCCCTTTTTTTAAGGATGGTTAACCAATTGAGCCCGGCTTGAAACGTTTCTAGAACGAGGCTTTCGAAAAGTTTTTGATCATTGGTTTGAGGCGCACCCCACTCTAAGTCGTGGTAGGCCTCATAGAGGGCATTTCCTTCGCAAAAGCTACATCGCTTCATGGTCCTTTTATTTGTCTTCAAATCTAGCTCGATTCACTGCAGTATCTTTGCATAGCTATGACTTATCTCGAATATTTTGATTTACACAAGCGATTAGTGGCTCAGAAGGCCACAACGAATAATCGCACCGATCCGGCCTATATTGCCTATACCGAACTCAATTTTCAGCGAATGAAACGATGGCAGAAGGCAGGGCGACTTACCCCAGAGCAGCGAGATTGGTTAGCCTCTCAAAAAGAGTTACGAGTGCATTGGACGGTACTTACCGAACCTTGGTGTGGCGACGCTGCACCCTCTCTGCCGATGATGCAGTTGATTGCTTCACACCATGAGGGCATTACCTTTGAGGTGCTGCTGAGAGATGAGCACCTCGAATTAATGCAGGCGCACCTTACCGATGGGGCTCAATCTATTCCTAAGTTAATTCAAACCGATGCAAATGGTCAGATTTCGAGCTGGGGTCCACGACCGAGAGCCGCCGCAGCGTTGGTGCATCACTACAAGCAATCTTATGGTGCGCTTGACGAAGTCTTTAGAGAACAGCTTCAGCAATGGTATAATGCTGACAAGGGACAGCAAATTATTGAAGAGTTGCTAGAGCTACTTGGCCGGAAATAAATAAGTGATTGTTCCTTCTTGAATGTTTTTTCCGGAATCTTGAAACAGTGATCGCTTCGCATATTCTATGGCTTGAGCAACAAGGCATCCGTTTGATGAGGATGAAAAGTGCGGATTGTACCAGGCATCTACCACACGGCCTTTGTAGTCTACGGCAACGTTGATAACCACTTCTCCTCCTTCAAGACAGGTGTAGTTTGGAACCGGAAGGGCTCGGTGAATCCGTCCCTTGAGGTCATACGAGATGATTGTTTTTTTCGACAGTTTAATGGGTTCAGCCTCAGCAACGCTATTCTTTTTCATACGACTTAGTCTATCGTCAACCGCTGATGAGATAGATGCTAGCCCTGAACCTAAACCTGAGCTTACATCTAAGCTGGGCGCAGTACTTTTCTTAGAAAGTTCTTCGAGACTGCTTAAGGGGTCAGGGGACTCGAGAGCGGTGCGTGTGGCCGCCTCATTTGAGGCTTGATTGGTTTCAACTTTGTAGGCCTCGAATCGCTTTTCTTCTAATTTTTTAAAGAAGTCTTCTTCTTGATCTTCTAGTACCTCGAGGGCATAGGTTTTTGGTTCGCTGGGTAACTGGGCCGAAAGTGTGAATAGCGCGATGAGAAGTAATCCGCTTAGCGCGGCAGTAATGCGCCTGGCTTGTTGTTGTGCCTTGCGGATTAACTGCATAACTGTGTTTTAAATTCATCCGGAGTTAGGGCCTCGTCAACTCGGTAAGGGCCTATGGCTGTGCGTCTAAGGGCACTCAAATGAGCTCCTGAATTTAGGGCATGACCAAAATCGTGTGCCAGAGATCGTATGTAGGTTCCTTTCGAACAATTCACTGTAAAATCAATGGTTTGGTCCTCTTCAAAATGTTCAGAAGCTATTTCAAAAGTAAAAATTTCAACAGGCCTAGCTGTGGTCGGTGTGATCTTACCTTCTCTCGCAAGTTCATAAAGTCGTTTTCCGTCTTTTTTGATGGCCGAGTAGCTTGGCGGATGTTGCATAATTTGACCTAAAAACTGTTGTCTTGCCTTCTCTAGTGTAGCGTTAGAAATATGAGCGGTATCAAAACGCGCATCGATGGCAGTTTCTAGATCAAAAGAAGGGGTAGTCGCTCCGAGGGTGAACGTTCCGGTGTACGTTTTTTCTAATCCTTGGTAGGTTGCAATTTGCTTAGTGGCTTTGCCTGTGCAAATCAGTAAGAGTCCTGAGGCTAAAGGATCTAGGGTTCCGGCATGACCGATTTTGAGTTTTTTGAGATTAAATTTTCTCATGATCGCCCATTTAAGTGCGTTCACCGCTTGAAAAGAGGTGTACCCCAGAGGTTTGTCTATGAGCAACAGCTGCCCGTTGAGAAAGTCTTCAGCGCTAAGCAAGTTAAAGGAGGTCATAAGATGAAGTAAGAAGCGATCGCTAGACCTCCGACAACCACGCAATACCAGGCGAAATAGATCAATTTGCTACGCTTGACCAAGGCAATCATCCAGTTGCAGGCCAAGAGTCCCGATAAGAAGGCAGCTATAAACCCGATCGCCAAATGAAGAGGGGCAATGCTTGTGCTCATGAGGTCTCCGGTGAGCAGATCTTTTGCGATTTTTCCAAAAATAAGGGGCACGACCATTAAGAAAGAAAAACGAGCCGCTTGAGTGCGATCTATACCCAAGACTACGGCGGTTGAAATCGTTGCACCACTTCTTGAGACTCCGGGTAAGATCGCAAAGGCTTGAGCGAGACCAACGATCAATGCTCGTTTCAGACTTAACTCTTTCGATTGGGCAGGGAAGGTATCTGCAACGTAAAGCAGCAGCGCGGTGATGAGTAACATGCCTCCTACGAGCAACAGATTTCCAGAAAACAGACTGTCGATAAACCCCTCAAAGAAAAATCCGACAAAGGCTGCCGGAATCATAGAAACTAAAATCGATAGGCTAAAGGTCAATGCTGTTTGATCTCTTGACAAAGTCTTTTGGATGATAGCGAATAGATCTTTTCGGTAAAGGACCACGGTACTTATGGCTGTGGCTAGATGCAACACCACGGTGAACAAGAGACTTTCTTTGGGTAGAGCATTTGATCCTAATAGCACCTTGGCTAGTTCAAGATGTCCACTTGAAGAGACCGGAAGAAATTCGGTGAGCCCCTGAATGACCCCTAGAATGAAGGCTTCAATGCTATTCATTTGGGGGGATTGCTGCGGTACAAAATGGCGTATACCTGAAGACCTAATCCCACAAGAATTAAGAACGGAGCGAGTCGGATTCTTCTAAAATTATAAATTTCTGGATTGAACACATTAGGGTCTTCACTGCGTCCACCACTCATTAAAATAAACCCTAGTGCAATGA
>JBJOGS010000042.1:0-23109 GCA_046048095.1 Bacteroidota bacterium
TTCATATCAAATTAGACTTCATCAATCCAGAATCAGCCGAACGTTTTGTTGAAAAAGGATGGGATGAAGAGCGCCAAATGTACTATTACCTACTCTACTTCAATCGCGAATCAAAAAGTTAAATCACACTGAGATCTTTATAATTTCGAATCACATAGAGTAAAGCGAGTTCGAGAATAACACCCATCGAATTAGCTCTTGCAAAACGCTGATCTCCAGTAAACTGACTAATCTGATTTCCGAGCTGATCGATGTGTTCCTTAGACGATAGCTCATCCAATTTAGCCGACTCCACTAATCTTCGAAGCTGAGACTCTGCTCCTAACGCCCTTTTGGCTAGTGAAGAACGCTCTTCTCTCTTGTACTGAAATACAGACTCACGTTTAAGGTGGGTCTTAATTAACCGCATCATTGCTTCGTTCTCAGGAAAAAATTGAGGTCGATACACCTTGAGATCTCCCTCATAATTTTGTTGGTCAAAATCAATAGCCCGGATTTTATGAATCACACTATCAAAGTCATGGACAGGTATAACCACGTAGTTATACGCCCTCATATCGCCTAGCAACCGAATCATGCATCTTTCATTGAATTTTACGAACTCTTTCGCTAATTGTGCGCGTTGTCTTTCAGTGCAAGAAGGCAAGTAATGGCTAATGAAAACATCCCCTGGGATACCTGCGATATGCTCTTCAATTAGCGTGTCCTCAGAAACAAGAAAATTCAGATTGTACGGAGAAAGAAGGTGCTCTAATTCAAGCCCATAAATACGCGAAGCATCACTTTTTTTTACGTAGAAGTAGGTGTAGTTATCGTTGATGATGTTTCGAATCTTTATTCGAAAAGGTTTTGAATTTCCGAAGGTACAGTAGTCTATAGCATCCACTGAAAGGTCTTCGAAAATACTATCGCTACCGTCTGAATGCAGAATAGAATAGATCTTTTTCAAAGCGATATCAATCTCTTTTCGCTCCTCTTCTAAATAAAACACTCGCACCCATAGGGTATCATCATCTTGATGATTATAGACGGCTACAGAGCCGGCAAAGCGCAGAAGATCTTCGTAACGAACCGGAACAGCAGTGGTGCGCTTATAGCGCTCAAGATATGCTGCTAGTGGCCTGTTAATAGGATAACTCGGCTTTTTAAATATCATATTTGGAGAAGCGCTCATGGTTTGAATATAAGTCGTTTTAAAAAGTAAAGCACTTTAGTATTGCTATTTTTGCCCTATGAAGTTTGAAATTGTCTCTTCGTTTAAACCAACAGGCGATCAGCCAGAGGCCATTCGTTCATTGAGCGAGGGATTACTCGAAGGGGAGGCTTTTCAAACTCTTTTGGGGGTGACAGGTTCTGGAAAAACATTTACCATTGCGAACGTCATCGAAACGGTTCAACGACCCACGCTGGTGTTGGCGCACAATAAGACACTAGCTGCTCAGCTTTATGCTGAATTCAAACAGTTTTTTCCGAACAATGCCGTAGAATACTTCGTTTCATATTACGATTACTATCAGCCCGAAGCCTACATTCCAGCAAGCGGAACCTACATAGAAAAAGACTTGAGTATTAATGAAGATATCGAAAAGCTTCGTTTAAGCACCACCTCTTCATTGCTCAGTGGCAGAAGAGACGTTATTGTCGTCGCTTCAGTTTCGTGTCTATACGGAATCGGAAATCCAATCGAATTTCAGAAAAATGTCATCCGCATTCATCGCGGACAACGCATTGCGCGAACTCAGTTACTCAAACAACTCGTTCAATCACTCTATGCGCGCACCACTGCAGAATTTTCAAATGGAAATTTCAGAATAAAAGGAGATGTGGTGGATGTCTTTCCAGGTTATGCCGATTACGCTTTCAGGATACATTTCTTTGGAGACGAAATTGAAGAAATTGAGGCTTTTGATCCGGCCAACCAAAAAGTCATCACAGGTTACGAGCAGCTTACTATTTATCCGGCGAACATGTTTGTCACCTCGCCAGAAGTGCTTGTGCAAGCCATTCGACTGATCCAAGACGACCTAGTTAAGCAAGTGAATTACTTCAACGAAATCGGAAAACCTTTAGAGGCTAAACGCCTAGAAGAGCGCACCACCTTTGATCTTGAAATGATGAGAGAGTTGGGCTATTGTTCTGGCATAGAGAATTATTCGAGATACCTTGACGGACGTGCTCCGGGCACCCGACCCTTTTGCCTCTTAGATTACTTTCCTGAGGATTACCTTATGGTTATTGACGAAAGTCATGTTACCGTTCCTCAAGTACACGCGATGTATGGTGGAGACCGCTCGCGAAAAGAGAATTTAGTAGACTACGGATTCCGATTGCCGGCAGCATTAGACAATCGGCCACTGAAATTCGAAGAATTTGAAGCGCTTCAACATCAGGTCATTTATGTCAGTGCGACTCCTGCCGATTATGAACTCGAAAAATCTAAAGGAGTACTGGTCGAACAATTGATTCGACCCACTGGTCTTCTCGACCCTATTATAGAAATCCGTCCGAGTAAAAACCAAATCGACGATCTCACGAATGAAATCCAGCTCAGAGCAGAGAAAGACGAGCGAACCTTGGTAACGACCTTAACCAAAAGAATGGCCGAAGAACTCACCAAATACCTCACACGTATTGGAGTGCGCTGCCGCTATATACACAGCGATGTTGATACGCTCGAGCGGGTTGAAATCATGCAAGACCTGCGACGCGGGCTATTTGATGTATTGGTCGGAGTGAACCTACTTCGCGAGGGCCTAGACCTTCCTGAGGTTTCTTTAGTGGCAATTATTGACGCGGATAAAGAGGGATTCTTGAGAAGCAATCGCAGTCTTACACAGACAGTCGGAAGGGCAGCCCGACACCTCAACGGTAAAGCCATTATGTATGCGGATACCGTAACCAAAAGCATGCAAGAAACTATCGATCAAACCACTTATCGCCGCGAAAAACAATTGGCTTACAATACCGCCCATGGCATAACACCCACGGCGTTAAATAAGCCCATTGATGAAACATTAAAAATTCAGCGAGAGCGCCCGAGCGAATCACGTTTAACCCCTTTAAGTGAAAAAGAAATTGCACAGCTCAGTGAAGGGGACATCCAAAGTCAAATTAAGGCCACCAGAAAAGCAATGGAACAGGCTGCCAAAGCACTAGACTTTATGGAGGCGGCCAGACTCAGAGATCACCTCAAACAATTGCAGGCACAACAATAACAAAGTTAGGCCAACACGGCTTTCACTTTGTCTGCGGCTTCTTGAAACTGAACTGCGGCCTGGACCTTAAGCCCTGATTGATCGATTATTTCTTTCGCTAGTTCTGCATTTGTTCCTTGGAGACGTACGATGATAGGCACGTTGATCTGATCAGCCATATTCTTGTACGCGTCGACGATTCCATTCGCTACGCGATCACAGCGAACAATGCCTCCGAAAATATTCACCAAAATGGCTTTGACATTAGGGTCTTTTAAAATAATTCTAAAAGCCTCTTCTACGCGTTTTGCATCTGCAGTGCCCCCAACATCCAAGAAGTTAGCGGGCTCACCTCCGGCCATTTTAATCAAATCCATAGTGGCCATAGCTAATCCCGCACCATTTACCATACAACCGACGTTACCATCGAGATCAACATAGTTTAATCCCAAAGCTTTTGCTTCAACTTCGATAGGATTCTCTTCTCGAGTATCACGCATCTCGGCATAAGCTGTTCTACGATAGAGGGCGTTGTCATCTAGCGTCACCTTGGCGTCTACTGCAATCACGCGATCATCAGATGTTTTCAGCACCGGATTAATTTCAAAGAGACTCGAATCACTCTGCTCATAGGCGTTGTATAATGCGGATACAAATCGGGTCATCTCTTTAAATGCCTTGCCTTCTAGCTTGAGGTTGAAAGCAATATTTCGCGCCTGAAAGGCGGTAAGCCCCACAGCCGGATCAATTTCTTCAGTAAAAATCAAATGAGGTGTTTTCTCGGCCACCTCTTCAATGTCCATCCCTCCCTCAGTAGAATACATGATCATATTTCTACCACTCGCTCTGTTGAGCAACACCGACATATAAAACTCAGAAGTCTCGCTTTCACCAGGATAGTAAACATCCTCGGCAATAAGCACTTGGTGCACGGTTTTTCCTTCAGCCGAGGTCTGTGGAGTAATCAGTTGCATTCCTATGATCTGATCCGCAAGCGTCTTCACCTCTTCGAGTGACTTTGCCAGCTTCACCCCGCCCCCTTTTCCACGTCCACCGGCGTGTACTTGTGCCTTTACTACGTACCAAGAAGTTCCTGTTTCTTCGGTCAATTTCTTAGCGGCTTGCACAGCGGCTTCAGGAGATTCAGCGACGATTCCTCGTTGAATAGCTACTCCAAAACTGGCCAAAATTTCTTTTCCTTGGTACTCGTGTAAATTCATAGTATGGAATTTAAAAGTGTGTGTGCAAAAATAGAAAAGAGGGTTTAATGCACCTATTGCTTTTTAGACTAATTGTCACCCGTGATTGTTACATTAATCACAATATGTGATATAATGATAAATATAGCAGGCTGTTTATGGAAATTCGATGCGAGCGCCTTAATTTGCAGCACATTTAGCAAAAATTCTATGCCACAGGCTCCTTTTACCGAAATCGCCCGTACTTACGGTGCCCCGGTCTATGTCTATGATGCAGAAGTGATCTCTGCCCAATACGCAAGGCTCAAAAACGCATTTAAGCAAGTGCCCAATCTCAAGTTGCATTATGCGGTCAAGGCGAATTCGAATCTGAGCATTTTAAAACTGATGCACCGCTTAGGTGCGGGTTTAGATACCGTATCTATTGAAGAGGTGCGGTTAGGTATTTTAGCAGGAGTCGCTCCAGAAGATATTATCTACACTCCGAATGGGGTTTCGATTGAAGAGCTCGAAGCGGCAAGAGAATTGGGTGTTCAAATCAATATTGACAATCTTTCAGTCTTAGAATTGTTTGGACAGCGCTATCCTGAAACTCCGGTTTGCGTTCGCATCAATCCGCATGTAATGGCCGGTGGCAACGCTAATATTTCTGTAGGCCATATCGACTCGAAATTCGGAATAAGTATTCACCAAGTTCCGCATATCCTGCGTATTGTCAAGTTAACTAACATGCGTATTAATGGGGTACACATGCATACAGGTAGCGACATCTTAGATATTGACGTGTTCTTGTATGCATCCGAAATTCTCTTTGAAGCGGCCACTCATTTTAAAGATCTTGAGTTTGTTGATTTCGGAAGCGGATTTAAAGTGCCCTATAAAAAAGATGACATCGAAACTCCAATAGAAGAGTTAGGTGAAAAGCTGAGCGAGCGATTCAATCGGTTTTGCGAGAAAGTTCAAAAACCGTTGACCTTGTCGTTTGAACCAGGCAAGTTCTTAGTAAGTCAGTCTGGCACCTTTATAGCCAAGGTCAATGTCGTGAAACAAACTACCTCTACTGTATTTGCTGGGGTAGATTCTGGCTTTAACCACCTGATGCGTCCGATGCTCTACGGATCATACCATCACATTGAAAACATAAGCAACCCTGAAGGAAAGCCACGCTTTTATTCAGTCGTTGGATACATCTGCGAAACCGACACCTTCGGAAGCAATCGACAAATCGCTGAGATTACTGAAGGAGACCTTTTAGCCTTTCACAATGCAGGAGCCTATTGCTTCTCTATGGCGAGCAATTACAATTCACGATTGCGTCCCGCCGAAGTGCTATGGATGGGGGGGCAAGCTCACTTGATTCGTGAACGCGAAACTTTCGATGATTTACTCAAAGGGCAAATAGCCATCGAGATCGAAGCGCTCAAGCCCGCGATGGTCAATTAGTCGTATCTTTGGTATGATGAAACGCTTGCTATTCTTCGTCTTTTTTATGAGCCTAGGGTGGAGCACTTTGAGTGCTCAAGATCAATCTATCCAATGGTTGAGCTTTGAAGAAGCCGCTGAGATCGCAGAAAAAGGCACCAATAAAAAATTCTTTATCGACGTCTATACCGATTGGTGTGGGTGGTGTAAGAAAATGGATAAAGAAACCTTCAACGACCCCAAAGTACGTGCCTACATGCTCGCCAACTATCACATGGTGAAGTTTAACGCCGAGCAGGCCGAATCCATTACGTATAAAGGTGAAACCTATCGCCTTGTCGGAAAAGGCCGCAGTATGTATCACGAATTAGCTTATGCCCTTACTCAAGGAAATTTGAGCTATCCTACAGTAATCTTTATGACTGAGCGCTTTGAAGTGTTGTCTCCTGTGGCCGGATACTACCCTGCCTCACCGTTTCTACACATTGCCACCTACTTCGGAGATTCGTTGTACGAAACCATGACCTGGCAAGACTATGAGGCGAGCCTCAATGCTACAAGGTAACCCGCCCTCATTCACCTAACGTCTGCTGTAATTCGGTGCCTCCTTAGTGATGGTTACATTGTGCGGGTGACTCTCGTTTATACCACTAGCCGTAATTTTAACAAATTTGCCAGTTTCTTGAAGCGTTTTGATGTCTTTCGCTCCGCAATACCCCATACCGGCTCTTAAGCCACCTATAAACTGGTGCATACTTTCGTATAGATCACCTTTGTAGGGTACACGTCCTACAATTCCTTCAGGAACAAGTTTCTTAATATCATCTTCGACATCTTGAAAATAACGGTCTTTACTGCCCTTCTCCATCGCCTCGACAGATCCCATCCCTCGATACGACTTAAATTTTCTTCCTTCGTAGATGATCGTCTCTCCGGGGGACTCTTTTGTTCCAGCCAACAACGAACCTAACATGACACTGTCGGCTCCGGCGGCGATCGCTTTAGGAATATCCCCTGTAAAGCGTACCCCTCCGTCAGCAATAACGGGCACCCCACTTCCCTTCAATGCGGCGGCCACTTCGAGAACAGCCGAGAACTGAGGAAATCCGACCCCTGCAACCACACGTGTAGTACAGATTGAACCCGGACCAATCCCCACTTTAACGGCATCGGCACCCGCCTCGACCAAATATTTGGCCGCCTCTGCAGTAGCAATATTTCCGACCACAACTTCTAACGATGAAAACGCTTTTTTTACTTCTTTCAAAACGTGAACCACTCCTTTACTATGCCCGTGGGCGGTATCGATCACTATAGCATCCACACCGGCAGCCACTAGAGCCTCAACACGATCAAAACTATCTGGAGTAACTCCTACGGCGGCGGCCGCCAATAAACGACCGTATTTATCCTTATTGGCTTGAGGTTTTTGAGTCAATTTGGTGATATCTCGAAATGTAATCAGTCCCACCAATTGATTGTACTCGTCTACTACGGGTAGTTTCTCGATTTTATGCTCTTGAAGAATCACCTCAGCCTCGGTCAAGGTAATTCCTTTTGGAGCGGTAACTAGGTGCACTGAAGTCATCACCTCGGTGATCGGACGTTCATTATTCTTCTCAAAGCGCAAGTCTCGATTGGTAACAATCCCAGCCAACTTTCCGTGATCATCGACAATTGGAATTCCTCCTATACTGTGCTCTTTCATGCTCATTTTGGCATCGAGCACTTTAGCCTTGGTTCCTAAGGTCACCGGATCAAGGATCATTCCGGATTCAGCTCGCTTCACTCGTCTCACTTTCATCGCTTGATCTTCGATACTCATATTTTTATGCAACACACCGATCCCTCCTTCGCGAGCCATAGCAATAGCCATCTTCGACTCGGTGACCGTGTCCATCGCAGCAGAAACAATAGGAACATTAATACGGAGGTTTCTCGTGAATTGCGTGGCTATATCCACTTCTCTAGGAAGCACTTCTGAAAAGGCCGGAACCAATAAAACGTCGTCGTAAGTGAGGCCTTCGCCTACTATTTTAGAAAGATGTGCTTCCATGCAATTAAGGGCTTAATTGCATGCAAATGTACTAATTAATTCGTGCTGAGGCCTATATATAGGTGCTAAATAGGCGTTTGGCATGATTGTAGGCCACTTCAAAAGAAGCCCTATGAACCCCTATCGGCTCTTTCTTTTCAGTAAAGAAACTGATGAGCTTTTCGGTAGCAATGTTTCCGATCAAGCCATCCGCAGCCATTGGACATCCTCCAAAACCCTGAATAGCACTGTCAAATCGTCTACATCCGGAAGTGTAGGCAGCCTCGACGTGAGACCTCCATTGATCAGGTCGAGCGTGCAAGTGAGCGCCAAAATTCAACCCCTTCGCACTCCACGTTTGAGCCAAACAAAATACCTCTGTAATTCGATCAATATCAGCACTTGCGGTCGTATCCGAAAGTGAAAGTGTTCGAACGCCAATGCGATGAAATTGTTCGATCCAATAATTTACCAAAGCCAATGTCCATGGTTCGCCATAGGGATTGCCAAAAGCCATCGACAAATACACCACTAACTCTTTTGAGGATCGGTCGCAAGCGGCTTGAATGGCCTGAATCTCATCAAAGGCTTGTGTGCGCGACTTGTGCGTGTTGCGCATTTGAAAAATTTCAGAAAGTGAAAATGGAAATCCAACAACGTCTATGGCATCGAAAGCCAGGGCTTCAATTGCCCCGCGCTGGTTAGCAACAATGGCCAAGAGCTTCGTGGCTGAAACCGTAGTATCTAGATTTCTTAAAACTTCAGCAGAATCAGCCATTTGAGGAATCGCCTTTGGCGAAACAAAGCTTCCGAAATCCAGAAAATCAAAGTTGCAGCGCAGTAATTGCTGGATATATGCAATCTTCTTCTCAGTCGGAATCAACGTTTTAATTCCCTGCATGGCATCTCTCGGACACTCGACAAGACTAATCATGAGCCGACTTTAATAGTGCCCTGTGAATATCCCAAATAAGCTGAGGCCCCTTGTAGACAAAACCGGTGTAGAGCTGAAGCAAATCTGCTCCTGCATCAAGCTTCTCTAATGCCGATTCAACCGAATCTATTCCTCCTACCCCTATGATCGCAAAAGGGGTCTTCTGATGCGTCTTTAAAAAGCGAATTACATCGGTACTTCTAGTCTTAAGAGGGGCACCACTTAAGCCTCCCGCCTCATCAATTAGCTGCTTTGCGCTGCTCAATCCTTCTCTCGAGAGTGTCGTGTTGGTGGCAATCACCCCATCCAACTTCAAGGCGTCTACAATTTCAATCACATCCAAAAGCTGTTGATCCGAGAGATCTGGAGCAATTTTCAAAAGCAAGGGACGCCTTAAGGATGGAGATGCACCAGACAACTCATCCCTCAGTACTGTTAACTGCTTTAGCAGGTGAAAAAGCGGTTCCTTTTCTTGTAACTCGCGCAAGCCTGGAGTGTTGGGTGAACTGACATTCACCACAAAATAGTCGACATGAGGATACAGCGCCTTCATCGTCTCTTGGTAATCTCTCAAGGCCTGATCGTTCGGGGTAACCTTGTTTTTTCCAATATTGCCGCCAACAAGGGTTCGATGTGGTTTAGACAGAGATCGCACAGCATGAGCTACGCCTTTGTTGTTGAACCCCATTCGATTGATGATGGCTCGATCTTCTTTCAACCTAAATAAGCGTTTCTTCGGATTTCCTGGTTGGGGTTGAGGAGTCACTGTGCCGATCTCTACAAATCCAAACCCCAAATCAGCAAAGGCGTTATACAGCGCGGCGTTCTTATCAAATCCAGCAGCTAAACCCACCGGACTTTCAAAGTGCAACCCCATCACCTCTCTTTTTAAGGCCTGCCCTTTCGGCACGAAAAGCCTGCGAACTAAACGCGTCAAGCCCATTGCCTCAAGCCAAGCGATCGCCATAAAAGAAACGCGATGCGCTGCTTCAGCATCTAGTAAGAATAGTAGGCGGCGAATAACGGGATACATGGGCTTGATACAAAAAAGGAGTGACCTTCATCACTCCTTTAAATCATTCATTTATTCATTGATCTAGGTTTTCTGAAGCTTTAGGCTGAGTTCATGAGAAACAGCGCTGTTTTCAAGTTTCAACTTACCTGCGAGCGTTTCAATAACCACAGTATGGTCTGCGTCATTGATCTCCATAATTTTTCCGTGAAGGCCACTTTTAGTAATCACCCTGTCGCCCTTTTTGAGCGAACTGATAAACTTCTTCTCATCTTTTTGGCGCTTCATTTGCGGGCGGATCATAAAAAAATAAGCCACTACAAAGATGAGAATGAGGGGCAGAAATTGACTGATAGCTTCCATGGATTCGTTCGTATCTGAAATTACTTCTTAAGTGGTGATTCAAAAGCCGTTGAACCTTCTGGCTCGATAAACGCAGTAATGCGTAGGTTTTCTGTTCCAGCTTGGGTATTCGTAGTGAGAGAAATGGTTTTAGTCACCTGGTTAATTCCGGTGCCGTTGAATTTCACCAATAGTTCACCAGACTCACCTGGAGCAATGGGCACATTACGTGGATAATCAGGAACCGTGCATCCGCAGCTTGATCGGGCATTCGTAATAATTAAAGGAGCGTCTCCAATATTTTTAAAGGTAAATACCGTTTCTTGTGGTGTTCCGGCAGCAATCGTACCAAAATCGTGTTCTACTTTGTCAAAAGACATCCGGGCAAACTTCGCCTGTGACTCACCTTCAGCCACTGAAGTTGCAGATACCGCTTCAGTTGCAGCGACCTTTTCTTTTGAAGATTTATTCGAGGCGTCGCCACAGGCAATTGTGAATCCTAAGACCACCACTGAAGCAGCTAAAGAGAATAAGCTTGATTGTTTCATTGTTCTTAAATGATTTTAATGTAACTCTTCAAAAATAAACATTTCTTTTGCCTTTTACAGCAAGCCTCTTCCGGCTTTTTTCAAACGATTCGACGCGCTAAAATCTTTGCTCAACTGATCCAAAATACCATTGATAAAAAGACTACTCTTTGGAGTGGAGTATTCTTTGGCGATTTCTAAATACTCATTCAATGTCACCTTCGGCGGAATAGATTCGAAATCAAGTAATTCTCCAATGCCCATGATCAGTAAGATTTTATCCACATCAGTAATTCGGTCTTGGTCCCAATTGGGCGTTTTGCCTTCAATCTCTTTCGCATAGGTCTCATAATTAAGCGCAATCTTCGCCAATAAGGCTGAAGCGAAAGTGCGGTCGTCACCGCTTACCAAAAGGTCAATGTCATCAAAGGCATGGTAATCTTCTGGAGCAAGGGTAGACAGCTTCTTGTAAATAAAAGTGTTGATCACTGGAAAGTCGTCGGCCCAACTCAGGTATTCATCCTCTAAAAATTCAAATAACTCATCGTTGGGAGCAATGAAATCATGAAACAACCGAAGCAGCTGCTCTTGGTGCTGTTTCAGACTCACCTTGCCTGCATTCATGTAGGCCATATATCCCTCGCTACTCACGTACTCGTTATATATCTTAACGACGTACTTTTCATTTAGATACCACTGCTTTATCTTTTTCTTTTCCCAATAAGAACGAAGTACTTCGGATTCAGTGATAAGCAACAGAAAGGGGTTGTGTATGAACCGCTCTGGATCTGCGTAAATGCTTTTTGAAGCGTCTAGATAGGCTTTCTTACGGGCTTCTAAATCACGAATTGCCCATTGCCTTAGGGCATAGAAAAAATTCAATTGAACCAGGTAGAGGACGATACTTTGATCGATGCTTTCTTTCAGCAGCTTTTGCTGACGCTCTAAGGTACTCTCGTTTGATTTTGTAAGGGCATAAAGGCTTTGAAAGACTTTGATGCGTATATGACGTCGCGTTAGCATGAAAAAGAACTTAGTATCACCATTGAAAACTGGAGACAAATGTACAGTTATAATTCGATACACTATCTTTGAAAATTGTCAATCATTTCTTTATGAAGGCCCTTCGGCATCTCAATAAATACTTTTTAAAGTATTGGAAAAAACTGCTTATCGGACTACTTATTACCGCAAGCGCACGCATCTTCTCACTAGTCATGCCCTCGTACATCAATAAGTCGATTCAGACCATCGAGCAGTTTTTTAAAAATGAGATTACGAAAGAAGCCGCTCAACAATTGTTGACTATCGATATTAGCATCATTATTGGCACTACCGCAATTGCAGCGCTGCTCACCTTTCTAATGCGCCAGTACATTATTAATGTCTCGCGCTATATTGAATTCGATCTAAAAAATGAAGTATTTAAGCATTACCTCACCTTATCGCTGAACTTTTATAAAAAGAACAGAGTAGGAGATTTGATGAACCGCCTTTCAGAAGATGTAAGTCAGGTGCGCATGTATGCCGGACCTGCGATCATGTATGGCTTACAAACCCTTACCCTTTTTGTCATCTTAATTCCGCTGATGTTTGTCAAGGCACCTACCCTTGCCCTGTATACCGTATTGCCCTTTCCGATCTTGTCAGTACTTATTTATGGAGTGAGTAAGCGCATTCACCAAAGAAGCACTGCCGTTCAAACTTTCTTATCCACCCTATCTACCTTTACTCAAGAGCGATTTTCTGGCATCGCTGTGGTCAAGGCTTATGGCCTCGAACAACAAATCGATCGCGATATTGAGCAATTGTCAATTGAGGGTAAAGAAACAGCTATGCATCTGGCAAAAATCAACGCCTGGTTTTTTCCGTTAATGCTGTTGCTTATTGGCGCTTCAAACATTATTGTCATGTATGTGGGCGGCCGCATGTTCATCGATGGACGTATCGATTCAGTAGGGCTAATCGCAGAGTTCATCCTCTACGTCAATATGCTTACTTGGCCTGTTACCGTAGTGGGTTGGCTCACTTCGATTATTCAGCGCGCCGAAGCCTCTCAAGAACGAATTAATGACTTTTTAAATACCAAACCTGATCTGGTATCCGGAACCGCACCTGCAACTTCACTCACAGGTCAACTGCGCTTCGATTCTGTCTTTTTAACGTACGAAGACACTGAAATCGAAGCCCTGAAAGGGGTGAGTTTCACGGTAAATCCCGGAGAGACGCTGGCCATATTAGGCAAAACAGGATCAGGAAAGTCAAGCATTATTGATCTCGCTACGCGACTTCTGGATCCCAGCCGTGGTGCCATTTTTCTCGATGAAGTCAATCTAAAAGAGTACGATATTCACGAATTGCGGGCAGAAATAGGAGCCGTTCCTCAGGACGCCTTTCTCTTTTCAGAAACGATAAAAGCGAACATCCAATTCGGCAACAAAGAAGCGACCGATGAACAAATCATAGAAGCGGCAAAAATGGCCGATGTTCATGACAACATCTTGAGCTTTCCTAAAGGATATGACACCCTGTTAGGAGAACGAGGAATCTCACTGAGCGGTGGCCAAAAGCAGCGAGTTTCTATCGCACGTGCTCTCATCAAGAACGCACAGCTCTACATGTTTGACGACTGTCTCTCTGCCGTAGACACCGAAACCGAAGAAGTAATTTTAGAGCACATCAAACGCCTAACGGCCACTAAAACGACTCTCATTGTAAGTCACCGCATTTCTACCATCAAGCATGCTGACCGCATACTAGTGCTAGACCAAGGACGCGTAGTTCAAGAAGGCACACATGCCAAATTGATCGAACAGGACGGATTCTACAAGCACTTATATAACGAACAATTAGTCTCGTAAAAAAGTTGTTCGACGTGCTTTTTTTTTACATTTTTGATAGGGACGTAAATGCGGTCTATTTATGGAATCAAGATTTAATGGAGATCAAGAAGAGATTTTCTCAAAAGTGTTAAGAGCTGGCAGAAGAACGTATTTCTTTGATGTCAGGGCAACCAAAGCAGGAGACTACTACCTCACACTAACAGAAAGCAAAAAGTTTTCTAATGACGACGGAAGCTTTCATTACAAAAAACACAAGATCTATCTTTACAAAGAAGATTTCACCGCGTTCAGTGAAATCTTGAATGAAATGATGCAATTTGTCATCGAATCAAAAGGAGAAGAAGTCATCTCTGAGCGTCATCAAAAAGACTTCAAAAAAGAAGAGGAAGAAGAGAATACTTCTTCTTCATCATTCACTGACCTCGACTTCGAGGAACTTTAACCTCTTACCTCATGAAGAAATTATTTTTCAGTCTCTTAGGGCTGTGCCTTTTCGGCTTTGTAAGTGCTCAACAATCATCGGCTGACGTCACTTTAGACTATTACTTGCCTCAATCTGCGGTTTATGATCCGTCTATACCTAAACCTCAGCAAGTGATTGGTCACGAGGTGGGCCAATGGCATGTGACTCATGACAAATTGGTCCAGTACATGACCGCATTAGCAGAGGCAAGTGACCGGATGCAGCTCACCTCTCGAGGCACCACCTATGAAGGGCGGCCTATACTGCTACTCACCGTTTCAAGTCCTGAGAATTTGGCTCGAATTGACGAATTAAGATCTAATCAGCAACGCATCGCCTCTGGTGAAAAGGTACCTACTGATAGCGATCCCGTGGTGATTTATCAAGGGTTTTCGATTCACGGTAATGAACCAAGTGGTTCTAATGCAGCCCTAGCTTACGCCTATTATTTGGCCGCCTCAGACGAAGCGCTAAAGATGCTAGAACACACCGTGGTTTTATTCGATCCCAGTTTCAATCCTGACGGATTACAGCGTTTTGCCTACTGGGCAAACACCAACAGAGCGCATGTGATCAATTCAGACCCCAATGACCGCGAATACAGTGAAGTCTGGCCAGGCGGACGCACCAACCACTACTATTTTGATCTCAACAGAGATTGGCTTCCCGTTCAACTACCTGAAAGCCGTGCCCGCATCGAAACTTTTCATGATTGGGTACCAAACATTCTGACTGATCATCACGAGATGGGCACCAATTCGACGTTTTTCTTTCAGCCCGGCGAACCCAAACGCGTGCACCCGCTCACCCCAAAAATCAATCAAGAATTGACTGCGGCGATTGGCGATTACCACGAAGAGGCACTAAACGCCATAGGCTCACTGTATTACAGTGAAGAAAACTATGACGACTACTACTACGGCAAAGGCTCTACCTTTCCGGACATCAATGGTAGTGTAGGTATTCTTTTTGAACAAGCTAGCTCAAGAGGGCACGTACAAGAAAGCGATAATGGATTGTTAACCTTTCCGTTTACAGTGCGCAATCAAATGAGCACGGCTATTTCCACGCTAAAAGCCGCCACCGGATTAAAAGCTCAACTTCAGAACTACCAGTTCAATTATTATAAACAACTCAAACAAGAGGCGCAAAATGAAAAAACCTCTGGATACCTCTTTGGTGCTTCAAAAGATTTTAGTGGTCCTTGGCACTTAGCGGAGGTGCTTAAAAGACATCGCATTGAGCATCAGGTTTTAGACAAAGCGGTAACCCTATCTGGAAAACACTATGAGGCCGGACAGAGTTATTTCGTGCCGCTGAATCAGAAAAATCCGCGATTGATTCATGCCATTTTTGAGGAGCGCAGTGTTTTTGCCGATAGTCTATTTTATGATATTTCAGCTTGGACGTTTCCTCATGCTTTTGGGGTGAATTACGAAAAACTAGCAAAAGCTCCTACTGCAGCTTTGCGCACAGCAGAAGGACTTGACCTACCTCAAGGAGCGGTTTCAGGCAAGAGCAATTACGCTTACCTCTTTGAGCCTCACGACTACTATGCTCCGAAGCTTATTCACCACCTGACTCAACAAGGAGTTCGAGTGAAGGTAGCAATGGCTCCCTTTGAATTAGAAAATAACAACTACGATTACGGAACACTTTTGGTGCCGCTTCAAAACCAAGCATTAGATGCCGACCAACTGTATGCTACCCTGACGAGGCTGGTCAAAGAAATTCCTGTTAAAGTGACCGCTGTGGGCACCGGAAGAACTAAGGGTATCGATCTAGGTAGCAACGATTTTGAGGCCGTTCAGCCCATCTCTGTCGCCCTGATTGTCGGAGATGGCATCAGTTCTTATGACGCCGGAGAGATGTGGCATCTTTTTGATCAACGATTCAAGATTAAAGTCACCAAACTGGACACAAAAAATCTAGAAAGAGCAGACCTTTCTCGATATAATCGCATTATTTTTCCAAGCACTTCTTATGGTTTAAACCTCAGTGACCGAAGCGCATCTAACCTCAAAGAATGGGTGAGAAAAGGTGGGGTGCTCATCGGCTACCGCAACACCTTAAACTGGCTAAAGCGCAATGAGTTTCTGAACTTTGAAACCCGCACGGCCACAGTCAAAGATGCGACAAATTTGCGTTTTGATCAACGCGATGAATACCAAGGGGCTCAAGTTACTGGAGGAGCAATTTTTGAAGCAACTATTGACCGCTCACACCCAATAAATTTTGGATATACTGAAAATAAGATTGCGCTATTTAGAAATACAAATCTCTATATCTCACCTAAGAAACACTCTTATGAGAACCCTATTCGTTACAGCAATGATCCTCTTTTGAGTGGGTATATCTCTGAAGAAAATCTAAGTGTACTCAAAGGATCTGTCCCATTCGTAACCCAATCCTTAGGGGCTGGGCGCGTGATCGGATTTACCGACAACACAAACTTCAGAGCATTTTGGTACGGAACCAACCGCCTATTACTCAATGCGCTATTCTTTGGAGAATCGATGTAAGCAACTAGGATCTTACCAACCCTCGCGCTCTGCCAAACGCTCTAAGTGTGCATAGTGATGCGAGGCGTGCCAAGCATAAAGGAGTGTATTCTCAAGCAGATTACGCTCCTTTTTGGTTTCGGGATGGATGAAAGCGGCCTTCAACTGATCTTGGTCTAACGACCTAACGATAAATACAATCTTTTCGTGCACCGCTTCTAGTATCGAAAGAGAAGAGGCTATAGGCATGAAGGCATCTGGCAACGAGGCCCAGGCATCTTGATCATAAGCCTTAATCAGTGGGGTTTCTTCAGAAAGTGCCCATTTGTAGCGAATAAGGCTATGCATATGGCTATCAGCTAAATGATGAATAAGCTGTCGCGCCGTCCAACCGCCTTCTCGATAAGGAGTATCTAACTGCGCATCGCTCCACTGACCAACAAGGTTTTTCAGTTCGCTCGGAATTCGGGTTAGCGTATCCAATGCCTCATCAATCTGTCTGGCTTCAATGGTCGTCGGCCTTGAAAAAGTTCCTATAGGATATTTGATTGCGTCGCTCATCCCACCTTGATCAACTCAACATCAAAAATGAGCGTGGCGTGGGGCGGAATTACCCCACCAGCGCCACGGGCTCCGTAGCCCAAATCAGAAGGAATCACGAAACGCGCTTTATCCCCTTCACGCAAAAGAGAAATACCTTCATCCCAACCTGAAATCACTTGACCGATTCCTAAGGTAAACTCGATGGGCTCTTTTCGTTTGAATGAAGAGTCAAATACTTGTCCGTTCTCTAGACTTCCTTCGTAATGCACGCTTACTTTCTTATTCTTGACTGCGGGGCTTCCACTGCCCTGCTGAATAATTTTATAACGCAAACCTGAAGAGGTTTTCTCGAATCCAGCAGCTAAACGTTCTAATGCCTGTTCTCGAGCATCCCGCTCAGCCTGCTCGCGCTGCGCTCTTGAATTTTCAAAGGTTCTGAATGCCTCTACCGCATTCCACTGGGCCGCCTCGGCACCTTGCCGAACTATCTCAATAGTCGCGATAGCATCCCCTTGAGTGATGCGATCTACAACGGATTGTCCATCAACGACAAATCCAAAAACCGTGTGTTTGTTGTCTAGCCATGGCGTTGGCACATGAGTGATGAAAAACTGGCTTCCATTCGTTCCTGGTCCAGCATTGGCCATGGACAAAACCCCGGGACGGTCATGCTTTAACTCAGGATGAAATTCATCATCAAACTTGTAGCCTGGATCACCCGTTCCTGAGCCCAATGGACATCCACCTTGGATCATAAAATCCGGAATTACCCGGTGAAACGTCAACCCATTGTAATAGGGCGTTCCTTGTGACTTTACACTATTTTCTAAATTACCTTCGGCTAGCGCAACAAAATTTCCTACTGTTCCTGGGGTTTTGTCATGGGTGAGCTGAATGAGAATTTCTCCTTTGGTCGTTTCAATTCTTGCGTAGATTCCGTCTTGCATCAAAATAAAATTAGTTCGGAGCAATAGCTCCATAAGTATCGATTAAATAAATCAGGGATGCCATAGCGGCTGCTCCCAATTCTAGTTCACGCTTATTCACCTGATCAAACGTATCGTGATCTGAGTGATGGTGGTCAAAATACCGCTGAGAATCTGGTCGCAATCCGGCCAAAACAGTCCCTTGCGCTTTTAAGGGGCCCACATCTGCTCCACTGCCTCCAAGTTCAAAGCGATCGGCAAAAAAAGGAAAAAACAACGATGACCACGAATTTATACGCTCAAAATTGGCCGAATCCGTGTCAAATTGAAAACCTCTTGGGGTAAACCCGCCACTATCGCTCTCTAAGGCAAACACGTGTTTTTCTCCTAAAGCTTCAGCTTCGCTAGCGTATTCACGAGCGCCTCTTAAACCATTTTCTTCATTCATGAACAAGACCACGCGTAACGTTCTCTTCGGCTTATAATCAATGGCTTTAAGTGTTCGCAGTACTTCTATGGATTGTACCACTCCGGCGCCATCATCGTGGGCGCCATCGCCAAGATCCCAAGAGTCTAAGTGCCCGCCAACCACCATAATCTCTTCAGGATATACTGATCCTTTGATTTCACCGATGACATTATACGACTTCACATCAGGAAATGCCCGGCAATTTTGCTTGAAATAAAATGTCGTTTCGGGATTAAGGCGCAGCGTGGCAGATAATAAATCGGCCCCATTGGTGCTGATCGCTGCCGCCGGAATACGAGAATTTATTGGACTGTCTCCATAACTCATAGATCCGGTATGAGGGTAATCGTCCTTTCGCAAGTTCATTGAACGAACAATTACTCCTAATGCCCCGTATTTAGCAGCCTCAAGCGCCCCTGAATAGCGCTGATCTACGCAACCACCATAAGATTCAAAGGTTTGAATTACCTGTGGGTCCATCGGTCGATTGAAAAACACGATTTTTCCTTCAATCGCACGTCGTCCCAATTTCTCTAATTCTTCAAGCCCTTTTACCTCAATCACTTTTGCCTTGATTCCCATACTGGGTGTAGCTACCGATCCTCCTAAAGCGGTGATCGGAACCGTAGTGCTTAAGCCAGGAGCTGTTTCGTAATACGCATACTCTGGTGCCCCTCTCACCCATTTTGGCACCATTACGGGTTGTAAGTACACGCGATCAAGTGCTAAGTCATTGAGAATTGATTTGGTGTATTCTACCGCCTGTTCAGCCTCTACAGAACCAGACAAGCGTCCGCCAATCTGTAACGATAAGAAACGTAGCCAATCGTAAGCCTTGCCATGAGTGAGTGTCTCATTGTAAATTGACTTGAGCATAAGCGCATCTTTCGAAGGCGCATTTGCAGCCTGTCCGCGCATATTAAAAACACCGATTGTACTTACAACCAACACCAATAGCATTGGTTTATTTAGTAACCTTTTCATACGTAATTTTTTACATCATCTAAAGTTACGGTATCACCAGAGAGTATCAGTAATCGTTCGACAACATTTCGCAATTCGCGTATGTTGCCCTTATAGGTCTTTGCCTTTAGTGCCTCAATCGCTTCGGGTTCAAAGTTCTTACTGCGCGTACCCTGCTGAGCGGTGATCAGAGCATTAAAATGAGTGACCAAGAGAGGAATATCTTCTTTACGCTCTTCTAGGGCCGGTATTTCAAGGCGAATTACACTTAAACGGTGATACAAATCTTCACGAAAGGTACCTGCTGAAATTGCCTGTTGTAAGTCTTTGTTGGTGGCAGCGAGAACGCGAACATCCACACTAATTGACTTATCAGAACCTACCCGAGTAAGGCGTTGCTCTTGTAATACCCTTAAGACTTTGGCTTGAGCAGCCAACGACATGTCTGCTACCTCATCTAAAAAAAGTGTTCCCATATGAGCCGCCTCAAACTTGCCTGGACGGTCTTTATGTGCTGAGGTAAACGCACCTTTAACATGTCCAAACAGTTCACTCTCAATTAGTTCAGATGGAATGGCAGCACAATTAACTTCAACAAAAGCAGATCGAGCACGGTCACTAAGCTCGTGAATGGCTCGAGCTACGAGTTCTTTTCCTGAACCATTAGGGCCGGTGATGAGCACCCGCGCGGTGGTCGGAGCCACCTTGTCGATCAGTGATTTCACCTCAAGTAAGGCTCGACTTGATCCGACCATTTCTTGAGACTGCCGAAGCTTTCGCTTCAGCTGCTTATTTTCAGTAGTTAGGGTCTTTCGCTCTAAAGCATTTTTTACCGTCAGAAGCAGCCGATTCAAATCAGGGGGTTTAGACAAATAATCAAAGGCACCTAAACGCATACACTCTACCGCTGTATCGATATCACCATGACCAGAAATCATGATAAATGGAAGTTCTGCCAAACGCTCTGAAAAAGATTGAAGCACATCGATTCCGTCTTTCTTCGGCATTTTTATGTCGCAAAAAACGAGGTCAATAGCGTCGTCTTGGCTGAGCAAATCAATACCTTCTTGACCGTCTTTGGCCGTAATACACTCCAAGGTAGGATCTGATTCTTGCAGAATTTTCACAAGTACCTTGCGGATACTTTCTTCGTCTTCAATGATTAAAATGCGCGGCATCGGAAAGCGATTAGATAGGCCTTAAAATACAAAACCCACCCTCAAACAGCGCTCGAGGATGGGAAAAATTGCTATGAAAAAGAAAATAGTATTGATAGAACCAATACTAATGGTAAATATATACTTTTTTTTAATTCTACCTAAACTCCATCAACAATCAATCTAAGAGAACATGTCTCTTATGCGATCAAAGGTCGACTTATCCTCAGCTTTTGGGTCAGGCATGAAGTTTTTATCGCTTAGGGTTTCTTCGAAAAAGGCTTCTTGCTCTGCTGAGAGCTTTTGAGGGGTCCACACCAGTACGTGCACTAATAAATCTCCTTTTCCGTAGCCATTTAAACTTTTTATTCCTTTGCCTCGAAGTCTCAAGACCTTTCCAGATTGGGTGCCTTTATCTACTTTGATACGCACCTTGCCCCCTACAGCTTCAATTTCTTTGGATGCTCCGAGCACCGCCTCGGCAAAGCTAATTCTCAAATCGTAGTGAAGGTTATCCCCTTCGCGTTTGAGTGAACCATGAGGAGCTTCTTTAATGGACACGATAAGGTCACCGGCAATTCCCTCTCCAGGAGCAGCGTTTCCTTTACCAGAAACCTTAAGCTGCATACCCTCTTCTACTCCGCCCGGAATCTGAATAGCAACAGTTTCTTCTTTGGTTACGAGACCCTGTGCATCTGCACCCTCTGGCTTTTTATCCAAAATCTGTCCTGCCCCAGAACAGGCTGCACAAGGAGCAGCAGTCTGCATGCGGCCGAGAATAGTATTGGTTATTTTAGTCACCTGCCCGGTACCATTACAGCTGCTACAGTTTTTGTAAGTGACCCCTTCAGCTTGTACTTTGCGCTTTACTTTGACCTTCTTCTCTACCCCATCGGCAATCTCGTCAAGTGTCAAGGTGATCTGAATACGCAGATTGGTACCTTTTACTCTTCGTCCTGAAGTGGATCCAAAGCCCGAAAAACCGCCGAAACCGCCGCCGAAGGCGCTGCCAAAAATATCTCCGAACTGGCTGAAAATATCATCCATATTCATCGATCCGGCTCCGCCTCCGTTTTCAAACGCAGCATGACCGAATTGATCGTAGCGGGCGCGTTTGTCCTTATCCGAAAGTACCTCATAAGCCTCTGCAGCCTTTTTAAAGCGCTCTTCAGCAGTGCTGTCTCCAGGATTCTTGTCGGGATGGTATTCAATAGCCTTTTTGCGATAGGCTTTTTTTATTTCAGCCTCGGTGGCGCCTTTGGATACTCCTAAAATGTCGTAAAAATCTTCTTTCATTACCTGCTTAATTTCCTACCACCACTTTCGGGTGACGAATAATTTGGTCTCCGAGCTTGTATCCCTTTTCAATGACATCAATCACCTTACCCACCAAGGATTCTTCTGGAGCCTTAATTTGCGTGATCGCCTCGTGCAATTCTGAATCAAAAGCATCCCCTATGGCGATTTCGATGACCGTCAACCCTTTTGATTTTAAGGTCTCAATCAGCTTGTTATAGATGAGCTTAATCCCTTCGGCGTGCTCTGTTTGTTCTTGCTTTTGAAGCTCATTCAGCGCCCGCTCAAAATCGTCCACTACCGGAAGCAATGCTGATATTACTTCTCGACCAGCGGTTTTAAACAAGTCCATGCGCTCTTTGGTAGTGCGCTTCTTATAATTCTCAAATTCGGCAAAAAGTCTTAAAAACTTATCCTTTTCTTGAGCAAGCACCTCATCTGGGCTCATCGATTCTTGAACCGTTTCTTCACTCTCAGTCTGCGCCTGATCTCGCTCTTCTATGGATTGCTCTACTTGGTGATCTGCGTGCAACTCTTCTTCGTTCTTGGCCTTTGTATTCTTTTTACTCATGATAAACTGGGTCTATTCCTTTTGGTTTGTGAATAGCAAATTTACTGCCAATCCTTTTGATGATGTCAAAATGTCACTTAAGCACGCAACAGATCGGATAGGGCCCCGTCTAACGACGGAAACTCAAAATGAAAATCCGAATCTTCTAGGCGCTCAGAGCTTACGCATTGAGAGGCTAACACCACGGTAGACATCTCGCCCAACAACAAGCGCAACAGTAAAGACGGAACGGCGGGTAGCCATAGGGGCTTTCGCAGCGTTTTGGCAATGTGTGCCGTGAGTGCGGCCTGTCGAACAGGCGATGGAGCGACCCCATTCACTATCGGACCGAGGTCGTGTTCAAGTAAGAAAACGAACAAACGCGCCAGATCCTTAATGTGAATCCATGATTGCCATTGGTTTCCAGTCCCCAATGGTGCTCCAAGACCCCATTTAATCGGAGCCAAGAGCTTTGGAAGGGCACCCTGCTCGGCATCTAACACGATACCTATACGCACTACACTCAGTGAATGCACCAATGGAGTTAAGGCTAGCGCTGCGGCTTCCCAAGAAGAGACGACTTGTGCCAAAAAGTCGTTGCCTAATGCGAGGCTATCTTCGGTATGACAATACTCAAAGTCAGAAGCGTAACACCCTATTGCTGAAGCAGATAAAACTCTAATTTGTGACGCGCGGCCTTGCTGCTCAAGGGCGCGCTGAAGGGTCAATAAAC
>JBJOGS010000043.1:0-4908 GCA_046048095.1 Bacteroidota bacterium
ATCCAGTCCGAAATTGTGCTTGCGTGATTTAAATTCAACCCCGTCAGTGGTGAAATACAAGCTGTCATTCGTGATGAATGTAAACCCGTCTTTGGTGTCCAGAACAACAAAGCTTCGGGAACTAAAATTAGGAGGATTAAAAAGAAGTGTAGCAATGTAATAAACAAGAAACATACTTGACATTTACTATGAAAGTACAGGACAAGTATAGGAATTAATTTTGTAAAATGGCTTTTTGAAGTTGATCAAAAGAGACGATCTTAAAGTTCTGGTTTTGCTTATCGTTAAATCCGTCTTGAGCAACAAAAATGCGGGCTCGAGGGTGAGTGCTAACGTCTATTCCATCTGTTTCTTCTGCACCATCAACTCCCAATCGATTAGCTGTTATGCGAAAATACCCTACATAACTAAGGTCTTCACGGTCTAAAATGGCGTAGGCGTTAGAACCTTGAATAGAGATAAAAATCATACCCGTAGATGCCGAAGTTTCGGCTAGAGCAACGCCTTCGAAGTCAGCCTTAAACTCTTTTTTATCGGCTTTGAAAACTAATGTTCGCGCTTTACGCTTGGGATCATTCAAGTCTAACACCCATAATCCCTTATCTTCTTGTGCAGCATACAAGCGTTTATAATTGGGGTCTACCTCTAGGCCTTCTACCACTGAAGAAAAACGCACACGAGCAGTTAAGGCAGGTATAATTTCTTTTCCTTGAATTTTCACCTTATACTCAAGCACCTTCCCCTTTTTGTCACTAATAAACACCGTTGAATACTCCACACCACTGTCAGCAGTGATTCCGTATACATCTTTGAGCCCTGTAAGCTCCCTATGTACTAAATTCAGTGATCCATCAGCATACAGTCTATAGAAATCTATGCTGTTGAAACTCCGATTTGAGGCGACTATAATCGGATAGTCTGCCTTTATAAGATCCACATTATTTACCCTGCCTACATCGTAAGAACGCAACAAAGAGCCATCTAAACTATAAACGTCTAGGCCGTTCTTCTTGTCGGTTCCAACGATCAACACTGGTTCTTTAGCGGATTCAGGCACATAAATGCATACATCATCGGCAGCATCATCAAAAGATCCAACAGGGGTAGTTTCAGCTATTGGGCTAATCTCAAAATAAGACAAGGAACGAGATACCCGTTCCTTGTCACTAATTTGAGCCTGCCCTTGCACCACGAATAAGGTAAGTGCCAGGGTAATTAATCTCATCTTATCTAATATCTATTTTAATACCTACGTTCCAGTTAATATCGTAGTATTCGAGCTGCATAGTGCGATCAACCAAACCTTGGTAATAACGAAGTGGTTGATTCGTAAGGTTCTTGGCCTCGGCAAATATACGCACGCGATCGTTAAGTGAATAGGTGGCATTCAGGTCAACGAAAGTTTGAGCGTCATACCAACGGTCTTCGAAACTATTACCTCCAACTTCGTCTAGGTTTTCGCCTTGGTAGTTCAGCGAAGCTCTTAAGAAGAAATTCTTGGTTTCGTAGGCTAATGAAGCATTGAACATGTTTTCAACGGCGCCTACTAACGGAACATCGTCTCGGCCTTCAACCCCATCAGTTGTAGCATTGGTATAGGTGTAGTTACCGTAAAAAGTGGTGTTTCCTAAGAATCCCGGCAAGAAATCAAGACGTGACTGTACTCCCATTTCAAATCCATTTACAGTAGCCGAACTTCCGTTACGCACTTGCTGATAGTCGAATCCAGCATATTCACCAGAGAATCCAGCAAAATTATCGTCACTAAACGAATAGATCCAGTTGTCGATGTTCTTTGCAAAAACACCTGCTGAAATGAGTCCAACATTGTCAAAATAGTACTCAGCCATCAGGTCAAAATTGTTTGACACTGTAGCTTCAAGGTCAGGGTTACCAAAGGCAATCTCTTCATCTTCAGAATTCACCTCGCGATAAGGCACCAAATCAAAGTAGGCCGGGCGTGCTAGCGATACGGTGTAAGCCGCATTTAAAACAAGGTTTTTCTCATTGTGCTGAAGCGTAAGGTTTGGCAACAAGTTGGTGTAACTGTTGCTACCTGAAACCTGCTTAAGATCAGCAAGCGTTTCGTCTGTACTCTCATCGTATTCAAAACCGGCATAATCAATGTTGGTAGCCTCTAATCGAGCTCCTACTATAGCACGGGTTTTTGGCCCTAGTTGATCAGTAAACATCAAGTATGCCGCGTTTACGGTCTCGTCGGCGTTGTAATTCCCAGCTGCGAACTCTCCTAAAGCCACTTCTTGATCAAAAGCAGACATATTAACACCTCCTAAGAACTCAGCCGATGCAAATAAGCCGTGTTTGTAGGCTCCAGGCAAGTATCCTTCAATATCGTAGTTAGCAGTAGAGGCATCAGCCATAGTAGGGAAGGCGTCTTCAGCGTCGTATTCATACCACATATCGTCTCTGACCTTGGTTTTGGCGTTCATTTTGTAACCAAACTTCATGACGTCGTTTTTACCGTAGGGCAGCTCAAAATTGAGCCTAAGGGTGGTATTATCTTCCTCAGTAATACCGAACCCTTCAAGGGCTTGATCATATTCAAATTTTTCTACTGCGTTTAATACCGATTCATTTACTAGAAATCCAGGTAAATTTGATCCGGATAGATTAACCCCCGAATAGGCGGCTCCATCTTGATCAAAACGAATATAGCGCTCATTGGGTCTTGACTCTGAAGCGTTTGAGAACGAGCCCTTCCAATCAACACCTAGCTTTCCCCATTGGTGTTCACCTCCAAGAGAAAAACGAGAGGTGCGCTGATCTTCTAGGCGACGATTGTCTACTCGATCACTCCCTATTCCTCCTTTGGTTTGTTTTCTGATTCTCAAGGTGCCATCACCCTCTTCGTCAATATCGTTAAACGTAACTCTGAATCGATTCTCCCAATCATCTCTCGAGTTGTACATCGACTTGAAGTAAATTGCGTTATTGGCATCGATTGTGTAATCGAGGTTCATAGAAACCGAGCGACGCGTGCGTTTCACGTCGTAACGACGTATATCTTGCTCTTTAATTTCGTCTTCATCAGAATCATCCCACTCGAATTCAACGTTGTCAGATCCATAGTCTACTGTATTGTGACTGGCAGAAAGTGTATAGGCAAATTTGTCGCTTACCTTGTCGGCTACGATTAGACCTAGACTGCGATTGAATCCGCCGTCTCTTATTGGATTAGCTCCTCCTGAAACAGTTGAAGAAAAGCGAAAACCATTCGGATTAGATCGGGTAACTAAGTTTACAGAACCCCCGATCGCATCGGCTTCCATGTCAGGAGTAAGAGTTTTGCTTACCTCAATTAATTGAATCATATCTGATGGAATAAGGTCCATCTGTACACGGCGGTTGTCACCCTCGGCTGAAGGTATGCGCTCTCCATTTAAGGTAACAGAGTTTAGGCCCGGAGCAAAACCACGAATGATAATGTCTCGTGCTTCTCCTTGATCATATTGCATAGCAATACCGCTTACGCGCTTAAGAGCGTCTCCGATGTTAGCGTCTGGAAACTTACCTACTTGATCCGAAGAGACCACATTGGTCACGTTGACATCGTTTCGCTGTTTGTTCAGCGACTTTACCACTCCACCTTGAAACCCAGAAACCACAACCTCATCAAGCTGGTTCACCTCGGGCTGAAGCACAAATATGAGTACATCAGATGAAGGGGCTAAAACTATAGATTGCGAAGCAAACCCGATATAAGAAAGGGTTGCGTTAACCGTTACTGAAGAAGAAATAGTAAAGTATCCATCAAAATCGGTAATCACCGTCTGACCATTGTCAAGGGCTACAACAGCACCCGGAAGCGGAAAATTACTCTCGTCTAGAACCCTACCTTTTACGGTACTTTGGGCCACAGCAAAAGAGGTCACTAGAGCGATTAAAAGACTGAATAAAGTTCTCATAAGTTTTACGTTTTGGGCAAATGTAGCAGGCTCTACCACCCCTTAGTTAACCCTAGTTTTAAGTTTGAAAGCCGGTTTGTTATATAGCCGTAAAGACCGTTAAGAAAACCTTAACACTTCAATCTGCAGCTAACGATAAAGGCTTAATTTTGGGTAGCGATTAGCTAACCATGATAGAGAAGAAAACCACGGATTACGAGAGCAGCGTGCTCATTGGTGCCATTCATCGCGATCAACCTGCTGAAAAGGTAGAGGAGTATTTAGACGAGCTCGAATTCTTGACGTATACAGCCGGAGGCGAGGTCAAAAAGCGTTTTGTTCAACGCATAGACCTGCCCAACCCCAAAACCTATTTGGGCTCTGGTAAAATCGACGAAATCGCACAATTTGTAGAAGAACACGAGATCGGATCGGTGATCTTCGATGATGAGCTAACTCCGGCCCAGCAAAACAACATTGAGAAGATTTTTCGCTGTAAGATCTTAGACCGTACAGGACTCATTTTAGACATCTTCGCCCAAAGAGCACAAACAAGTTATGCCCGCACTCAAGTAGAGCTCGCACAGTACGAATACCTGCTACCACGTTTAACTGGTTTGTGGACGCACCTTGAGCGCCAGCGTGGGGGTATCGGAATGCGCGGACCCGGTGAAACCGAAATCGAAACAGATAGGCGTATCGTGCGCGATCGCATCGCCCTTTTGAAGAAAAAACTTCAAAAAATCGATCGCCAAATGGAAACCCAGCGCAGCAATCGCGGTGCATTGGTGCGTGTGGCCCTAGTGGGATACACTAACGTGGGTAAGTCTACCTTAATGAATGTGATCGCTAAAAGTGAGGTTTTCGCCGAAAACAAACTCTTCGCCACCTTAGATACCACTGTGCGCAAGGTCGTACTTGGCAACCTTCCGTTTTTGCTAAGCGACACGGTGGGTTTCATTCGTAAACTACCCACTCAGCTTGTAGAGAGTTTTAAAAGCAC
>JBJOGS010000044.1:0-13582 GCA_046048095.1 Bacteroidota bacterium
TCGCAAAACATAATACTGTAGGCCGTTGAGTTGTTTTTTCCACTCCGCATCCGTTTTGTAGACCTCAAAGGTCTTTCCTTGACCCCAAACTGCGTTAGACACGATAGCGACCATCGAGAAGAGAAGTAGTTTTTTCATGGCTTTTTTATAAAATTAATGAGAAAATGCGGTAAAATCAGCGTCGGTCAAATAGTCCAGACCTTCAATACTTTGAGCGTAAACCGCTGAGATTACAGCAATTTTAAAGCGCTGATTTTCAAGGTCTGCAGCCGTGGCATTTCGCAAATCATAGTTAGCTTCGACAAAGAGTCTGAGGTCGGTGAACGTGTGATCAAATTGATACTGAAGTAGCCCTTGTTCAGTGATTAAACTCAAAGGAAGGGCTCGCCACACATCCTGAATACCTTTATTGCTTGAAACCGTTTCGTAAGAAAGGTAAACCAGCACAAGGTCGGCCTCGAAGACCTCGAGAGACTGTGGAAACTCGACATACACTTCATAGCCATTCGAAGCACTGAAATCGGCTTCAATTTCGATCACCTGAGAGAATAGGGCGGGCCCAGGCGGCCCTTGTGGACCCTCGGGCCCGGTGCAGCTGGCCAAAATAATGGCAACAAATAGCGCGCTTAGTTTTTTCATGAGTTTTTATTTCATTCTTTTCAAAAAGTGGGCCAAAATACAGTTGAGGTATTATTTGTATTTTCAATCGCACTAATACCTACATGACATGGCAGATTTCATTTTTGAGAAGGGCTCTAAAAAGGTTTTAAACGCCTGGGCCTTCTATGATTGGGCGAATTCGGTCTATAGTTTGGTGATTTCTTCTGCGGTGTTTCCTATTTTTTACGGTGCGCTTTTTCGTCTGGCCGAGGTAGAGCAGATAGCGGTGTTTGGTAGAATGATTGAGCGGGGGCCGCTGATCAGTTATTTGAGTTCAGCGGCATTTATAGCCATCGCTTTGGCTACGCCTTTAATTTCAGGGGTCGCTGACTTTATAGGCAATAAGAAAGTGTTTCTAAAATTTTTCTGTTACCTCGGGGCTTTTTCATGCATTGGGCTTTACTGGTTTTCTCTCGAGCACATCTACTTGAGTTTACTGTGTTACTTTTTTGGTCTCGTCGGATCGTGGCTCAGCATTGCCATTTACAACTCGTATTTGCCTGATATCGCCTACAAAGAGCAACAAGACCGTGTGAGTGCGAGAGGGTTCTCGATGGGATATGTGGGTAGTGTCCTTTTATTGCTGATTAATCTGGCCATGGTGATGCGTCCAGAGTGGTTTGGTATTCAGGGCACTGAAGATGGTCCGGCCGAAGTAATGGCCATGAGGATTTCATTTGTGACAGTTGGGATTTGGTGGATACTATTTAGTCAATACACCTTTAAGCACCTGCCCAGAGGAAACAAAAAAAATGGAAATCGCAAGCAGCTCATTTTAGGCGGGTTTAATGAATTAAAAATGGTGCAAACTGCCATCGCCTCGCAGTTTTTTTTGCGAAAGTATTTATGGGCATTTTTTGTTTACAGTATGGCGGTTCAAACTATCCTGCTTATAGCGGCCTATTTCGGAGAGCAAGAGATTGACTGGGGTTCAGACAATCAGCGTACTATCGGCTTAATAGTCAGTATCCTGCTCATTCAAATCGTGGCTATGTTGGGCGCGTTTATTACTGGAAGGCTCGCTGAGCGAATGAATAATATCAGCTTGCTTGTCGTCATTAACGCGATATGGCTCTTGTTATGTGTGTACGCCTATTTTGTGAAGACCCCGACCGATTTTTATATGGCTGCAGGATGGGTTGGTTTAGTCATGGGAAGCATTCAGACACTTTCACGGTCTACTTATGCGCAAAATCTGCCAGACACAAAAGATACCACCTCGTATTTTAGTTTTTACGAGGTGGCTGAAAAAGTGGGTATTGTGATTGGCACCTTTATTTTTGGTTATATCGCCCAATCGACCGGTAGCATGCGTGGCGCTGCGCTGTTTTTAGGAATCTTTTTTCTTGCCGGGGCAGTGATGCTTGCTCGCTTGAAAAAGTATGTCTTGGTACCTTGAGATAGGTTTAGTTTTTCGAGCGGATCCGTCCAGATCCGGCTACACTTTTATCTACCTTATTGGGGTTTCCCGAATAGGTAAGATTACCTGATCCTGCGATTGAGGCGGATAGTCTCTCGCTGACGTGAATACGTCCGTTTCCAGAACCAGCGATCTTTGCTTCTACCACTTTAGCTGTAAGAGCTTCGGCGTGTATATTTCCAGACCCGGCGATTTGTAAAGTCAACGTGTCGCAACTTCCGGTGAGCTCTAGATCGCCTGATCCTGATACCGAGGCATGAACGGAATGGGCGTTCTGAATGTCGCTTTCGATTGATCCAGATCCAGAGACGACCACCTTTAAGTCATGAGCTGCTTGAATAGCACCACTTAGATTGCCTGACCCCGACAGGTAGATACCTTTAAAAGCGGTAGAGGGCACGGTTACAGTCACTCGTTCACTTCCCTTTCCGAAGTTCATCCAATAGCTGCTCTTTTTCTTTTCAATTCGAAGTTTCTGATTGCGCAAGGTGACTGAAACCTCGTCGATGGCGTCCTTCGGACCTTCTAAGCGCAGTGATCCTGATAATTCTTCACTAATGATGACCTTAAAGTCTCCGCCGACCATCAGTTCATCATAGGCGTCTAAATCGATATTTTTTTGTTCTTGAGCAGCGCTCATTTGAGTTAGAGCTAACAGAAATGCTGAAACAGCGGTAAAAAGAAAAGAGGTTTTCATTCGAATGATTTTTTATTTAAGACGCTAAACGTTTCTAAATGTTACAAAAACATCTTGGCACATTAATTGAATCTATATTTGCGCCCCTTAAAAATAAGCACTTAGCATGCTTTTGGCATCAGCTTGGGTGACAAAATGACGTAAATGACGCTATGAACTCAAAGATATACTTAGGATTTGACAATTTGTCGGCTCAATCTATAGAAGATGATGCTGAGCTCATTCCGTTGCTCTCTCCAGAGGATGAAGAGGAGATGGACCGCGAAGATGTGCCCGAAACCCTCTCATTATTACCGCTTCGAAATACCGTGTTGTTTCCGGGTGTAGTCATTCCGATTACTGCAGGTCGCGACACTTCTATAGCGCTGATTAAGGCTGCAAATCAAGGAAGTAAAACGATAGGTGTGGTCGCACAACGCGATGCCACAGTGGAGTCTCCTACGATAGATGATGTGTATGAGATAGGGACGGTAGCCCGAATATTGAGAGTGCTGCAAATGCCTGACGGAAACACAACTATTATCATTCAGGGTAAAAAGCGCTTTAAAATCAATACGGTCGTTCAAGAGAAGCCCTATATGATCGCGGCGGTGACCGAGCTCAAAGAAAAAAAGCCTGCACCGAGCAATCGTGAATTTGAAGCGATTGTAGAAGGAATTAAAGAAATTGCCCTCAAGATTATTAAAATCAATCCTAATCTCCCTTCTGAGGCGTCATTTGCTATTCAAAATATTCAAAGTGGCTCGTTCTTAATCAACTTTGTTTCTTCTAACCTCAATCTGAGGGTCGCTGAAAAGCAAGAGCTTCTGGCTTTCAGTAATTTGAAAGATCGGGCGCTTAAAACGTTGCAGTTCATGAATGTCGAGCTTCAGCGCTTAGAGCTCAAAAACGATATTCAATCTAAAGTGCGTTCAGACCTTGATCAGCAGCAACGAGAGTATTTTCTGCACCAGCAGATGAAGACCATTCAAGAAGAATTGGGTGGTGCCTCTCACGAAGAAGAGATTGAAGAGATGCGGCAGCTCGCTACCAAGAAACATTGGAACGAGCAGACTTCGAAGCTATTTGATCGCGAATTAGCAAAACTTCAACGGATGAATCCTCAAGTGGCCGAGTATGCGATTCAGCGCAATTATCTCGAGCTTTTTCTCGAGTTACCGTGGAATGAGATGGCCATAGATCGCATCGATATGGAGAAGGCTAGAAAGATCCTCGACCGAGATCATCATGGGTTAAGCGAGGTGAAAAAACGCATTCTTGAACACCTGGCTGTTCTTAAACTCAAAGGGGATATGAAATCTCCCATTCTTTGCTTGTACGGCCCCCCCGGAGTAGGAAAAACTTCTTTAGGAAAGTCTATTGCCGAGGCGATGGGTAGACCTTATGTGCGCATGTCTCTTGGAGGGCTAAGAGATGAAGCTGAAATTCGTGGGCACCGTAAAACATATATAGGGGCCATG
The DNA here is from genome assembly GCA_046048095.1 of Bacteroidota bacterium. GTDB lineage: Bacteria > Bacteroidota > Bacteroidia > Flavobacteriales > Flavobacteriaceae > UBA3478. The sequence continues at coordinate 4,238 of JBJOGS010000044.1, forward strand.
CCTGGACGCATTATTCAGAACATAAAGAAGGCGGGTGTTTCGAATCCGGTCTTTGTTCTCGATGAAATCGACAAGTTGGCGCATGGGGTTCAAGGAGATCCTTCATCGGCGTTGCTCGAGGTGCTCGATCCCGAGCAGAACGATTCGTTTTATGACAATTTTTTAGAGGCCGGTTATGACCTCTCTAAGGTACTGTTCATCGCTACAGCAAATACCATCGGCGACATACCAGTAGCATTGCGTGACCGGATGGAGCTAATCGAGGTGAACGGCTATGCCCTCGAAGAAAAGACTGAGATTGCCATGAAGCATTTATTGCCAAAGCAATTGAGTGAGCACGGATTAAAAAAGGGCGATATCAAGCTGAGCAAGAAACTCTTTGAAAAAATTATTGCACAGTACACGAGAGAGTCTGGGGTGCGAAATTTGCAAAAGCAATTGGCCAAAATCGCTCGTAGCGTAGCCATTAAAAAGGCATCCGATGAGGTCTATGCAAAAAACTTCGATGAAGAGGCCATAGAACGTGCGCTTGGAAGCCCTCGTTTTACTGCAGACCAGTACGAGGGCAATGAGGTAGCTGGAGTGGTTACGGGCCTAGCCTGGACTGCTGTGGGGGGTACCATACTTTACATTGAATCGAGTCTCTCTAAGGGTAAAGGGGGGCTTTCTATCACCGGAAACCTCGGTAATGTCATGAAAGAATCAGCCACCATTGCACTTCAATACCTCAAGGCTAATCATGAGCTATTTGGTATTGCTCCAGACCTTTTTGATCAATACCATATTCACGTGCATGTACCCGAAGGAGCCACACCAAAAGACGGACCTTCAGCTGGAGTCACCCTGCTGACCTCTCTAGTCTCTTTATTTACTCAGCGCAAAGTGCGAAATAAACTGGCAATGACCGGTGAGATTACCTTGCGAGGTAAGGTGTTACCTGTGGGTGGTATTAAAGAGAAAATTCTGGCTGCCAAGAGGGCACGAATTACGGATATTCTGTTGTGTCGTGAAAATGAGAAAGATGTCAATGAGATTGAAGCACATTACCTCAAGGGACTAAAGTTTCATTATGTAAGTACGATGAGCGAGGTCATTGAGTTCGCTCTTCTAAAGCAAAAAGTGAGCGGAGCCAAAAAACTTTAAATTCGACTTGTGTCTAAAGCGATTCAAATTGCCATTGACGGCTATTCTTCTACCGGCAAATCTACTCTTGCCAAGGCGCTCGCAAAGGCCTTAGGGTTTCTCTATGTCGACTCTGGAGCCATGTATAGGGCAGTGACCCTTCACCTCATACGACAGCGCATCGCTTTGACTGATGTCGCTTCGGTATTAGACTCTATTTCAATTGAGTTCGATGCAGCGCATCGCATTTGTCTAAATGGAGAGGTGGTTGAAGAAGAGATACGTCAAATGCAGGTGAGTCAGTTAGTAAGTCAGGTAGCTAAGATTTCTGAAGTTCGCAAGAAGCTTGTCGAACAACAACAGCAATTTACCCAGTCTGTAGTCATGGATGGCCGAGATATCGGAACCGTGGTCTTTCCGTCTGCCGATTTAAAACTCTTTATGACCGCTAGCCCAGAAGTGAGGGCTCAAAGACGTTATGATGAACTAAAGCAGCAAGACAGCCAACTCACCCTTGAAGAAGTGCAGGCTAACCTTCAAATGCGCGACTATGAAGACGAGCATCGCGAGGTCGATCCATTAAAAATGGCTGAAGATGCTTACCTACTTGACAATTCGCACCTTTCTCAAGGACAGCAGTTGCAATGGGTACTCGATCTACTTCACAAGAAATTGGGTATAACTGCCTGATTTTCTTTGCATACCCAGCTTTTCTGCGTAATTTTGCAGGCCTTTTTAAGCTACTAGAATGAAGGTAAAAAGGCGTTTTTATTTTTAATCTCTTCTAGGTCAATTAGTTAACCTTCATTATGAGGCCTAGAATACAAAGTTAGACCCTATATTATGGCTGACGAAAACAACACGGTAGATGCGCAAGAATCTGCTGCAGCTCCAGTAGAGCAGGCATCACCAAAAGCCGCTGTAGAAGCGACAAATCCTCAAGATTTTCTAGACAATTTTGACTGGAACAAATACGAAGAGGGAATTGAAAAAGTAGACGAAGCACAGCTTACCGAATTTGAGAATTTGGTAGCGAAGAACTTTGTTGATACAGCTCACGAAGAAGTGGTTATCGGTAAAGTGGTAAACATTACTGACCGCGAGGCGATCATTGATATTAATGCAAAATCAGAAGGAGTAATTTCTCTGAATGAATTTCGTTACAATCCTGATCTAAAGGTTGGGGACGATGTTGAGGTGTTAATTGATATCAGAGAAGACAAGTCAGGACAGCTGGTACTTTCTCACAGAAAAGCGAGAACGATCAAAGCTTGGGATCGCGTTAATGATGCCCACGACAAAGAAGAGGTAGTTCAAGGTTTTGTGAAGTGCCGTACCAAAGGTGGAATGATTGTCGATGTATTCGGAATCGAAGCTTTCTTGCCAGGTTCTCAAATCGATGTGAAGCCTATCCGCGATTACGACCAGTACGTAGGAAAGAATATGGAGTTCAAAGTGGTTAAAATCAACCACGAATTCAAAAATGTCGTTGTTTCTCACAAAGCGCTTATTGAGGCGGATATTGAGGAGCAGAAGAAAGAAATCATCGGACAGCTTGAAAAAGGTCAGGTGCTTGAAGGTGTAGTGAAGAACATCACTTCTTACGGGGTATTTATCGACCTAGGTGGAGTGGATGGATTAGTACACATCACTGATCTATCTTGGAGTAGAATCAACCATCCTTCAGAAATCGTTGAGCTTGATCAAAAACTTAACGTGGTTATTCTTGACTTTGATGATAATAAGTCACGAATTCAATTAGGTCTTAAACAACTTGAGAAGCATCCATGGGAGGCCCTTGGGGATAGCATCGAAGTTGGATCAAAAGTGAAAGGTAAAGTAGTGGTGATCGCTGATTACGGAGCTTTTGTTGAAGTTGCCGAGGGTGTGGAAGGATTAGTTCACGTTTCTGAAATGTCATGGTCAACGCACTTGAGATCCGCACAGGATTTCGTCAATGTTGGTGATGAGGTTGAGGCTCAAGTTCTTACCCTTGACCGCGAAGAACGTAAAATGTCTCTTGGGATCAAGCAATTGACGCCAGACCCATGGACGGATATTACTTCTAAATATCCTGTAGGTTCTCGTCACAAGGGAATCGTGAGAAACTTTACCAACTTTGGAGTATTCTTAGAACTTGAAGAAGGAATCGACGGACTCATTTACATTTCAGATTTGTCTTGGACCAAGAAAATCAAACATCCGTCTGAATTCGTAGCTGTTGGAGATACTTTAGAAGTTGAAGTTCTCGAACTAGATGTGGAAGGACGTAAATTAAGTCTTGGTCACAAGCAGACCACCGAGAATCCTTGGGATAAATACGAGACTGAATTCGCTGAAGGTACTGTACACGAAGCGAAAATCACAGATATCGTAGATAAAGGAGCGACGATCACATTCAATGAAGATATCGTAGCCTTCATTCCTTCTAGACATCTAGAGAAAGAAGACGGTTCTAAATTGAATAAAGGAGATCAAGCTTCATTCAAGATTATTGAATTCAATAAAGACTTTAAGCGCGTTGTAGCGAGCCATACGGCGATGTTCAAAGAGCAAGAGGCAAAGAATCTTAAAGAGACCAAAAAGCGTCTTGATTCTCAGGCCGAAGAGTCTAAGACGACCTTAGGTGATGCCAATGCACAACTTCAGGCGCTCAAAGACAAAATGGAGTCGAACGAGTAATTGGCATTTTCATGCCAATTCGCAAAAAGCCCGGCTAAAGCCCGGGCTTTTTTTGTTACTTTTGCCGAAGACTAAGTTCTTGAGTTGATGTCAGAAACGCTGCTTCTCGATTCTAAAGCCATCCATCTGCTGCTTCACCGATTGGCTAATCAACTTTTAGAGCATCACCTAGATTTTTCAAATACAGTTCTTATTGGCTTACAGCCTCGAGGGATTTTTTTTGCCAATCGTTTGGGGCAATTGTTGCGAGAAACCTATAAGGTAGCACACCTTGAGGTAGGGTATTTAGATATTACATTTTTTAGAGACGATTTTAGAAGAGCCCAAGAGCCCCTTAGAGCCAATCAAACCAAGATCGATTTTTTAGTAGAGAACAAGCGAGTCGTTTTCATTGATGATGTGCTTTTTACGGGCAGAAGTATTCAATCGGCTCTTTCTGCAATACAGTCTTTCGGAAGGCCGCAATCCGTAGAGTTATTAGTACTTATTGACCGCAGATTCAGCAGGCATTTGCCCATTCAACCGAATTATCGTGGTAGACAGGTCGATGCGGTGAATCAAGAACGCGTCAAAGTCTGCTGGAAAGAGAATGAAGGTGAGGATGCGGTGTATATCATAAATAACGCTTCATGAATCAGCTTTCTGTTCCCCACCTACTTGGAATTAAAGACCTTACAGAGGCAGACATCCAGCTTGTTTTCGATACGGCTGATCAGTTTAAAGAGGTGCTTAACCGACCCATCAAGAAGGTTCCGAGCTTAAGGGATGTAACGATTGCGAATATCTTCTTTGAGAATAGTACACGCACTAAGCTTTCTTTTGAGCTAGCAGAAAAAAGGCTATCTGCAGATATTATAAATTTTTCTGCGGCCCAGTCTTCAGTGAAGAAAGGAGAGACCTTGGTAGATACGGTGAATAATATTCTAGCCATGAAAGTAGATATGGTCGTCATGCGTCATTCTCAGGCCGGAGCTTCTGTATTTTTATCCAAACATGTCAACGCAAGAATTGTAAATGCTGGTGACGGTGCGCATGAACATCCCACACAGGCACTGCTCGATGCCTATTCGATGAGAGAGCGATTGGGAGATTTGGCCAACAAGCGCGTGGTAATTGTCGGAGACATTCTGCATTCGAGGGTCGCGCTATCCAATATTTTTGCCTTAAAGAAACTCGGTGCTCAGGTGGTGATATGCGGACCGAAATCTTTGATCCCGCGCTACATAGAAACCTTAGGGGTAGAGGTAGAGCTCGACTTTGATCGTGCAATTAAAAATGCGGATGTACTAAATATGTTACGTGTTCAAAATGAGCGCATGGACTACTCGTACTTTCCATCTACCCGAGAATACGTGATGCAATACGGGCTAACTTCTGATCGGTTAAATCGGTTAAACCGAATGCCACTCATAATGCATCCTGGTCCGATTAATCGAGGGGTAGAGTTGAGCTCTGAATTGGCCGATTCAAAACACGCCATCATTTTAGACCAAGTTGAAAATGGGGTGGCCATACGCATGGCAGTTCTTTATTTGTTAGCCGCCTCTTTAAAAGCCTAATATTATGAATCTGGAGACGACTATTTGGCGTTCTTCTCAGCGCGCGCTTAGTGAGCTTCAGTTATGGATTGAAGCAAAAGAATTTCAACCTCAACATCTAGTCTATATCCTCGATTCGGATCAAGACCATGGTAGTGATTTGTCGCTTGCCCTTGAACTGACCGAAACTATGAATAGTAGGGGCTTGTCTTTTGTTCTTGTCTCAGAACTGCTTACTTACGATGATGTCCCTGAAGGCGTGGGACTCTGTCCGACACTCGAAGAAGCTCATGATTTTATCGCCTTTGAAGACATTCAGCGCGACCTGAATCTATGAGGTTTAAACTGCAAATAATAGGTTGCTACGCCTCTACACCACGAACACTGTCGAATCCGACAGCTCAAGTGCTCGAGTTGGGCAAAGAATTATTTTTGATCGATTGCGGAGAGGGCACTCAAAAAGAAATGCGTGCCGCTAAAGTAAAGTTTAATAAGCTCTCAAGAGTATTTATTTCTCATTTGCACGGCGATCACTTCTATGGGCTGCCAGGCTTAGTAACTACCATGGCGGCGATGGGCAGAACGACACCGCTCTTGGTTTATGGTCCAAAGGGAATCCAAGAGGTCATGACACGCATTCTGAGGGCTTCTTCGTCGTGGACCAATTATCCACTGCAGTTTATAGAACTCGATCAGACGACATCAACGCTTATCTACGAATCTGATGAGGTTCGTGTACATACCTTGCCCTTAAAACATCGTATTTATACCAATGGGTTTCTTTTTGAGCAGCGCATTGAGACTACCTATTCAAAGCGCTATGCCTACTGCAGTGATACAGCGTTTCACGAAGAATTGGTTTCTCATATTCAGGGTACTCAGGTCTTATATCACGAATCAACTTTTCTCGAGACTGAAAGACATTTATGTGAAAAAACAGGTCATTGTACGGCGTTACAAGCCGGTCAAATGGCGAAAATTTCTGGAATTAAAACCTTAATTTTAGGACACTATTCAACCCGGTATAAGTCGCTTGAGTTATTCCGAGAAGAAGCGGCTAAAGCGTTTGATTTCGAGTGCATTGAACTGGCAGAAGATCAAAAACAATTCACATTTGATTAGAGGAATGAAAGACCTTCACGACTATAGAAAATCGTATCAAAAGGGCACCTTAGAAGAGGCTGACTTGCCTGCGAATTGGTTTGAACTGTTTCGTGATTGGTTCGAACAGGCAGATCGTTCTGAGCAGGTTGAAGAAGCCAATGCGATGCACCTGGCCACGCTCGGATTAGATGGGTTTCCGAAGTCACGCGTAGTGCTACTTAAGTCGTTTTCGGCCCAGTCGTTGATTTTCTTCACCAATTACCTTAGCGAAAAGGGTAAATCCATTGCTGCGAACAACAAGGTTGGGATCTCTTTTTTTTGGCCAGCCCTTGAAAAGCAGGTCATTTTTAAAGGAACAGCACACCAATTAGAGGCTGAGGCATCCGACCGATATTTTTTTACGCGCCCTGTGGGCAGTCAGAAAGGGGCTATCGTTTCGAATCAAAGTAGTGTCATTTCTTCGCGGGACCATCTCATTCAAGCCATGGAAGCACTGAAGGATACCGAGATTAAACGTCCACCGCATTGGGGTGGATATGCTGTGGTGCCCCATAGCGTTGAGTTTTGGCAGGGAAGGGATAATCGACTTCACGATCGCATACGTTATCAACTGCTTAATGAGCATTGGGTGTTAGAAAGACTGGCACCTTAACCGTATTTTCGCTTTAAATTCATTGGGTTATGTCCACCTCAAAATACGCTTATATCAATCGTGAGATTAGTTGGCTTCAGTTCAACGAACGTGTCTTACAAGAAAGTGCCGACAAGCGCGTGCCGATTATTGATCGCATTCGATTTTTAGGCATTTTCAGTAATAATCTTGATGAATTTTTTAGGGTGCGTTATGCTACTGTGAAGCGCACGGTAGATAATGATGTGACAGGCAAAGAAATGTTGGGTGGAATGCTCGCTACCGATTTGCTCGCGATGATTACCAAAATTAGTATTGAGGCTCAGTCAAAGAGTTTAAAGATTTTAAAGGACATTACTGAAGAATTAAGGTCGCATCATATATACCTGATCAACGAGACTGAACTAAGCGAAAAGCAATCGGCTTTTGTAACCGATTACTTTTTGTCTAAAGTGAATCCTGAGCTCACCACGATTGACCTGAATACCGTAGAGGACTTTCCGATGCTGAAGGAATCTGCTGCTTATTTGGCAGTACGCTTAGTGAAAAATCTTTCAAAACTAAGTCGATCGAGTAAGACTCAAGAGGTGCATTACGCCTTGATTGAAATTCCGAGTAGTTTGAATCGTTTTGTGGTGCTTCCAGAAGAGAATCAGAATAATTACGTCATGATGCTCGATGATGTTATTCGTCACTGCCTCAACCGGATCTTTTTCATGTTCGATTACGACGCAATAGAAGCGCATATGATCAAGATTACCAGAGATGCTGAGCTTGATATTGATGATGATCTCGATAAGAGTTTCTTAGAAAAAATTTCAACTTCGGTGAGTAATCGTAAGATTAGTGATCCGGTGCGGTTTGTTTATGACAAGCGCATTAAGTTAGATACCTTGACTTTTCTGAAAGAAAAGATCGGTATTGAAGATACCGATAGTGTCATCCCCGGTGGACGCTATCACAATAGGCGTGACTACATGAATTTTCCAAACTTTGGAAGAGCCTCATTGCAGTATGCTAAAATTGATCCACTTCCTGTTCCGAACTTTGAGATGGAGGTCAGTGTTTTTGATCAGATCCGCCAGCGCGATTATTTATTGACGACACCTTATCAGAATTATGCCTATGTGATTCGTTTTCTGAAAGAAGCGGCCTTGGACCCTAAGGTCAAAGAGATCAAGATCACTATCTATCGTCTTGCAAACAATTCTCAGGTTGCTGCTGCCCTCATTAATGCGGCAAAAAATGGAAAGGCAGTAACGGTTCAAATTGAGCTCCAGGCAAGATTTGATGAAGAGAGCAATATCAATTATGCCAATAAGTTTAAAGAGGCAGGAATTCGTTTGGTTTTCGGAATCCGAGGATTAAAAGTGCATTCAAAGATTTGTGTGATCACAAGAGAAACCTCAAACAACTCACTCGAATACTTCGGATTCATTAGCACAGGCAACTTCAATGAATCAACGGCCAAAATTTACACCGATCATACCTTATTTACGGCGCATAAGGGCATCTTGCTTGAAACGCATAAGGTGTTTGACTTTCTAGAGACCACATACAGGGTGAGAAAATACAAGCATCTGATAGTCTCTCCGCACTACACCGAGTCTACCTTTACACGTCTTATTCAACAAGAAGTGGCCAATGCAAAAGCAGGAAAGGAGGCATACATTCGTATAAAGATGAATAGTTTTACCTCGTATAAAATGATTGACAAGCTCTACAAGGCCAGTCAAGAAGGGGTGCGTATCGATCTCATCATACGAGGTATTAATTGCCTGATTCCCGGTGTTAAAGGGATGAGTGCGTCTATACGCGCGATAAGCATTGTTGATAAATTTTTAGAGCACACTCGGATGTTTATTTTCGCCAATGGCGGAGACCCCAAAGTGTATATTTCTTCTGCCGACTGGATGACGCGAAATATTGAAAACAGGGTAGAGGTCGGGGTGCCGATCTACCAAGAGAATCTTAAGGAAGAGCTCATTGAGAACTTTGACTTGTACTGGAGCGACAACCAGAAAGCACGGGTTTTTTCTTCAAAACAAGACAATGCCTATAGAAGAAATAAGCAAACTCCCGTTCGTGCACAGTTTGCTCTTTACGATTATTATAAGGCGAAATTAGAGATCTAAATTGAAGTGTTTACGCAGTGCTTCGACCTGCGGATACTTCTCGACAATCTTTTGATATTTTTCTTCAGGGGTATAGGCGTATTCAGTAGTTAGGGGCTCTTTACCCAATTTAAAGGCAAAGTGAAGCTGGTCG
>JBJOGS010000045.1:0-8947 GCA_046048095.1 Bacteroidota bacterium
TTTTCTTGATCCTTAAGTGATCGCGGCAGGATTCGAACCTGCGACCGTCTGCTTAGAAGGCAGATGCTCTATCCAGCTGAGCTACGCGACCGAATTTGAGGCGCAAAGATACATTTAATTCGGGCTAAGTCAAAGGCATTGTTTAAACCCTTCAATGAAATCAAAAAGATCCATTTGGGGAGTACTATGGGGAGTACTGCCCTTTTTGAATGAAATAGGCGCTCTAGAAACCAAGCAGGATTGCTTTGCTAAAGCAAAGCATCCTCTGGGTAGGGTCGAATCAGAAAAAAGCCCACAGCCCGCGCTGCGGGCCAGGTCTTTTCATTTGAGCCCCTTTGCTTGAGTACCACCCAGCTCGGGGTACAAATGAAAAGCCCACCAACTTTAAAAGGTTGGTGGGCTTTATTCTGGTCGGGGTGGCAGGATTCGAACCTGCGACCTCCTGCTCCCAAAGCAGGCGCGATAACCGGGCTACGCTACACCCCGAGAAAGAGTTATCTAGCGGAGAGACTGGGACTCGAACCCAGGCAGCACTTACGCGCTGACAGATTAGCAATCTGCTCCGTTACCACTCCGGCACCTCTCCTAGTCGCCTTCAGTCTTCAATTAGGCCCAAGGCGGGTGCAAAAATACTTTTTAGGGTCGAGTAACACAACATTTTTGGCACAATATTTATCACTCTGGATATTCAATACGCACATGATAGATATTGGTCAACTTTTTCTTTAATACCTTCTTAATCTGCTCGATTTCTTTCAAGGTGATCGCAGCGGCATCAAATTGTCCGTTTTCGACTTGAGTGTCTATGATGCGCTCAACAAAGGTGTCAATGGCCTCATAGGTCGGTTGATTGAGACTCTTACTCGCAGCCTCAACGGCATCACACATCATGAGAATGGCTGTTTCTTTTGAAAATGGAGTGGGTCCAGAATACCTAAAATCGTCTTCGTTGGCCTCTCCGTTTTGCTCTACTTCTTTTTTGTAGAAATAATAAATCAGACTGTTTCCGTGATGCGTGCGAATAAAATCAATGATGCGGTCAGGGATATTGTGCTTTCGAGCAATTTCAATGCCCCGAATAACGTGTCTTTTAATGATATCGGCACTCTCTTGGGGCTCGAGGTCTTCATGCGGATTGGTTCCGAGAATTTGATTTTCTGTAAAAAACTCTGGCTGCGCCATTTTTCCGATGTCGTGATAGAGCGCCCCGACCCGCAACAACAGGCTGTTTGCCCCTACCGCATTTGCCGAGGCCTCACAAAGATTCGCCACCTGCAGGCTGTGATTAAAGGTTCCTGGGGCCTTTTCGCTGAGCTCTTTGAGTAGTTTAGAATTCGTATCTGAAAGTTCGAGCAAAGAAACATCTGAGACCAAGCCAAATAATTTCTCAAAGAGATAAATCAAAGGCTGGGCGAAAAGAGTAATCATTCCGTTCAAGACAAAAAGAAGTAGTATCTGATAATCGATGGTGCCCCATCCCCCCTGATTTAATCCGTGAAATGAAATGTACGACACAAGATAAACCACCGTGATTTGAAAGGCAGCTGCAAATAGGTTGGTGCGTTTCTGAAGTTCATTAGAACCAATCATCACTACCACCCCCGCTACGATCTGTAAAAAAACAAATTCGTAGGCATTAGAGATGGTCATTGCAATAATCAGAATAGTTAAAATATGTGTAAAAAGCGCCACGCGGGCATCGAAGAAATTCTTTAAAACAAGGGGTAGAATGCTGAGTGGAGAGAGGTAGATAAACCGCTCATCAATATCAACCAAAAGGGTAGTCACCAGTACCATGAGAACGATATTGATGTAGACGAAGGCTAATTGGTTGCTATTCTCAAAGATGTCTTTTCGGTACTTTCTGAGGTAAAGCATCAATAGCACTAAAACAAGCGAGACTAAAGCGCTATAGGCCAAAAACACATAGAGTGTATTCGAAGCCTCAATGAGCGTGGATTGGTACTCGTACTTCAGGGACTCTAAAATCTGAAAATTTTCAGCCTCGATAATTTCTCCCTTTGCAACAATCAGACTGCCCTCAGGAACCAGTCCGCGTGTCATTGAAATTTGCTCAAGTTGTTGTTGATAGGCTGAATCGGTCAACCGTTGATTCAAAGTAGCGTTTACGACAAGTAACTCGTCAAGCACTTGGCGCATAAATGCTAACTCACGATCAGTAAAGCCCTTTGAACTCAATTCAATAAGTTGCTCTTTATGCTGGCTCAGGGTTTTTGCCTGTTCACTCAAAACAGAGATTGCTTGATTGCCCTTTAAGAGCTTCATCTGGGTTAAAAAAGCCGCTTCATCTCCAAAGACCACAGATTGCTGCAACGAGTCTAACCAAAAAGAAAGCTGCGCCTCAATTTCAACTTTTCGGCGATCTGACATACCTTCAATGGCTATTCGCGACTGAAACAAACGCTTCAATTTTTCAGCTTGTGCTGAGACTAAGCTTTGGTCAAAATCGAAATAAAAAACCTTGCTTTTTGCAATCGCTTCACGTTCGGCCTTTAACTGCTCTTCGGTCTTTTTAATCGAAAAGTCGAATGGTGCATATAAGGTCTCATAGCGCCAAGGTCGGCCTTGGGCGTATTCGTAATTGAATCCGCGTTGAGATGGAAATATCCAGAGAATGAGCCCGACTGAACCCGCGACTAAGAAGATAGAAAAGAGTAAAAATCGTAGGCGCTGAGCGTCAATCGAAATGCGAGACATAAACACAATTCAAAGTGCACGTAAAAATAGGAAATATTGTTTTTTAGTAATTTCGCTTCCTATACGATACCAATCCATTGAACCAAAGTCACGGAATTTGTGCCCTTAGCGTCATCAACGTTTACCAAGAACCGAGTGAAACGAGCGTAATTGTCAATCAGCTGCTTTACGGTGATCACTTTGAGATTGTTCAAGCTCAAAAATTTTGGTCTGCTATCCGCCTTGACTACGATCAGACTGAGGGGTACGTGCTCAATAGTTTGTTTACCACTATCACCCCCGAACAAGCTGATTTGCTTTCTGATTATTCTAAGGCGATTTACAATCAAAACCTGACGCACTATGCCATAGTTGACACGCACGGCACCCTTCCGCTGCTCATCGGATCGCGACTCGATCCCATGCCCATGATGGGTCACCACCTTGAGCAAGCGATGAGTGATTTTAAGTCAAAAGGTGAAAATAGTAGTGAGCAACTGGTCAATACCGCCTTAAAATACATGTACGCCCCTTATATGCTAGGTGGCCGTTCTCCATTTGGCATTGATGCCTCAGGATTCACTCAGATGGTCTACAAGAGCTGTCACATTTTTCTTCCAAGAGACATTGAGTCCCAATCGAAGCAAGGACAAACTTTATCCTTCATAGAAGAAAGCCAACCCGGAGATCTTGTATTTTTTGACAATGAAGCCGGAGAGTTGATTCATGTAGGAATGCTTCTTCCAAACAATTACATCCTTCACGCACACGGATGTGTTCGCATCGACCGCCTAGATCATACAGGAATTTTTAATCCTGACCTCAACCAGTATACCCACTCGCTCAGGGTAATCAAGACACTGCAATAAAAAAGCGCCGCTTTTAAAAAAGGGCGCTTTAAAACTTAGGTGGGTTTCAACCAGTCTAAGACTGCTCCATCAGCCCTAAAATTCTCTTGAAATTATCGTTATCTCCTAAAGCTCCGTAGATATTTTTAAGCGTGGTCAAAATATCATTGTTAGTTGGAAGACTTTTTAGTGCCTCTTCTAAAATGGCTGCACTCTCTCTAAACAGCGAATCTTTCTGTTCTTTCAAAGCGTCATATTTCACGTAATCCGATTGCTTTGTTGACATAGCCAACGCATTCATCTCATCAACTAGCGCATTGCCCTCATTGACATAAGAGGATGACAAATTAAGGATGGCATTGATGTAAGTCGCATCTATAGAAAGGGCCTTGCGGTAGGCCTCACGTGCCTCCTCAAGATTTCCTTGCTCTGAACTGATGACTCCGATATTGTAATAAAGGTCAGGATTGTTAGGATCGATAGCCACCGCTTCATTCATCATCTCTTTAAACTTTTCAGGCTGACCCAGATTGTAATAGAGATTGGCTTTATTCAATATAAGGGCAATATCCGAAGGGTTTTGAGCCTGTGCTATCTCATAGGCCTCTAACGCCTCTTCATTGCGCCCTTGTTGTTGATAAATCAATGCGATATTTTTTACTACTTCAGAGCGCTTCGAAGGCGTGTTCTCATCTTTCGGATCTTTATGTGTACCTCCTTTTACATACAAATCGCGCGTCGCTTTATCAAAGTACTCCATTTCAGAAGTCTCGATATTAATCGCTCCGAAACGCTTCTCACTACCATCATAATTCAAATCTCTGAGCTGAATGTAATATTCGAGCGCTTGTTCAAAGTCTGATCCATTGACCGCAGATCCAGCAGCGTAATAAAGAAAAATCGTATCTCTTGGACTTAGGGAATAACTTTGATACAACTTCTGAGCTGCCGCAGCATAATTCGAAGCCTTTTGATCTTCTACAGCCAAATTCACAAAATCATTCGCAATTTGATTTAATGAAGCGAGCGCAGCGTCGGTGTACTTCACCTTTCCGGTTGATTCTTCGAGGGCAATTAGCGTTTGATACGTCTCAATAGCTGTTGAGTAGCTTGCACTATCTCCGGCTTGAGCGAGCTGCAAATGCGCGTCTGCGACCAATGAATAATAATCTGCCTGATACCTGTCTTCAGCAGCTGAAATAGTTGATTTCAATGGCTCAAGAAGCGAAAGTGTCTCAGCAGCATCTCCTTTCTTAAAGGATTTAGCAGCTTCTTTCAGCTCATCTTTTTGAGCAGCGACCGAAAGCGATGCTCCTGCGGCCATGGCAAAAAGTAGTATTTTTTTCATGTCTTTTAGTGTCTAAATGGAACAAATTAAGGACGCAATTTACTCTTCTTGGGGCGCATTACCAATAGCTGGCGCATCAGAATCAATAATTGGTATATCTCGGATCTCACTCTCTGAGTTCACCTCTTCATCTTTCATTACCTTAGCCACCGCAGCGATGCTATCATCATTTTTGAGATTGATCAGCTTCACCCCTTGAGTCGCTCTACCCATCACCCTTAAATCGGCTACAGGTAAACGGATGGCGACTCCTGATTTATTGATGATCATGAGATCGTCCTCGTCAGTGACCGACTTGATTGCCACCAGCGCACCCGTTTTCTCGCTAATCGTTATGGTTTTCACTCCTTTACCTCCTCGATTGGTGATGCGATAATCATCGAGGTCAGAACGCTTACCATAACCCTTTTCAGAGACGACTAGAATGTGCTCGTCGAAGTTATTCACCGAGACCATTCCAATCACTTCGTCCTGGGCATCAGCTAGGGTGGCACCGCGTACTCCCGAAGCGCTTCTTCCCATTGGACGGGTCTTGCTTTCTTCGAAACGAATGGCCTTTCCGGATTTTAATCCAAGGATAATTTGACTTGAACCCGTGGTTAGTCGGGCCTCTAACAATTCATCTCCGTCTCTCACGGTGATCGCGTTAATTCCGCTTTGTCGTGGACGTGAGTATTGCTCGAGCGAGGTCTTTTTCACGATACCCTGCTTGGTGGCCATAATCACGTAATGGCTGTTGACGTAATCGGTATCTTTTAGATCTTGGGTGCAGATCACCGCTTTGATTTTATCTTCTGGATCGATCTGCAACAGGTTCTGAATGGCTCTCCCTTTTGAGGTACGCGATCCTTCAGGAATCTCGTAAACACGCAACCAGAAGCACTTACCATTTTGCGTAAAGAACAACATATATTGGTGGTTGGTTCCCACAAATAAATGCTCTAAAAAGTCTTCGTTTCGGGTAGCAGAAGCCTTCTGACCTACTCCCCCGCGATTCTGAGTTTTATACTCTACCAGAGGGGTACGCTTGATGTATCCGGCGTGCGATATGGTAATGACCACTTGCTCATCCGGAATCATATCTTCCATTCTAAAGGTTCCTCCTGAATAATCGATCTCAGAGCGTCGTTGGTCGCCATATTTTTCTTTGACCTCTTCAAGTTCATCAATGATGATTTGCATACGGCGCTCTTCGCGTGCAAGAATATCCTTGAGGTCTTCAATAGTCGCCAACAACTGTTCGAACTCTTCACGCAGCTTATCCTGCTCTAAACCCGTGAGCTGACGCAAACGCATTTCTACGATTGCTTTCGCCTGCGCTTCAGAGAGTTTAAAGGTGCTCATGAGCTTTTCTCGGGCCTCATCGACATTTGCAGAACCGCGAATGATAGCGATTACTTCGTCAATATTGTCAGAGGCGATAATTAGTCCCTCGACAATATGGGCGCGCTCTTCGGCTTTATTCAATTCAAATTGAGAGCGTCTGATCACCACTTCATGACGGTGCTCAACAAAATGGTGAATCATGTCCTTCAGATTCAACAACTGCGGACGCCCATTCACCAAGGCAATATTGTTTACACTAAAAGAGGTTTGAAGCGCAGTGTACTTAAACAACATGTTGAGCACAATGTTTGGAATCGCATCGCGCTTTAACACATAAACCACACGCATTCCTTTGCGATCAGATTCATCACGTATCGCTGAAATTCCTTCAATTTTCTTCTCGTTGACCAGATCCCAGGTCTTTTTGATCATTTCAGCTTTATTCACCTGATAGGGAATCTCGGTCACTACAATAGCCTCTTTGCCTTGAACTTCTTGAATCTCAGCTTTTCCGCGCATTACCACGCGTCCTCTACCCGTCTCAAACGCTTCTTTCACGCCGTCGTAACCGTAAATGGTTCCGCCAGTTGGAAAGTCGGGTGCTTTGATGTACTGCATCAATTCTTCAATAGAAATCGCTCTATTCTTAATGTATTGCACCGTACCATCGACTACTTCAGCCAGGTTGTGCGGGGGCATGTTCGTCGCCATCCCCACGGCAATACCTGCAGCGCCGTTTACCAAGAGATTCGGAACACGTGCCGGTAGTACCTTGGGCTCTTTTAACGAGTCGTCGAAATTCAGCTGATAGTCCACCGTGTCTTTATCGATGTCCGCCAACATCTCTTCTGCGATTTTTCGCATTCGCGCTTCGGTGTAACGCATAGCGGCCGGGCTATCGCCATCCACAGATCCGAAGTTTCCCTGACCGTCTACAAGCATGTAGCGCAATGACCACTCTTGGGCCATACGCACCATGGTATCATAGACCGAAGTATCGCCATGCGGGTGATACTTACCGAGAACCTCACCCACAATTCTCGCTGACTTTTTATAAGCGCTGGTGGACCGCACTCCTAAATCATGCATGCCGTAGAGCACTCTTCGGTGCACTGGTTTGAGACCATCTCTCACATCTGGCAGCGCTCTAGACACGATAACCGACATCGAATAATCGATGTAGGCCGACTTCATTTCATCTTCAATGTTTATTGAAATCAGCTTCTCTCCTTCGTTCATCTCAACTAAATTTTTTGGCTTTTAATGAATAGGGCAATTTAGGCATAATGGCAGGCTTTGCTGGTTGAAAAGGGGTTCAATAATCAAGAATTTATCAACAAAACTGCAAAGCTGTCAGGTGAATAAGTCAGGCATAGAAATTGTCAGTATGGGAAATAGATTTAGTATTTTTAGGTTTCAATAAAGCGCTATGGACGATAACTTTTCACCTCGGGTTAAAGAAGTACTATCATACAGTAAAGACGAAGCGCTTCGTCTTGGACATGATTTTATAGGCACCGAGCACCTTCTTTTGGGTATTTTACGAGACGGCAGCGGAAAAGCCATCTCTATCCTTGACCAATTAGATGTCGACTTAGAACACCTAAAGCGCAAAGTAGAGATATTAACACCCGCCAACCCCGACGGATCGGCCCAACTTCAAGACAAAAAGAATCTCAGACTCACTCGTCAGGCCGAACGCGCCTTGAAGACTACTTTTTTAGAAGCTAAACTCTTTCAGAGCAGTACCATAAACACCGCGCATCTCTTGCTTTGCATTCTGCGCAATGAAAATGACCCGACCACGCGCCTATTGCAAAAGATGAATATCGATTATGATGGCGTGAAAGAGCAGTTCAAATCGATGATTACTTCAGACGATGACTTTATAGATAATCCAGCTGCTGAAACGTTTAACGATCCACCCGAAGAAAGAGAAGACGCCGAAGAGACCAATTACACTTCTTCGAAATCTACCGCCAAAAAAGGTCAAAAGTCAAAAACCCCTGTACTAGACAATTTTGGTAGAGACCTTACCGAATTGGCTGAGCAGAACAAATTAGATCCGGTGGTAGGTCGCGAGAAAGAAATCGAACGTGTTTCTCAAATTTTGAGTCGCCGCAAGAAGAACAATCCGCTATTGATCGGTGAGCCTGGCGTGGGTAAAAGTGCGATTGCTGAAGGTTTAGCACTGCGCATTGTACAGAAAAAGGTCTCGCGCATTTTGTATAACAAACGCGTCATCACTCTCGATTTGGCTTCTTTAGTTGCCGGAACCAAGTACCGCGGCCAATTTGAAGAGCGCATGAAAGCAGTGATGAACGAGCTTGAGAAGAACAAGGACATTATTTTGTTCATCGATGAGATTCACACTATTGTCGGTGCCGGGGGCGCTACCGGAAGCCTCGATGCCTCTAACATGTTCAAACCGGCCCTTGCGCGCGGTGAGGTGCAGTGCATCGGTGCCACCACGCTTGACGAGTACCGTCAATACATCGAGAAAGACGGCGCCCTAGAACGCCGTTTTCAAAAAGTCATGGTCGCCCCCACCTCGGTGGATGAGACCATTGAAATTCTGAAGAACATCAGAGAACGCTACGAAGATCACCACAACGTCACCTATACCGATGAGGCCCTCGAGGCATGTGTTACCCTAACAAATAGGTATATCAGTGACCGCTTTCTTCCTGATAAGGCGATAGACGCCCTTGATGAGGCAGGCTCTCGG
>JBJOGS010000046.1:0-19232 GCA_046048095.1 Bacteroidota bacterium
GGTTTCTCACCGCTGGAAGGCGATATATGCCGGAGATGACCATACACCCAATTACCAGTCGATTGCACCCTACACCTATCAGATGATCAAGGGTGAAGATTTTCACGATTATTTTCGTCCAAGATTGAAGGGACATGCGCAAGTACAATGGCGTGACGAAGAGGTCGTGTCCTTAAGTGAAGAAGACGAGCAGGTGATGATCCAAACTAAGCAAGCGACCTACAGTGCGCGTCACGTTTTTGATTCGAGGTTCAGTTATGATTTGTTGGTCGCGTCGAAACGCTATCCTGTGTTACAGCAGCACTTTATTGGGCTTTTTATCAAGACGGCTAGCCCTCACTTTCATCCTGATCAGGCGCTGTTTATGGATTTCAGTGTGCCTCAAAACGGCAATACGCGTTTTATGTACGTGCTTCCGACGGCGACCGATGAAGCCCTAGTCGAGTACACCTTATTTTCTCATCACATACTCTCTAAAGACGAGTACCTTGATGAAATTTCGCACTATCTCGCAACTAGAGGGATTACTGACTACGAGGTGTTGCGTTCAGAGCAGGGGAGTATTCCGATGTCGTGTTATCCATTGTGGCAACGCGCTACTGCGCGTATCACTCCTATTGGGCTTGGGGCCGGATGGGCAAAACCCTCAACCGGTTTCACCTTCGATCGCACCGTTGTAAGGGTAGAGCGGCTCATCAAGGCATTAGTCAAAGGGCAACCACCAAGTATGGTGCAGCAAAAAGATCGCTTTTGGTTTTATGATCTTTTATTGCTTGACATCCTCGATGCGCGCAATGAACAAGGTGCGGCAATCTTCACCCGACTGTTTCGACGCCGCAGCCCGCAAATGATTCTCAGGTTTTTGGCCGAAAAGACGCATTTTCTTCATGAGTTGTCGATCATGGCTGCCAATAGGCCTTGGCCGTTTCTCAGAGCATTTTTTAGACGGCTTTTCAAAGGCTTCTAAGCAACAGTGCTTCGCTGAACGCAGCAAGCGTTTCTGTGTGTATTCCTCGTTGCTCAAGGGCTTCTAAAATGCGATGACTTTCTAAAGTGAAGCGCCTTACGGCATCTTTCGTCGCTTCAGCCGCTCCGCTTTCAACAAACAGCTGTTTCACTTCGGTGATCTTGCGATCGGGTGCTTCTGACATTTTATTTTCAAACCAATAATCTAGCGACGCACGCTGCGCAGAGGTGCCCAGCTCTCGAAGTTTGATCACCAGATAGGTCTTTTTATTCTCTAAGATGTCTCCGCCCACTTGCTTTCCGAAAGTCGCCGGATCACCAAAGGCATCGAGATAATCGTCTTGAATTTGAAAAGCTGTTCCGAGCGCCATACCAAAATCGTAAAATAGTGCCGCACTTTCCTCATCCGCCTCGCCAATCAATGCGCCCATTTGTAATGCCGCCCCAACGAGCACCGCGGTTTTAAACTGTATCATTTTAATGTAATCAGGCTCACTTACCCGAGATTGCTCTTCAAAGGCTACATCGTATTCTTGCCCCTCACACACTTCTATGGCGGTCTTGCTGAACAAGCTAAGCAAATCTGATTGCAGCGGAGCAGGGTACTGGGCGAGTTGTTGGTAGGCCAGAATGAGCATGGCGTCTCCTGATAAAATGCCCGTGTTGAGGTTCCATTTCGTATGCACCGTTGCCTGCCCTCTGCGCAAGGGCGCCTCGTCCATAATATCATCGTGGATCAAGGTAAAATTGTGAAAGAGTTCAATGGCAAGTGCTGCCGGTTGCGCGGCTTCAAACGATTGCTTCACCGATTCACAGGCCGCAAGCACCAGACAGGGCCGCAGACGCTTTCCGCCTAACGCCAGAATGTAAGCGATAGGATCATAGAGCCCGCTGGGTGCTGTCGGAAGTTTGTATTGTTGAAGCGACCGCTCAAATGCGGTCTGATAAGGAGCAAAACAATCCATGATGCAATTTGTTCAAAAATAGGCAAAACGGGGCATGTTAAATTTTCATTAACTCCGGAAACTTTTTTGGTTTTTAAAGTTTCCTAACACGTATCTTTGCAACCGCTTTGAAAAACGAAATTTTACAAAAGGCTACTCAGATGTTTCTGGATCTCGGATTCAAGAGCGTCACCATGGACGATCTTGCCCAAGAACTGGCCATTTCAAAAAAGACCATATACTCGATTTACAGCAACAAGTCGGCCTTGGTTGAGGATTGTACCCTGCACCTTTGCGAAAGCATTGATGCTGCGATACGCGATCTTGGCGCAGAGCAAAGGCATCCTATCGATGAGTTATTTGGAGTGCGTTCGATTGTAAAGCGCTTTTTGAATAACGAGAGAAATGCACCTCAATTTCAATTACAAAAATACTTTCCACGTTTGTTCAAAAAGCTTAAAGAACGTCAACTGATGATCATGAGAGACTTTTTGATGCGCAATTTAGAGCGTGGGGTGCAATTGGGCGTATATCGAAACGATCTGAACCCTGAGTTGGTGTATCGACTTCATTTTTTCACCTATTTCACCCTTCGTGATCAAGACTTGTTTCCTGAAAAACTATTCGATCCGAATACCGCCATACTCGAACATTTGAAATACCACGTCCGTGGCATTTCTACCCCTGAAGGGGCACTGTTTTTAGAAAATTACTTAAGAGAACACTCTATTTCATGAAAGCCATCTTTCTCATCGCGACTTTTGTCGCCGCGTCATTCTTCTCGTTGCAGGCTCAAGAGAAAAAGCTCAGCCTGACCCTTGAGCAGGCTATAGATTTTGCGCTTACGCACAACATGCAAATGAAAAATGCTGCGCAAGACGTACGTGATGCCCAAGCTCAAAAATGGGCCACCATTGCGACAGGATTGCCGCAGATCTCTGGGTCGGCAAATTTTCAAAACCAATTGAAGCAACCGGTCGCGCAAATTCCCGGACAGTTTTTTGGTGGAGAACCTGGTACCTTCGAAGAGGTGGTTTTTGGTCAACCACAGACATTAAACGCGGCGCTTTCATGGAACCAGCTCATTTTTGACGGATCGTACATTGTTGGTGTACAAGCCGTGAAAACCTTTGTAGCGTATTCAGAAAACGCCTACAACAAGACTTCTTTAGAGGTGCGAGCAGCTGTAGTCGAGGCTTATGCCAACGCGCTTATGGCAGAAAAAAGTGCGGATTTGATTTCAAAAAACGTAGCTCAAATCGAACGCAATCTCTTTGAAGCTAAGGCGCTCTTAGAAAATGGTTTAGGCGAACAAGAGACGGTAGATCAGTTGCAAATCACTTATGCTACCTTAAAAAGCAATGAAAAGAATGCTTACCGCATGGCGCGGATTAGTTTGTACATGTTAAACGCCATTTTAGGCCGTGAAATTGACCAGGCGCTTGATCTCTTAGATTCTTTAGAGGCTTTGGTGGGTGTTGAAATGGTCAGTCCGCTTCCTGAAACTTTTGAGTTTGAGCAAAACATCGATTACCAAATCGTTGAAAATCTCACCGAAAAAACAGCACTCGAGCTGAAGCTTGCTAAAAGTAAGGCGCTGCCTACTCTTAGCGCCTCTTTTAATCTCGGAGCGAATGCTTTTGGCGAGCGCTTTGACTTCTTTGATTCTGGTAAAGAGTATTTCAATACGGCGATTCTAGGGGTCAATCTTCAAGTGCCTATTTTCAGTTCATTATTGCGTTCTGCCAATACCCAAAGAGCAAAAATTGCCGATATCAAGGCTCAGAATACCAAGATCGATACCGAACGCATGCTTTCGGTACAATTTGAAAATCTGAGCAGTGCCTTTGCCCTGGCCAAAGAGCAATTTTTAAGCGCAAAAGACAACCTCGCCCTAGCCGAGCGTATCGCTGATAAAAATGAAATCAAGTTTAAAGAGGGTTTGGCGAGTAGTTTTGATTTGAGACAAGCACAACTGCAGTTGTATCAAAGCCAACAAGATTACCTAAACGCTATGGTGCGTGTGATCAATACCCATACCCAGCTTGCTAATTTTTTGAATGAATCCATTTAAATAATCCATCACTTTTCAGTCCATTGTCCTTCTCATGAAAACATCCTTAAAGCTCTTCTCGTTTTTTTCTTTAACTCTATTTGTGTTTGGTTGTCAAAGTGCAACAGAAACCTCGATTGATCAATTGCTGAATTCAAATGATGAGCAGGCGATACGTGAAAAGCGCGCCCTCTTGTCTGAAGAGCGAAACGCCATCGATGCCACCATTGGCCGTTTAGATCAAGCTTTGGCAACCATGAATGCTAGTACTTCTTTGCCTTTGGTTGCCGCAGTTGCCGCCGAACCCACTCGATTTGAGCATTATTTGGCTTTGCAAGGAAGCGTAAAGACGCTTCAAAACGTGATGGTTTATCCTGAGATGCCTGGCATTCTGAAGTCGATAGTAGTGCGCAAGGGGCAACGCGTAAAAAAAGGAGATCTTTTGGGACGCCTAGACGATGGCGGTCTCGCTGCGCAATTTGAGCAGGCAAAGAGTCAATTGCTTTTGGCACAAACCGTGTTTGAGCGCCAAGAACGGTTGTGGAAGCAAGCCATTGGTTCTGAAATCCAATACCTACAGGCAAAGACAAATTTCGAATCAGCGCAGAGTGCGGTAGATGCCCTTAAAACCCAGTTAGACAAGTCTTTTGTTCGCGCTCCTTTCGATGGGGTGATCGATGAGGTATTTAAAGAGCCTGGGGTCTTTGTTTCTCCTGGCCCCTCAGCAGAGTTGTTTCGAGTGGTGAATCTAGACGCTGTTTTTGTAGCAGTGGACGTTCCTGAAATTCATGTTTCTAGTATATCAAAGCAGACCAAGGCATTGGTGTATTTCGATGCACTTTCAAAGGAGATTGAAGCGATGGTTTCGCAGCGTTCGAATGTGATTAATCCGTCGAATCGATCGTTTAAAATTGAAATTGCGCTGCCGAATGAAGACGGAGCAATTAAACCCAATTTAACCGCCACGGTGCAGTTGAACGATTACAGCAAAGACGATGCAATCTTAGTACTTCAGTCGATAGTCTCTGAAAATGCTGAGGGTCAGCAATACTGTTTTGTGCTTAGAAATGAGGGTGACACCTATTTTGCAGAGCGTCGTATCATAGAAACGGGCAAAACCCAAGGCGACTACATCGAAGTGACTCAGGGTATTCAAGCAGGAGAGTTGTTGATCACCGATGGAGCCAAGAAGGTCACCGATGGTCAACAAGTGCAATACATCAACCAATAGCCTCGTACTATGAAAAAGGCAGAAAAGAATAGTATTAAAGAATTCAAGTGGTCTTCGTGGGCTATAGATAACCCCACCATCATCTATGTGATGATCGCTATTTTCTTCGTTGTGGGTCTCACCTCTTATTTCGCGATGCCCAGAGAAGAGTTTCCTGAGGTGGTAGAAACGAAAATATTTGTGAGCACCATCTACCCTGGAAACACGGCAGAGGATATTGAACGATTGATTATCGACCCCTTAGAGGATCGCATTAAAAGCGTTTCGGGGGTCGTTGAATTTACCTCGACTTCTTCAGAAGATTATGGGATGATCGTAGTCGAATTTGAAGAGAGCGTTTCGATTCAAGAGGCCAAGGTGCGCGTTCAGAACGAAGTAGATGTGGAGAAGGCGAGTGAAGATTGGCCGGTATTTAATGGAGCCAAGGTTGAGCCGAACGTCTTTGACCTGAATATCTCTGAATCGCAGCCTATCATGAATGTGAATTTGAAAGGCGATTATACCACGGTACAGCTCAAGGCCTTTGCAGAATATCTTGAAGATCGCATAGAAGAGCTTCCTCAGATTAAAGAGGTAGATATCCGAGGGGCACAAGAGATGGAGGTTGAGGTGGCCCTAGATGTGTATAAAATGATGGCCTCACAGGTCAGTTTCAATGATGTGATCGGCGCGATTTCTAATGGAAATATGACGATGTCTGCCGGAAGCCTAGTGGCCAGCGGCCAAAGAAGAACCATTCGCATTCTCGGAGAAATTGAATCGCCCGCCGCCCTCGAAGATTTTGTAGTGAAGTCAGAAGATGGGGCTATTTTCTTAAAAGACATCGCCACCATTTCTTTTAAAGAAGAAGAGCGTAACACTTACGCACGCGAATCGCTTACTCCCGTGGTGATGCTCGACGTAAAGAAACGCGCCGGATTAAACGCCGTCGAGGCAGCCGAATTGATTTATGCCATAGTCGATCAGGCCCGCGAAGAGGTCTTTCCGTCTGACCTAAGTGTGACCATTACCAGTGATACGAGCGCATCTACCATTAATCAGGTGGACGATTTGGTGAACAATATCATTTTTGGGATTATTCTGGTTGTTCTGGTGCTCATGTTCTTTTTGGGATTCAGAAACGCTCTTTTTGTGGGGTTTGCGATTCCGATGTCGATGTTCATGTCTTTTATGATACTCAATGCGCTAGGTTATACCTTAAACACGATGATCCTCTTCGGGCTCATTATGGGTCTAGGAATGCTCGTAGACAATGGGGTAGTGGTGGTTGAGAATGTATACCGCCTGATGGACAAAGAAAAGATGTCCAGATTAGAGGCGGCTAAAAAGGGAATAGGTGAAATAGCCGTTCCTATCATTATTTCTACGGCGACGACTGTCGCTGCCTTTGTGCCTCTAGGTACGTGGCCCGGGGTGATGGGGCAATTCATGATCTACTTTCCGATTACCTTATCGGTCGTACTTGGCTCATCGCTTTTCGTGGCCATTTTTATGAACTCAATGCTGGTGTCTAAGTTCATGGTAATCGAAGAAAAAGAAATCCCATTCAAAACGCTTCGAAACCTCTCTATTGTATTTGGTATCCTAGGAATTTTCATGTCGGTCATTGGCGGACAAGTGCGCGGTTTAGGCAACCTCATGATTGTGACTATTGTTCTGATGTGGCTTTATCGTTTGTTCATCTTCAAGTCTACGGTCGCTTTTCAAAATACGGCACTGGTTTGGCTAGAGAACGCCTATGAAAAGCAGCTTAAATCGGCGCTTCGGGGCAAAAACACTTACTATTTCTTTGCAGCTACTATTGTGCTGCTCGTAGTAGCCTTTATGGGTTTTGGGGCCTCAATAGGAATGGGCAGAACCAAAATTGAATTCTTTCCGGACAACACCCCCAAGCAGGTAGTCATTTACGTAGAATACCCTCAAGGAACGGCTATTGATAAGACCAACGCACTTTCGTTAGAGATTGAACGAGAAGTGGCTCAGGTGATCAACGATGAACGCTATTTTATTAGCGGAAAGAATGCCTTAGTCGAAACATCCATTGCGCAAGTCGGAAAGGGAGCTGAAAATCCGTTTACCGAAGGCGGATCGGCTTCAGAAATGCCTCATCGGGCAAAACTCGTTATACAAATGCGCGAATTCAAAGACCGAAAAGGTCTAGACAGTGAACAGTTGCGTCTGCGTATTCAAGAAACTTTAGCTCAAAAATATCCTGGTGTGGTGATTTCGGTCGAGAAAGATCCAGTGGGTCCACCAGCAGGGTATCCAGTAAATATTGAGATTCAAGGTGAAGATTACGAAGAGCTGATGGTGCTTGGGACCCGCATCCAGAACTACATCAATCAAAAGAGTATTGATGGCATGGAAGGCATCAAGCTAGATGTAAACAAAGACAAGCCTGCGCTCGAGGTTTATGTTGATCGCAAAAAAGCAGGAGACCTTGGCATCGCTGTAGGGCAAGTTGCGATGCAGCTCAGAAGATCGCTCTTTGGCGAGAAGGCAGGTATTTACAAAGACGGAACAGATGATTACGACATCAATGTCCGTTTTAGTGAAGACTTGCGATACGATAAAAGCGCCCTCTTTGAACAGCGTATTATTTTCAGGGACCCAGCGAATGGACAAATCAAAGAAATTCCGGTTTCTGCCGTGGCGAGTGCGCGCAATACTTCAGGATTCTCTGCGATCAAGCACAAGAACGGAAAGCGCGTAATTACTTTGTATTCTGCACTGCTTCCGGGCGGAAACGCCACCGAAATTGTCGCTCAGATTCAAAAAGAGATGGAATCTTTCGAAGGGCTTCCTTCAGGGGTATCGATCGATTATACGGGTCAAATTGAAGAACAAAACAAGCAGCAGTCTTTTCTAATGGGGGCTTTCTTTACGGGTCTTGGATTGATCTTACTCATTTTGATCTTTCAGTTTAGTGGTATCTCTAAACCACTGATCATCATGATTGCCATTTTCTTGAGCTTAATTGGTGTATTTGGAGGTTTAATGCTCACCGGATGGCCCTTTGTGATCATGATGACCATGATGGGTATTATAGCTCTTGCCGGTATCGTGGTGAATAATGGTGTGGTATTACTGGATTATACCCAGATTCTCATTGATCGCAGAAAAGTAGCTTTAAAGCAAGACGATAACCAGTTATTGCCACTTGACGAGTTGGTGGTCTGTATCGTTCAAGGTGGAAAGGCCCGATTGCGCCCTGTATTGCTGACTGCGATTACTACCATCTTGGGGCTTGTGCCGCTTGCCATCGGATTAAATATCAATTTCATTACTTCATTCACGCGATTCGATCCACAGGTGTATGTAGGAGGGGATAATGTGATTTTCTGGGGCCCATTGGCTTGGACGGTAATTTTCGGATTAGTGGTTGCTACCTTCTTAACCCTGATCATCGTGCCCGTATTGTTCTTGATTAGCTACCGTATCAAGTGGGCCGTGCTCAAACACCGACGCCCAGCGTAATCCATCTATATAAGGCATAAAAAAGCCCCTTCTTTTGAAGGGGCTTTTTTAATTGTAAACGTGATCTAAGAAATTAATCGAGTAGCGCGTAGCTGTCGTTAATCATTTTGTGGGCAACGAGTTTGTTATTTTTAAAGGTAGCTTTTTGTAAACCGTTGTCGGTTAAAAAGAACCAAGTACCTTCTCGTTTGCCATTGATATAAATACCCTTGGCCGTTACATGGCCGTCTTCATCGAATTGCTTCCATACACCGTCAGGTTTACCTTTGACACGATACCCTTGTTGGGCAATCGCTCCGTTGGCGTGTCTGTAGGTTACTTGAACAAAGTCTCCAAAACGCTCGCTGTCATAAGGCGCGGTGCTTACGCTGTGCGTTGTAGCCACTTGTTCATTTGTCGTTGATTGAGCCATAGCGAAACTCGTGCCCGCTATGAGCAGCATCGTAAAAATTGTTTTATTAACCATGGCTTTAATTTTAATTTACACAAAGTTAACAATAATTTTACATATACACTAATTTTTTCGCGGGACACTGTTCTTGGCTTCACCTTTGTATTTTTGCAGGGTTAATCATTGAGCATGTATAGAACACATCATTGCGGGGCATTAAGACTCAGTCATGCAGGCCAGAAAGTCACTCTTTCGGGCTGGGTTTCGAAAACTCGAGACAAAGGGTTTATGGTATGGATTGATCTTAGAGATCGATATGGTGTGACCCAACTCGTACTTGATGAAGAACGATGCAGCAAATCGCTGCTTGAGACAGCCCGTTCTTTGGGTCGCGAAACGGTGATTCAGGTCATTGGTGAGGTGGTCGAACGCGATGCCAAAAACGCGGCGATGGCCACGGGTGATGTTGAAATTTTAGTCGCTGAATTAAAGGTGTTGAATACTGCGAAACTACCCCCTTTTACCATCGAAGATCAAACTGATGGGGGCGATGAGTTGCGCATGAAATATCGTTATCTAGATATTCGGCGGAATCCGGTAAAAAATAATCTCATTTTCAGGCATAAGGTGAGCATGCTCGTGCGTAATTACCTCTCTGATCAAGGATTTTTAGAGGTTGAAACCCCTTACTTGATAAAATCTACCCCAGAAGGAGCGCGTGATTTCGTGGTGCCCAGTCGCATGAACGCAGGTCAGTTTTATGCCCTGCCTCAATCGCCTCAGACCTTCAAGCAGCTGCTCATGGTGGGCGGAATGGACAAGTACTTTCAAATTGTAAAGTGCTTTAGAGATGAAGACTTGCGTGCAGATCGCCAACCTGAATTCACACAGATTGACTGTGAGATGTCATTCGTCACCCAAGAAGACATCCTGAATACCTTTGAGGGATTGACGGCTCATTTGCTCAAAGAGATACACGGTATTGCGCCCAAGCCCTTTCCGAGAATGACCTATGATGAGGCGATGGAGCGCTTTGGCAATGACAAGCCCGACATTCGCTTTGGCATGGAACTCAAACGTCTGAACGCAGTAGCTCAACATCGTGACTTTGAAGTGTTCAATTCGGCCGATTATATAGTGGGTATCGCGGTTCCGGGTGGGGCTTCATTCACACGAAAAGAGATCGATGCGCTCATCGACTGGGTGAGACGTCCGCAGATTGGTGCCAAAGGCATGGTTTATGCGCGTTATAATGAAGACCATACCCTGAAATCTTCAGTCGATAAATTTTATACTGAAGACGACCTTAAAAAATGGGCTGAAGTCACAGGCGCGCAGCCAGGCGACTTGATCTGCGTGCTCTCGGGAGACCTGGATGCAACACGTTCTCAAATGAGCGCCCTGCGCATGGAATTGGCTACTCGCCTTCAGCTTAGAGATCCTAAAGAGTTTGCTCCATTGTGGGTGGTTGATTTTCCACTGCTAGAGAAAGATGAAGAAAGTGGAAGGTACCACGCGATGCACCATCCATTCACCGCCCCAAAGCCTGCAGACATCGCGCTATTGGACACCGATCCGTCTGCCGTGCGTG
Organism: Bacteroidota bacterium; assembly: GCA_046048095.1. Classification (GTDB taxonomy): domain Bacteria; phylum Bacteroidota; class Bacteroidia; order Flavobacteriales; family Flavobacteriaceae; genus UBA3478. Next base: position 10,654 of record JBJOGS010000046.1, read on the forward strand.
CCAATGCCTATGACTTAGTGCTTAACGGAAATGAGATCGGGGGAGGATCTATTCGAATTCACGATCGACCTACTCAAGAATTGATGTTTAAGCACCTCGGATTTACTCCAGAACAGGCGAGAGCCCAGTTCGGATTTTTAATGGATGCCTTCGAATACGGGGCGCCTCCACACGGCGGAATCGCCTTTGGATTGGATCGTTTAGTAGCCATTCTTGGAGGGGCAGAAACCATCAGAGACTTCATTGCCTTTCCGAAAAACAACAGCGGTCGTGATGTCATGATCGACGCGCCTGCACCTGTTGATCAAGAGCAGTTAGACGAACTGAATCTTATTGTGAAACCCGTTAAAAAGTAGCTCATGAAACCTTCTAGAAAGGTATTTCGGTATGCACTTTTGATACTTTTTATCACCAGTCTTGGACTCATTGGTTATGGTTTTGGCCTCAAAGCAGAGAATCTTTTGTTGGCTAATCGCTACATCGGCACGGGTACGGTGCTGATTTTCTTGGTGACCATGCCTCTTTTTTTGCTGCTTGAAAGTCGAAATAAGCACATGAAAGACTATTTGCTGAATGAAGAGAATATTCTAAAAATGCGCGAAAACGAGTCAAAAGAGACAAGAAATCATCAGAAATCAATCAAAAAGTAGACTTTTTAGCGTTTTTTTCTAAAAAACGCCTGCAGTAATTCTTGTGCTTCTTTTGCAAGCGGACCCTGTTCAAGAACCGTTCTTGGATGTAGGAGGGGTCCAGTAACTGAAAATCCGCGTTTGGGATCTTTAGCGGCATATACGACCCTTGATAGCTGAGACCAATAGAGGGCTCCAGCACACATCGCGCAAGGTTCTAGAGTCACGTACAAGGTGCAGTCGATGAGAAATTTAGCTCCTAGGTAATTCGCTGCGGCAGTAATCGCTTGCATTTCGGCATGCGCAGTCACGTCGTTTAGGCGCTCAGTAAGGTTGTGTCCCTTTCCAATGATTTGATTTTGGGCGACAATTACGGCCCCTACAGGTACTTCATCGCACTCAAATGCGATTAAGGCCTGATCGAGCGCCTTTCTCATAAAATAATTATCGTCAAAGGGCGTTTCCATAGGGATATAAAGGTATTCAAATTCACATTGGTCGTAACTTTACCTCATGAATTGGTTAGCTCAAATAAATAGTGCGGCAGACCTCAGGGCCTTACCATCATCGGCATTGCCCCAGCTGGCCGATCAGATTAGGTCGCGCATTATTGCCGTGGTTTCTGAAAATGGGGGCCATTTGGGCGCGAGCTTGGGTACGGTTGAATTGACAGTCGCTTTACATTATTGCTTAGCCACTCCTGACGATCTTTTGGTGTGGGACGTGGGCCATCAGACCTATGCACATAAAATCATATGTGGGCGAAACGATGATTTTGATTCCCTTCGAAAATATAAAGGCTTGAGTCCCTTTCCAAAACGCACCGAATCGGTCTACGATGCTTTTGGAACTGGACACAGCTCTACATCGATTTCAGCGGTACTTGGCATGGCCTTGGCCTCTCAACTTAACGGTGCGACAAACCGCCTTCATGTGGCCGTTATTGGTGATGCCTCGTTAGCTTCTGGAATGGCCTTCGAGGCATTAAATCATCTAGCCGAAACCTCGGCTAATGTGTTGGTTATACTCAATGATAATCACATGGGTATTGATAAGGCCACTGGGGCACTCAGCCACCATTTTCAAGACATAAGCCAACAAGGATCTTCTTTTTTTCAATCTTTAAGATTGCCCTATTCTGGACCGATCGACGGCCATGATCTATCGGCCCTAACGTTGGCGCTGAATGAGCAAAAGTCTCTAAAGGGTCCAAGAGTTTTGCATGTGCGCACTGTTAAAGGAAAGGGTTTGGCCCAAGCTGAAGCCGATCAGGTGACCTATCACGCACCCGGTAAATTCGAACCAAAAACCGGAGAGCGCACCGAAGCCAATGCTGAACTGGCTTATCACTCGGTATTTGCACACGCACTCGAGCAGCTCTTCGAAGCCAATGAACGGCTGGTAGCAGTTACCCCCGCGATGCTCTCAGGTAGCGGATTGATTCACCTGAAATCACGCTTTGCCTCGAGAGTATTTGACGTTGGTATTGCCGAACAACATGCGGTGAGTTTTTCAGCCGGACTAGCCACCCAAGGCTTATTGCCGATTTGTGCCTTGTATTCGACGTTCGCGCAGCGTGCATATGACCAAATCATCCATGATGTTGCCTTACAAGGCTTGCCCATCATCTTGGCAATCGACCGTGCAGGCCTAGTCGGCGCTGACGGCCCTACCCATCATGGCGTTTATGATTTAGCCTTTCTTAGTGCCATACCTGGGATTGAAATCTATGCACCTTTAGATGCTCAAGAACTGGTCGATCTACTGTACACCCTGGTGCGAAGATTTGAACGCAATGAATTGAAGGGGCCTGTGGCTATTAGGTATCCCCGTGGTTCTTCGGGATTGCGCGAATACCCCGTGCCTAAAGAGATCAACACTAGAGCCTTGCGCACATTGCACGATGAGACTAGTTCTCAGCCAAAAGTAGCCCTCATCAGTACGGGGAGTATCGCTCAAGAACTCATACACACTGTTCCATGGCCAACAGGGGTGACACACTATCATTGCCTTTCAGTGAAGCCTTTAGATCGAGAAGGCTTAGCCGCCATTTTTAGACAGTCCAAGGCGATTGTCACTCTCGAGGATGCCTCAGTGAAGGGGTCTTTTGGGGCTGCAGTGGCTCTGGCTGCTCAAGAAATGGGATTTAACGGCGTGGTTGAGTGCCTAGGGATTCCAGATCGATTTGTTACTCACGGGTCGATAAGTGCCCTGCGTCAAGAACTTGGACTCGATACAAAGTCGATCGTTCAGCGCCTACAACAAGCCCTTGATCGTGTGGTGTAACTGTATGGCCTGACTATCTGAGAGACTCGCTACAAAACTAGAAGCCTCTAGCAAGTTGAGGTAAGTCGAGGATTTGGGTAAGTCATGTGCCTCAAAATCAAAACGTTTTAAAATCAGTCGATCAAAGGCCGTTTCTTGTTGCTGACTTTTATTTACCAGTGCGGTGCAAAAAACTTCAAGAAGCGATTCGATGATGCGGTATCCGGCAATCTCTTTTTCAATGACTTCATCTGACTGATAGAGGTAATTCACGCTGAGGTCAATGATATCTTTCACTTGAGCGCTGTATTGGCTTTTATCGAGCAAACTAGAAGCGAAGGTTCCTGAAAGTAACTCGCTTTCATGCGATTCAAAGAGCATGACCGCATCTTGAACTAGGGTGTTGATCGCTAGTGCTCGCAAGTAGCTCAGCCTGTCGGCCGTCGTTTTAAGACCTCGGTATTTTGAGGTATCGATCTGGTGTTTCACCAAGTTGATGAGATTCTCAAGCGCATAATCTTCAGAGATGAGTTTCAAATTAATGGCATCCTCGAAATCGATGAGGGTATAGCAGATGTCATCAGCGGCCTCAACGAGGTAAACCAGTGGATGACGTTCGTACCCATAATCCGCTCTTTTTTGTAGGCCCAGCGCCCCTGCGATCTCTTCAAAGCGCGGTTGGTTGGCCTTAAAGTAACCGTACTTTTTATCCGCAATGTGGTTGCTTGGTTTGTGTGGAAGCGAGGGTTTGGGGTATTTCGTGAATGCACCTAAGGTGGCATAGCTCAAACGCAGTCCACCTGGGATGCCTTCTCGGTCTTCAGTGAGCAGCTTAAATCCGTTGGCATTGCCTTCAAATCGGCAGAGGTCTTCGTATTCTTGATCGCTGAGATGTGAGCTGTAACCCTTTCCCTGACCTGATCTGAAGAAGTTTCCAATTGCTTGCTCTCCACTGTGACCAAACGGCGGATTACCAATGTCATGAGCCAATGCAGCCGCGGCGACAATGGCGCCAAAGTCATTAAAGCGGTATCCGAGCTGTTTGAGCTCGGGGTGTCGATCAAGTACCATGGATCCGGCTAGACGCCCCAAACTTCGACCGACTACCGAAACCTCAAGACTATGGGTTAAACGGGTATGAACAAAGTTTCGGTGCGAAGCCGACTGCACCGGAAGTGGAACCACTTGAGTTTTATCTTGAAGACTTCTAAAACTGCTTGAAAAAATAATTCGATCGTAGTCTACCTCAAAGCCTAAACGCACTTCATCTTGATCTTTTCGCGCTCTGTCTGCGGTATCTAGGTGTCGGCGTAGAGAAAGTAGCTGTTCCCAATTCATGTGCTAAGTCGTTTCAAATTAGAGATAAAGCCCCTTAGCATCAATATAGGCCCATACTTCGTCAGGAAGCAGTGGCCGCACTTCATGACCCAAGTGCAATTGTTCGCGTACATAAGATGCCGAAAGTTCGATAATCGGTGCAGTGATGCGCACCACGTTGGGATGGGCCGCTACCTGCTTGTCAGGGCTCATATTTGGAGCCTTTACTCGTGGGTAAACCAAAATGCGGTAGCGTTCAATTAGTACTTCGTAGTTCTTCCACTTGTGAAAATTCACCAGATTATCTTCTCCCATAATCAGGCTAAAATCGATGGTGTAGTCAAACTTTTCTTCGAGATGGGCCAAGGTGTCGGAGGTATAGCTCGGGGTCGGCAACGAAAACTCAATGTCTACTGCTTTGAACTTCGGATAGCTTTCGATGGCATCATAAACCATTTGATAGCGATCTTGGTTACTCGCCAGACTGTCTTTCTGTTTGAATGGGCTTTTCGGGGTAATGACAAACCAGACCTCTTTTAAATCGAGATTTTCAACGATGTGATTGGCTAAGAACAGGTGTGCGCGATGCATCGGATTAAACGTTCCGAAGAATAACCCCACTTTTTTTCGTCCTTCAAGACTCATGATTTCAGAAAGTTGGTGACTATTTGTTCGGCGGCTACAAGGGCTTTTGGCAGATCTTCGTTGACCAAGATTTGGTCGAAGGCGCTTGCTTTTTGGAGTTCTTCTTCTGCCTTGGCCACCCGCGTAGCTACTGCGGCCTCACTATCTGTATTTCTTTCGATCAATCTAGCTCTAAGCGCTTCGATACTTGGTGGACGCACAAATATTGTAAGCGTTTCTTTAGGAAATTGCCTCTTCAATGCTAACCCGCCCTCAACATCAATGTCAAAGAGCACGGCTTTATTCGCCTTCCACAGGCGTTCGATTTCAGTTTTTAAGGTTCCGTAAAAAACGCCTTGGTACACTTCTTCCCACTCTATGAAATTACCCTGGTCGACGTGCTCTTGAAATTCAGAAGGGGTCATGAAATAGTAGTCTTTTCTGTCTTTTTCAGCACCTCTTGGGGGTCGAGTCGTTGCCGAAACTGAAAAGGCCAGAGGGAGGTCGGGCAGCTGCAGTAGATGGCGAACGATGGTGGTTTTTCCGCTGCCTGATGGAGCAGAGAACACAATAAGCTTTTTAGTGTCAGAGTACATTGAGGGCTTGTTCTTTGATCTTCTCAAGGGCGTCTTTCATCTGAACGACTTCGCGTTGTATACCGGCATGATTTGCTTTAGAACCAATCGTATTGATTTCTCTGCCTAATTCTTGAGCGATGAATCCTAATTTCTTTCCGACCGCCTCTTCACCCATGGTGGACTTAAAATAGTCGATGTGGTTTTTCAAGCGCACGCGCTCTTCATTGATGTCAAACTTTTCAATGTAATAAATCAGTTCTTGCTCAAAACGGTTCTCATCAATTTTCTGTTCGAGTGTTGAGATGGCTTCTCTCAATTTGATGCGCTGATTTTCTGTGCGCTCGCTATCTAGGGCGATGATGCGTTCAAGGCCAGATTCGATCTCATCCAGGTTAGAACGAATATCGTCTTGCAATTTGCTTCCTTCTTGGACTCTAAAAGAGTGAAGGGCTGCTACCGCTTGGTCTGCCACCTGAAATAACTTGGTCTCCCAGGCTTCGTCATCAAGCACCTCTTTTTCTTGAGAAACCGATTCAGGCAGTCGCAGGGCAAGGGCTAATTGACTCAGACGGTCTCCTTGGGCAATGGCATCGATCTGTTCGAGATAATGGGCAATCACCTCTTGATTCAACTGCGCCTGAGGATGTTGTTGTTGCGATTGAAGTTGAATGTACACTTCTACCTTTCCCCTCACAATGACATCGGACAAGCGTTTTCTCAAATTGAGTTCGTGCGTACGCAAGGATTGAGGCAAGCGCACCGAGAGATCAAGATTTTTACTGTTGAGTGACTTGATTTCTACACTCAAGTTTTCTTGATCAAACCGTTCTTCGGCCCGGCCATATCCGGTCATTGACTGTAACATGGCCACAAAGGTAGCAAATCGAGAGGCTAGTCGTTCAGTCTTCTCACCCAGATGTTTCGATAGCTCACTCTTGAGTTATCTCTGTGGTCTTGAAGACGCAGAGGGGCCTCTCCGTGAGGTTCGTTTTTAGGCCATCCGACATACGGAGTGGTTCCTTTAATCTCGATGTGGTCGTGAATGAGTACTCCGTTGTGAAAGAGTGTGAGCGTTCCTGATTTGGTTTTGGTTCCTGATTCGTCAAACTCTGGTGCGTGGTAAACGGCATCAAAACTGTTCCACTCTCCTGAGGGCACAGAGGCCATAGCCAATGGAACGTGTTGTTTGTAGATCGACCCCACCTGGCCATTGACGTAAGTTGGGTTTTCGTTGTTATCTAAGACCTGAATTTCGTACCGTTCTTGCAAGAAGATACCGCTATTGGCGCGTGATTGATTTTTTCCCATCACCTCGGCCGGAGAGCTCCATTCGATATGCAATTGCATGCTGCCAAATGATTCTTTAGTGCGGATATCACCCGTTTTATCTGCAATGGTCATGCTGCCGTCTTCATTCAGTGTCCAAGGAGCTGCTGAGCCGTCTGGGCTTTCCCAGCCCTCGAGACTCGTTCCATCAAAGAGTACGATGGCATCGCTCGGAGCCGATTGATTCGCTCCAGGAGTCACTTTCGGCACGAATGGTTCGTACACTTCGGTGTCTTTTGGATCAGTCGGTTCTTCGGTTAACTCAGGTTTAGCGATACGGCGTACGCGGATATTTCTAAATGAAACCTGATCGCCGTGGTCTTGAAGACCGATCTTACCTGTTCTATAAGCACCAAACACCTTCCAGTCAGCGAATTTTGATTGAGCGACCATCTCGTCCCAAGCTGTTCCGTGTACCGGAAATTCAACCACCTTCTCTCCATTGAGAATCACATGACCCATATTGGCGAAATGATCGATAAGAATAGAAAAACTGTTCCATTCGCCGGCAGGTTTAGTGACATCTGAACTTGGAGCGACCATGTCGTAAAGTGCGCCGGCTTGATGTGTTTCACCGGCCTTGGCATCCGGATGACGCAAATTGTCTAACACTTGAATCTCTGGCCCGGTAAGGTAGGGTTCGCCCAAGCGATCGTCTTCGACTACGCCATAAAAGACACCACTGTTGGCACCTTCAGCGACCTTCCATTCGAGTTCGAGTTCGAAGCTGTGAAAGTTCTCTTTGGTAACGATGTTATGGCCTTTGCCCCAACCTTCGCGTTCTGTGGGCGGATAAAACACCATCGCCCCATCTTCGATCTTCCAGGCGTCGGTAACAGGCCCGCCATTGTAGCGTTGCCATTTGTCAAATGAGGTTCCGTCAAAAAGCACTTCCCATTGTTCTGTAGATTGCTCTGCTGCCGCAGCGGAAGAAGTGGTAGGCTGTGCGCAATTGGTCAATAGCAATGCGCCTGCAAGTAGGGCAATAGTGTAGCTTAATTTCATAATCCTAAGATGGTTTTAAGTTGTTGCTCTTCGATCGCTCTTCCCGCAAAGTCGTCAAAGGTTTTTTGGGTGGCTTCGATGATATGAGAAGCAATGAATTCGGCGCCTTCTCGCGCACCTTGTTCAGGACTCTTAATGCAGCACTCCCATTCCATTACAGCCCATACATCACATCCGTATTGAGTGAGTTTTGAGAAGATGGTTGAGAAGTCTACCTGTCCGTCGCCCGGAGAGCGGTAACGACCGGCGCGATCGCCCCAATCGTTGTATCCACCAAAGGCCCCTTTCTTTCCGGTCGGATTGAACTCGGAGTCTTTCACGTGAAAGGCCTTTATAAAGGAGTGGTAGTGGTCGATGTATTCGATGTAATCGAGCTGCTGAAGCACGAAGTGACTTGGATCGTAAAGGATATTTACACGCTTGTGGTTGCCCGTGGCCTCAAGAAAGCGCTCAAAGGTGTCCCCGTCGTGAATGTCTTCGCCTGGATGCACCTCGTAACACACATCTACCCCTTCTTGATCAAAATGATTCAAAATCGGCATCCAACGCTTTGCCAGTTCAGCAAATCCCATTTCGACCAGTCCCTTAGGACGCTGTGGCCAGGGGTGTGCCGTGTGCCACAATAACGCTCCTGAAAAGGTAGCATGGGCGTTTAGTCCTAGCCGACGACTTGCGGTTGCGGCTTTCTTTACGGTCTGAACCGCCCATTCAGTACGGGCTTTTGGATTGTTCTTCACCGCATCCGGCGCAAAGTTGTCGAACATGATGTCATAGGCTGGATGCACCGCTACCAATTGACCTTGAAGGTGGGTAGAAAGTTCGGTGATTTCTAGCC
>JBJOGS010000047.1:0-13779 GCA_046048095.1 Bacteroidota bacterium
CATTCCAAAAAGCGTCGTACATACCGCGCCTAAGGTGCTCAAAATACCTTCTGGATCCCAAGTTTTCTGCCAAAGCACCCCAGGAAGCAAGTGGCTATCGATATAATTGGCCCAGTTCGCCATCGGCTTCGAAAGATCGGGCATCCCTATCCCAGGAACTGGGATAAACACCATAATTACGGTGTAAGCCGCCAGTATGCCAAGCGCTAATTTCAATTGATTTGAGCGCTGTGTGAACAAATAGATGGTGGCGCAGATGAAATAAACGATCGCTATTCTCGGAAGCACCCCAACATAGCGGACGTTAGTCAGATCAAAATCTGGCCAAATCCACAAGAAGAGTCCTACGGCATAAATTTTCAAACTCCTAAAGGCAATTTTCTTAAAGGTCTGAGCTTTGGAATCTCGATGAAGTCGCCCGTTCATGGCCAGCACAATAGAAACTCCGACTATGAACAGAAAGCTCGGAAAAACAAAGTCGGTAGGGGTGATGCCGTTCCAATCTGCATGAAGTAAAGGGGCGTAAACGTGGCTCCAACTTCCGGGAGTGTTGACCACGATCATTAGCATAATGGTGAGGCCTCTCAACATGTCGACCGAACGTACGCGAACATTCATAGAAACAGTGAACTAGAAGGGTTAAGCATTAACATATTTTGATGTAGTGATCTTATTTTTCTGCGGTATCTTTAAAGAAGTACTAAAAATTGCTCTTAATATTATGAAAAATGCTCTCGGTATCCTAAAAAAGCTAGGCTTTAGTACATTGTTCTCACTAGCCGTTACACTTTCAGTTTCAGGGCAAGACAGTGCCCTGTTCACCTTAAGAGGAAAAGTCTATGATGCACAGTCAAACGAAGTGCTTCCTCTAGCCTCGATACGCCTAGAAGGCACCTCTTATTCTACGGTTTCTAACGAAGATGGGGTATTTAGCATCAAGTATGATCAATCTGAGCAACCCACGCACCTCATCGTTTCTTATTTGGGGTACCGCAGTGCGCGACTGGCACTTTCTGAAGCCAACCAGTCAGGCGACGAAATTAGCATCGGCCTACTGAGTGATAGCATCAGACTCGAAGGGGTAGATGTGAATAACCCTGAAGATGCGAAGGCGATTGTGCTCAAGATGCTCGCCTATTTCGATGATATGAAACCGCTGCAACCGAAAACTGCCGTTTCATTTTTTAGAGAGCGAATTAATCGACGTAATCGCAATCTTTCTATCACAGAAGCGGTAATAGAAGTTCAAAAAGACCATCTCAAAGAAGGGCTGAACGGAGCTTATGTCATCGAATCGCGCAAGAGAAATGAGTACAAGCCCTTAGATACGATTGCGCTTAAACTTCAGGGTGGTCCGTACAACCTACTTTATCTCGATCTGCTGAACCATCGCAACGATATATTTGATGATGAAAGTATCGATCAATACCTCTTTGCCTTGGACGGAACGACACGATATAACGGTGAAGATGTGTACGTCGTTCACTTTGAACAGTTGCCTGAGATTTATATTCCCTTGTATCGAGGAGACCTGTACATCACAGTCAAAGACTACAGACTCTCAAAGGCAAATTTCGAAATGAACATTACCAATAGCGAACAAGCAGCAAAGATTTTAGTGCGCAAAAAACCCAAAACTCTAAAAATAGAACCCACCAAAGTGGCCTATAGAATTGACTATCAAACCGCTAGAGACGAGCCCGTACAAGCGTATGCCGATCTACAAATGGACTTCACGGTCAATTGGAAGAGCAGGCTCTTTAACCGAAACTATACCGTAATGGCAGAAATGGCCTTTACCCGGTGGGACAACGCAAAAAAAGAAGAGGTCAAACCGCGTAATGAACGTTTGAGGCCCACGGTAATTATGGCAGATTCTGAAACCGGGTTTAGTGATCCGAATTTTTGGAGAAACTACAATGTCATCGAACCCGACCAGAACATCGAAACGATTCTCAAACGCATCGAAAGGCAGCTGAGAAGAGCCCGCTAAAAACAGGCAGATCGGGATAAAAAAAAGCAGCAAAAATTTGTTCTGACGATTATTACCAATACATTTCTCGCTCAAGTCTGTTTTAAAAAGAAAAATCACTAAAAATGGCCACGATTACTCCTACCGAGCTTACCTATAAAGCCCCTGGAACACATGAAGAGAACCGATTTGAAAAACTTCATAACGTCATTGTTGCTTCTGCCGCCAAAGGTTCTGAACTCATTGCTCAAGAAATAGCAGATCTGATTCGCACCAAACAGGCAAAAAACAAAAAGTGCGTACTCGGTTTAGCCACCGGCTCTTCTCCTCTAAGTGTTTATGCTGAACTGGTGCGCATGCACAAAGAAGAAGGGCTGAGCTTCAGTAATGTCATCACTTTTAACTTAGATGAGTACTGGCCAATGAGTATAGAGAATGTGCAAAGTTACCACCACTTTATGCACGAAAACCTCTTCGATCACATCGACATTCAACCTGAAAATATTCACATCCCAGACGGAGAAGTCAAAGCCTCTCAGGTCAAGACTTTCTGTCAAGAATACGAGGCGAAAATTGAAGCTGTTGGCGGCCTCGATTTTCAGTTATTGGGTATTGGAAGAACGGGGCACATCGGATTCAATGAGCCCGGTTCAAACCAAAACTCTAGAACACGACTCGTCAACTTAGATCATATCACGCGAGAAGACGCCGCCGAAGGATTTCAAGGAATAGAGTTTGTGCCTAAACGCGCCATCACCATGGGAATTGCTACCGTGCTTTCGGCAAAGCGCATCGTGCTCATGGCATGGGGGCAAAAAAAGAGTGAGGTCATACACCATGCCGTTGAAGGGTCGGTAACTAGCACCCTTCCGTCTTCTTTCTTACAACTTCACAAAAACACTTCTCTCGTACTAGACGAAGAGGCCGCTGCAGAATTAACCCGCATCAAAACTCCGTGGTTGGTTCAAACTTGCGAGTGGAACGACAAGCTCAAGTACCAAGCGGTAGTTTGGCTTTGCCGAAAAACAGGCAAATCCGTGCTCAAACTCACCGAATCAGACTACAACGAAAATGCGCTTGCCGATCTGCTTGAAAGCCAATCGATTTATGATCTGAATATCGAGATTTTCAACAGGCTTCAACACACCATTACCGGCTGGCCCGGGGGCAAGCCTGATGCTGATGATTCGCACCGCCCCGAACGTGCACGTCCGAAATCGAAACGGGTCATCATTTTTAGCCCTCATCCCGATGATGATGTCATCTCTATGGGAGGCACCTTAGACCGACTAATTGCTCAAGGACACGAAGTGCATGTCGCCTATCAAACTTCTGGAAGCATCGCGGTTTCTAATCAAGAGGCCTTAAAATTTATTGAGGTGGCTTGCGATATGATGCTCGGAGCTGAAAGCAGTACCCTTAGAGAACTTCGAGACGAGATTGACAAGTTAAAAGATGGTGAGATACCTTCTGCAGAAATTCGCAATTTAAAAGCGATCATCCGTCAGCGAGAGGCTATCGCTGCTACCCGCTATCTAGGCTTACCTGATGAGAATGTCCACTTCTTGAAACTGCCCTTTTACGAGACTGGGGCGGTGAAGAAATCCCCCATTTCTCAAGATGACGTGGATATCATGAATCACCTGATTAAGAGCATTCGCCCGCATCAAATCTACGCTGCCGGTGACTTAGCTGATCCACATGGAACCCACCGTCTATGTATTGATGCCCTACAACAATCACTCAGTCAACTGCGCAAAGAGCCCTTCTTAAAAGATTGTTGGGTGTGGCTCTACCGTGGGGCATGGCATGAATACGAACCCTATGAGATTGACATGGCGGTACCAATGAGTCCGGCACAAGTGCGAAGAAAGCGCCGAGCGATATTCTTTCACCAAACTCAAAAAGACGGTGTCATGTTCCAAGGAAATGACCCCAGAGAATTCTGGGTACGGGCCGAAGATCGTAATAGAGAAACGGCAGCCATCTACCGCGAGCTCGGACTCTCTGACTATGCGGCTATCGAAGCATTTAAGCGCTACTATTATTAAAAACCGAATGCTATGCCACGAGCTACAGGCTTCTTTTTTTCGACCTTACTCTCTTTACTGTTCATTTCATGCAACCCGCCTCAACAAGAAGGCAAGGCTTACCAAGAGTTGATGCCCCTAGCCGATCAGGTGCAGGTCAATGAAGGTGTTTTCGTGTTGGATGAGATCATCACCGTCTCGTTCGAAAGTTTTGAGACGGCTCAGTCTACCGATTTACTCAACGTCATCGGTGAACAGGCACTTAGTCAAGGACTCACTCTAAAAGCTCACCCTGAAAAGGCAGACCTACATTTCAGCCTCGACCCTGAGTTCGCTCCTGAGCACTATGTGCTTTCTATTTCTGACCAAGGGATCCATATTAAAGGAGGTACAGTTGCCGGAGTATATTTCGGATGGCAAACCCTTCGCCAAGTACTCTTACTTCAAGAAGCACAGCCCAATCCTCGGGTTTTGCGTGCAGTTGAGATCAGCGATAGCCCCGCTTACGGCTACCGCTCAGTGATGCTTGATGTTGCCCGCCATTTCTTCGAACCTGAGGTTGTTAAACAACTTATTGATCAACTTACTCTTTATAAGATAAACACGCTACATCTGCATCTATCAGACGATCAGGGATGGCGAATCGAGATCAAAAAATGGCCTAACCTCACTGAGCACGGGGGGTTGACTGAGGTTGGTGGCACAGAGGGCGGATACTACACCCAAGAACAATACAACGATCTAGTGGCTTATGCCCAAAGCCGATTCATTACTGTGGTTCCAGAAATAGATCTGCCTGGACACACCAATTCGGCACTTTCAAGCTATCCTGAACTCAATTGCGACGGGGTAGCTCCGGCCCTTTACACAGGTATCGAGGTCGGATTCTCAACACTTTGCGCAGAGAAAGAGATCACCTATACTTTTTTAAGCGATGTCTTCGAAGAGCTGTCGCTTATGACTCCGGGGCCTTACATACACGTGGGCGGAGATGAATCGCTTGTGACCTCAGAAGAAGATTATGTACAAATGATTGATTTTGCACTTGAAAAAGTGAGATCATTAGGAAAAACACCTGTTGGTTGGGATGAAATAGCCCACGGAGCGGTTGATGAGCAAACCGTATCACAATATTGGGCGAGCCAAGAAAACACTGAAAAAGCGTTTCAAAAGGGAGCACAACTCATTATTTCACCTGCCATTCATGCCTATTTAGACATGAAGTATGACTCGCTTACCCCTATCGGATTAAAATGGGCCGGATACCTCAGCATCGACAAAGCCTATGACTGGTCTCCTGACGAACTCGTTGATGGAATTACAGCTGATCGCATTATTGGCACGGAGGCTCTGCTTTGGACTGAAACTGTAACAACGGTAGAAGATATTCAGTACCTTATGTTTCCCCGAGTGCTCGGAATCGCTGAAATAGGCTGGTCTAAAAAAGAGAAACGCAATCTAGCGTCATACAAGACGCGATTAGAGAGTCACCTCAAGGTTCTTGACCGTATGGATATAGGCTATTACAGGGGTTCAGAGTAAAGAAAATTTGGGGCAAAATCAGTGACCCATGCAACACAAAAATGAGCACCTAGAGATTCCCGGCAATCCGTCGGTAGACAAATCGAGTAGCTACCGCTTAAATGAACGACTCTCAAATGAGCCGTTACGATCCCTCAGTGAAGACCAATGGCGCTTCTGGAAAGAAAATGGTTATGTAATTATCAAGCAGGCTATTTCGAGAACCCAGGCAGAAAAGACTGCCGCCTTTTTATGGGAGTTTGAAGAGAAAAACCCCAACGATCCTGCTACTTGGTACACCGCTGCGCGCTCTGAAATGCAAATGAAAGAACTTGTCGGAACCGGCATGGTCGAGGTGTACAACCATCAATTGCTTTGGCAAAACCGACAACAGCCAAAAATTTACGAAGCGTTCAGAGATATATGGGGACGCGAAGCGCTATGGGTGACCATCGATCGAGCGAATCTAAACTTTCCGAGTCGACCAGGTCATGAGCAAAAGGGATTTATCCATTGGGACTACGATCCTGAAACTAAACCCCAAAATGTTCAAGGAGTATTGGCACTGGCCGACCAAACTGATCCTGAAATGGGAGGTTTTCAGTGTGTGCCATGGCTCTATCGCAACTACGATAGTTGGAAGCTCACCCAACCCGAAGACCGTGATCGATTTCAGCCCGACATGACGGGGCTCGAACACGAACTTGTTAAAGTACTTCTTGAAGCCGGAGATCTATTGATCTTCAACAGTACTCTGGCCCACGGCATTCGCCCGAACAAATCCAAAGACAAAGTGCGCATCGCGCAATACATTTCTATGATGCCTGCAGACGAGTCAAATAAATCGCTCATTGACTGGCGCGTTCGCTCTTGGAGCGAGCGGATCGCTCCTGAAGGATACGCGTTTCCTGGAGATCCTAGAAAATGGGAGCAAACCCGTTATGAGCGCGCCGAACTTTCTGATTTGGGCAGAAAATTGCTTGGACTCGATTCTTGGGAGCAGAAATAGATCGAGTCGTATGAAGCAAAAACAGTCCATTCTCATTACCGGATCGACAGCAGGTATTGGCTACGCCACCGCTTCTTCCCTATTAAAAAGAGGGCACCAAGTCTATCTGAATGGTCGCTCACAAGACTCCCTCGAAAAAGCCGTTACTCGATTGAAAAAAGAACAGCCCCAGGCCAATGTGCTCACCGTGCAGGGAGATTTTTCTGGTGAGGTGGACCTAAAAAACTTTCCTGCTCAAATCGACGTGCTTATCAACAATGTAGGCATCTACACCTCAAAGTCTTTCTTTGACACCTCTGATCATGACTGGCTGCGACAATTTGAAGTGAATTGCCTGAGCGGTGTACGCTTAAGCCGTCACTATCTGCCTGGGATGCTTAAAGCTAATTATGGGCGTATCCTTTTCATATCGAGTGAGTGTGCCTATCTCGCTCCAGAAGACTTAATTTCATACAGTGCCACTAAAGCAGCATTACATGCCCTATCTAGGGGCTTAGCACAGCTTACAAAAGGAAGCGGGGTTACCGTAAATACAATCGTGCCCGGCTCTACGTTCACTGAAGGGGCCGCCACATTTATCGCCAGCAAAGCAGAGGCCCAACAACAGCCGGTCGAACAAGTAGCTAAAGAATTTATTACCGCTGAACGTCCAAATTCATTGATCGAACGCTTTGCCCAAACCGAAGAGGTCGCAAATCTCATCGCCTTCTACAGTAGCAAAGAATCTAGTGCGGTGAATGGTTCAGTGATCTTTTGCGAGGGCGGAAGCGTCAACGCTACCTTTTAAACCTTACACGATGGTTCAATTCGAAGTTTGTTCAAATTCATATGATTCGGCGTTCAACGCTCAAAAAGCGGGGGCGCATCGCATTGAACTCTGCGCTGAACTCGGTGTAGGAGGCCTCACCCCATCTTTTGGTCTCATTGCGAAGGTGGCCGAAGAGTTAGACATCAAAATCAACCTCTTGGTACGTCCACGAAGCGGAGACTTTGTATTCACTCAAAGCGAGTTTGACGTCATGATGCGCGACATACACGAAGCGGTCTCCATAGGAGTAAACGCTATTGTTTGCGGTGTACTGCATGCTGACAACACTCTAGATATAAAGCGCACCGCACAGCTTAGAGAGGCGTGTAGTGAAATAGAATTCACCTTTCATCGGGCTTTTGACCTCGTGCAGCATCCCCACGAAACTTTAGATCAGTTGGCCTCGATCGGCGTAACACGTATTTTAACCTCTGGGCAGAAATCAACCGCCATTGAAGGCATTGAATTATTGACCGCGCTAAAAGACCAAACTCAGGTAAAAATCATGCCTGGATCTGGAATTAACGAATCGAACATCCAGACCTTTATTGCTCGAGGGTTTGACGAGGTTCACTTTTCAGGGACGGTCATGGGGGCCTCAGCGGATATCGAGCCGAAAATTCCATTTATTAGTCGGGCATTAATTTCTGAGACGGCTTATGCCACGTCAAACCTCGATAGGCTAAAACGGATTATTGCTGCCGCAAAAAGCGTCTAATTGCGCTTTTTGATGCCATGTACCTCTTCGTAATAGGCGATAATAGGCTGATAGGGGCCAAGTTGATGCTGTTCGATAGAAAACGCATCGGCGTAAGGACCATAAGGCGTAGACACCGGTTTCTTTAGACGATCCGGAAAATCTTGATCGAGATTAGCGCGCAGAGGACGCTGCTGTTGATTCATGTATCCGGCGACGTCATAGGCCTGTTCATCAGTAAGCACTGGATTTTCGTGAGAAATACCAAAAGGCATATTGTATTTAATGAATTGAGCGGCAGTGATCACTCGATTCATTCCGGCACCGTTATTATACGAATTCATTCCCCATAAAGGCGGATAAGTATACGTCAACCCGTCGGCATTGATGAGCCCTTGTCCGTCGGCCTGATGACAGACCGCGCACTGCGTGGTATACACCTGGGCCCCGTTTTGAAGATCTACTGCTCTATTGGGCAATTCAATAGGTTTAAGACCGGTTTTCACCTCGTCTGAAGAAACCTCAAGATAATCATCAAGCCACTCAATATACGCGATAATCGCTCGCATCTCAGGTTGCTCGGTATCGAGGGCACGACCGTTCATGCTGCGGGTAAAACATCCGTTAATACGCTCTTCAAGGGTACCTATTTTATCTTCGCGTCCGCGAAACTGTGGAAAGCGCTGATCTACCGCTACAAGCGAAATGCCATAATCTTTGGCTCCGTCGTTCAGGTGGCAACTGGTGCACTGTAACGCATTACCCGTATACTGCATTGATGGATCGGTCACCTTTGGCCCTAACAACTCATCGGTTTGTGTCAATAAAGCATATCCATACTTGAGCTGGGCATCTGATGAAAGTGCTATGGCCTCTGAGATACTCAATTTTTCAGCTGTTTCATTCTCAGAAACATCAGCAATCACCAGTAACTGTTGACTTGGCGCATCCACAAAAAAGGTCGACAAGAAAATTAGCGCAATCAGCAATACCATCATGAGACTTGTTGTAGCAATCGTCTTAGAAAGATCTCGAATGACTTTCTCTACATCCTTTTTTGGTTCTTCTGTGGCCATTTCAACAAATGTTAACACTTAAATGTAGCGAAAAGTACATTGCTAACTAGAGAAGAAAAGTAACATCGGTTACAAAAACCGTAACTTCATAGAGCACCTTATCAAACAGCTTTATGGCCTCAAATTACGAGCAGTTTTTGTCACTGATGGCATCCGAACACGGGCTCTCATTTGACTCGTATGAAGCGCTGCACCATTTTAGCATTAATGGACAAGGCACCTTCTGGCAAGCAATAGCATCCTTCTTTGAGGTAACTTTTTCGCAACAACCCGAGCAGCTGTTCACAGAAAAAGAGCAGTTGTGGCAGGCCCAGTATTTCACAAAAGCAAAGCTCAGCTATGCCGGACACCTCGTTCGTTATGCCAATACCGAGCGTCCTGCACTGCTATTTAAAAGTGAAGAACAACACACTCAAGCAATTTCATGGGGCGCACTTCTCACTCGCGCCTTAGCCTATCAAAGAAAATTGCTTGACTTAGGGGTGCGACCCGGCGATCGCGTTGCGGCCTTATGCACGAATAGCCCAGAAACCATAGCCGCGTTCTTGGCAACCAACAGCTTAGGAGCCATTTGGTCTTCATGTGCGGTAGAGTTTGGCTATCGCGCCTTACTTGATCGATTCTCAAGTATTAGTCCGAAAGTGCTCTTTGCCCACAGGCAGTATACCTATGGTTCAAAACGATTTGACCTTGAACCTACTCTTACCCAACTGAAATTAAACTTAACCAGCCTTGAAGAGGTGGTGACTTTAGAGCCGCTTTTAGAGGGCGAACCTTCAACCGAAACACTGCAAACGCTCATTAATGCGTTCACTTTAGAACAGGTAGCCTTTGATCATCCGGTATACCTCTTATTTTCATCAGGAACGACCGGAAAGCCCAAAGCCATTTTACACAAAACCGGAGCCATGCTGCTCGAACACTGCAAGGCCCTAGGCATACACCAGGGAGTTAAAAAGGGCGATCGCTATTTTTGGTACAGCACAACGGGCTGGATGATGTGGAATTACAGTTTAAGCAGCCTTGCGCTAGGAGCCACCCTCTGCCTGTATGATGGGGCGCCTCACCATCCTTCGCACGCCGTGCTTTGGCAGTACGCTGAAGAAGCGGCGATGAATCACTTCGGTAACGGTGCAGCCTACTTCGCCCATTTAGCTGAACATAATCAACCGCTTCACGCTTTCAACTTAACATCGATCCGCACTGTCGGATCAACAGGCTCTGCACTCTCTGTTAAAGCCTATCACTATATTCAGGGGCAGTTGCCTCAGGCAGAAATCCATTCGATTAGCGGTGGAACCGATGTCTGTACTGCTTTCGTAGGCGGATTAGAAGGGCGCAGCACTAAACCCGGTGAGATTGCCTGCAAACTTCTTGGGGCATCGGTAGAAATTTTCGACCCACAAGGACAGCCCCTAATCGACGAACCCGGAGAATTGGTGCTGACACGACCCTTCATCGCCTTTCCTTTAGGGTTTTGGGGCGATCACGAGCACACTCAATTCAAGCAAAGTTACTTTTCAAGCTTCGGCAACGTTTGGAAACACGGAGACTGGGCGAAAGAAACGCTCGATCACAGAATAACCATTTATGGACGATCAGATGCGACGCTAAACCGCGGAGGAGTGCGGATCGGAACGGCTGAAATATACAATGCACTCAACCATCTTGATGCCATCGAAGATGCCTTAGTGATTCATCTGTTCACAGACGAATTTGACCAACTGCTTCTATTTGTGGTCAGCCGGTCTACCGTCAATGCCGCCACCATTACATCTCACCTTCAGCGCGAATGCTCACCTCGTCATAAACCTGACCACGTCATTCAAGTGGCGGCCATTCCATACACCCTGAACGGAAAAAAGGTAGAAATACCTGTGAAACGCATTTTAGAGGGAGCCCCTATAGAACAGGTCATTAGTTTGGCTTCAGTTAAAAATCCTGAAAGTCTGTATGCCTTTGAGGCCCTCAGACCTCAACTCTTCTCACTATTTCATTCAAACACATGAGTTCTACCGTTTACATTGTTAGTGCGAAACGCACCCCCTTCGGAAGCTTTGGTCAATCCCTCGCATCAATAAGTGCTCCCCGTTTGGGCGCCGCTGCCTTGAGCGCAGCGCTCAAGGCAGCGCGCCTGCCCCCAGAGGCGATCGAAGAAGTCTTTATGGGCAATGTATGCAGCGCCAACTTGGGGCAGGCGCCAGCGCGGCAAGCCGCGCTGGGCGCCTCAATAGCCCACAGCACCCCTGCAACGACCATTAATAAAGTTTGTGCATCAGGGATGAAAGCGATCATGCTTGGGGCCCAAACGATCGCCCTCGGGCAAGCGCATTGCATCGCGGCTGGAGGATTTGAAAATATGTCTCAAGTTCCCTATTACGCTTCTTCGCAGCGCTGGGGAGCCAAATATGGTGACACTCCTTTGATAGACGGCATCGCCAAAGATGGGCTCACCGACGCATTCGAACAGGTCGCCATGGGCGCGCTGGCCGATCGGGTCGCCGCTGCCAAAAAGCTTGACCGATCAGCCCAAGACTCATTCGCACTCGAGTCGTATCGTCGGGCCAATGACGCCTGGTCAAAGGGCCTCTTTGCTGAAGAAGTATTTTCTATAGAAGTGCCAAATCGCACAGGAGTGCAAATCGTCTCTGAAGATGAAGAATACCAGCGGCTAGTGGCTGAAAAGGTGAGAGGGCTTCGGCCTGCCTTTACCTCAGATGGCAGTATTACCGCGGCCAACGCTTCTACCTTAAATGACGGGGCCTGTGCCCTGATACTCGCATCAGAAAAAGCGATCAATGACTTTGGCCTTACCCCCTTGGCACGCATCGTTGGTTATGCCGATGCGGCCCGAAGTCCTGAAGAATTTACTTTGGCACCGATCGATGCAACTGAAAAACTGTTGAGACAGACCTCCAAAACTTTCAGCGAGATCGATTTATTTGAAGTGAACGAAGCCTTTGCCATGGTGCCTCTGGCCTATGCTTCGCATTTTAACCTTGCCCTATCCCAACTCAATGTACATGGAGGCGCCGTGTCATTAGGGCATCCCATAGGGGCTTCTGGAGCGCGCATCGTGGGCACACTTCTATATGCCCTTAAGGCTCAAAAGCAGCGTTTGGGTATTGCCACCATTTGCAATGGCGGCGGCGGTGCATCGGCTTTGATGATAGAGCGGGTATAGAAATCACCGCTATCTTTGCCACAGCATGATCCTCTCAAAAGATATAGAAACAGCAGCCAAGCTGCTCAGAGAAAATGAGGTAGTTGCCCTACCTACTGAAACCGTATACGGATTGGCGGCGAACGCCTTTTCGAACGAGGCCATTTCGAAGATCTTTAAGGTGAAAGAGCGCCCACAAACAAATCCACTAATTGTACATATCGCGTCGATGGATCAGCTTGACCAGATCACCACTTCGATCAGCGAAAATGCAAAACGCCTTGCCGCACATTTTTGGCCCGGTCCTCTCACGCTCTTGCTACCTAAAACTGAAAAAATTTCAGACTTGGTTACGGCCCAAAGTCCGCTAGTGGCAGTGCGAATGCCCGATCACCCGCTGACCCTTGCACTGCTGCGCGAACTCGAGTTTCCCCTGGTGGCTCCGAGCGCTAATCGCTATATGAGTGTTAGTCCGACTACAGCCGCTCACGTGGCAGTCAACTTGACCGATCGAATTCCTTTTATTTTAGACGGGGGGCCCTGTGAAAAAGGACTAGAATCAACAGTCGTTGGCTTTGATTTTAATGACCAACCTCAGATTTATCGACTCGGGGCAATTACACTCGAAGATCTACAATCAGTCATCGCGACAACTACGCTTTTCGAGCATGGTGAGCAAGATGCATCCCCCTCTCCAGGAATGGCGAAGAAGCATTACGCTCCAAAAACGCCGCTACGGGTTGTAGATGACCTCAAAGCCTACCTCGCTTCACACCATTTAGACCCAGAAAAGAAAATAGGTGTACTCAGCTTCGGTCATCAAATAGGGCCACAATTAGGGGTGAGCATCTATGAATTGTCTACCCAAAAAGTACTGGAAGAAGCCTCAAAGAAATTGTATGACGGCCTCTATGCCCTAGACGAAAACGGGCTTACCGAGCTTGTCGTCGAATGGTTTGAACCGCGAGGGTTGGGCCGCACATTAAACGATAAATTAAAGCGCGCGTCTTACTGAGATCCATTTGGCGCCAACTCAAGTAAAGACCTCGATCAGGTAGAGGTAAAACGGAATGCCAAACATCACATTTATCGGAAAAGTTACCCCTAAGGCCATGGTCAGGTAAAGCCCCGGGTTTGCCTTTGGTGCAGCAAGCTTCATTGCTGCCGGAACAGCGATATACGAAGCGCTGGCCGCTAAAATGGTGAGAAGTAAGCGATCGCCTGTGGCCTCTAAAAAAAATTGGCTCAAGTAAGCCACGATCAATCCATTGGTCAGAGGGACCAAGAGGGCTACTGTAAGGGCATTTTTGCTTTTTTTGAAAAACCCCTTGAGGTGCTTTCCGCAAGAAAGGCCCATATCCAGCAAGAAAATCGCAAGAAATCCCTTGAAAATATCTGTGGTAAAGGGGGTGATTCCTTCTGCTTGAGAATCGCTTGAGATGAATCCGATCACCAGACTTCCGGCGATGAGCAACACGCTGCCATTAGTGACGGCATGCCTCA
>JBJOGS010000048.1:0-3528 GCA_046048095.1 Bacteroidota bacterium
AACTAAGGGCAATCGAACTACTGAAGTGAGTTCAGTTTGCTTTGCTAATAGCGCCTTAACCCCCACTGGATTTCCTTCTTCAAAGATCAATTTAATGAGAGGCATTAACGACTGCTGAATCGAGGTCGCCAGTTCGCGATTCTGTGATAGGGCGGCTGAAACAGCATTTAGAGTGCGCTCTGGAAGCGCTTGACCAATCACTGAGATTACCCCTGACGCACCCATCAATATGGAATCAATGGCGGTTAGATCATCTCCAGAAACTACTTCAAATCCTGAAGGGACTTGATGCAATAAATCGGTTATTTGAGCAGCGTCTCCACATGCTTCTTTGATCCCGATGAAAGCAGAATCCGAAGAAGCCAATTCAACCACAGTGCTTGGAAGCAGGTTGACTCCTGTTCGAGAGGGCACGTTATAAAGGATAATAGGCAACGCTGTTACTTGGGCAATAGCCTGGTAATGGGCTTTTAGTCCCTTTTGAGAGGGCTTATTGTAATACGGGGTAACAGATAAAATAGCATCAAAACGATTGGCGTCGACTTTTTTAACTGATTCACACAAGGCCCTTGTATCATTCGAACCTACACCAAGCACTAAGGGAACGCGATTACCGTTCGCCGAAATTATCGCTGCTTGCACTTCATCTTGCTCTGCTTTTGAAAGCACAGGTGTTTCTGCAGTGGTACCTAGAACTACTAAATAATCGACACCAGATTGAATCTGAAAATCAACAAGCCTTTCAAGACCATTAAGATCTAGAGCTCCGTACCGATCAAACGGAGTGATCAATGCAACACCCAGTCCTCTTAATTGCATAACGAATTTCTTTAGAAATCAGGGATAAAATTACGCGTAGAAACCCGAACACACCTAAAAACAGAAGTGATTATCCCTTGTATTTAGGGCTATTTCACAGCTTTATTTCAAAACGTCATAAACCTAACATTTCGATGAGGTCCGTCTCTGAAATTATCCGGATGTTTAAGGCCTCAGCCTTCTGTTTTTTGCTCGGACCCATTTGATCACCCGCGACAACAAGATCGGTCTTTGAGGATATACCCGCTACGAGCTGTCCTCCATTTTGCTCAATAAGCAACTTCATTTCGTCCCTAGAGTACCGCTCAAATACACCTGAAACGACAATCTTTAGTCCGGTGAGTTTTGTTCCGATCAAACTAGACTCAGGTTGTTTCATAGATAAACCTGCAGTTTCTAATCGTTGAACTAGTGTGATATTGCGTCCTTCTCTAAAAAAGGCGTAAACGCTCTCAGCAATGCGCTGACCCACATCTTCAATTGCCTCTAAAGAAGCGATGGAAGCTTGTTGAAGTGCCTCCATGGACAGAAAGGATTTTGCTAGTTTTTTAGCCACCGTTTCTCCAACGAAACGTATGCCTAAGGCAAAAAGCAATTTTTCGAAAGGCTGCCGCTTACTCTTTTCAATTCCTTCTAAAAGATTAGTAATCGACAATTCTCCTAATCGCGGAATCCCCTGAAGCTTTTCTGCAGTAAGGGAATAGAGGTCTGCAACATTCTCAATGACCGAATGATTTACTAGTAAAGCCACGGTCTCTTCGCCCATTCCTTCGATATCCATGGCTTTTCTCGAACAAAAATGCTGAATACGACCTATGAGTTGCGGGGGACACTGCTGGTCATTTAAACAATAATGAATAGCCTCACCTTCTTTGCGAATTAGCCGTGAATCGCATTCAGGACAATGAGTTAAGAAATGAACTGGACGGGCGTTGGGCAGTCGCTTAGTGCTTTCAACACCCACTACCTTAGGAATAATGTCACCCCCTTTCTCGAGGTAAACCGTATCCCCGTAATGCAGGTCTAACTTCTCCATCTGATCCGCATTGTGCAATGAGGCGCGCTTGACCACTGTACCTGCTAAATAAACCGCTGTTAGGTTTGCTACGGGAGTAATCGCTCCAGTTCTACCTACCTGATAACTGACCGATTCTAACTGGGTAACGACCTGTTCGGCTTTAAATTTATAAGCCATAGCCCATCGCGGAGCCTTTGCCGTAAACCCCAATTCTTTTTGCAGCTCGATAGCATCCACCTTGATGACCACACCGTCAATTTCATAAGGGAGTGACGATCGATGGGCCTCCCAGTGCCTTATGTAAGTCATGATTTCATCGAGAGATGTGCATTTTTTAGCCGTATCAGGCACGTAGAATCCCATCCGCTTCGCTTGCTGAAGCATGTCGTACTGAGAGGTATATACCGATTGTTCTGATGTGATGGCATACAATAAGCACTGAAGACCACGAGAAGCTACAATTGAAGCATCCTGAAGTTTTAAGGTACCCGAGGCAGTATTGCGCGGATTCATGAATTCTGGTTCGCCACGAGCGACACGCTCTTTGTTCAATTGATAAAAGGCATCTTTCGGCAACACGATCTCTCCTCTAATATCAAAATCATCAGGATGACCCTCCTGTAAGACGAGCGGCACCGTCGGAATCACTTTAATATTTTGAGTCACGTCATCTCCCTGAATCCCATCACCACGAGTTAATGCCTGAATAAAACGCCCATTGGTGTAAGTGAGCGAAATCGAAGCGCCGTCATACTTCAACTCGCATGTAAAAGACACCTTGTTTCGATCATAAGAGGTGCCCGCTTCTGAGAGTCGTTTGTAGATGCGTTCAATCCAGGCACTTAACTCATCAAGTGAATAGCTATTTTCTAAGCTATACATCGGAAATCTATGCGTTTTAGTTTCAAAGTTTTTTGTTAGGCCTCCCCCAACGCGTTGCGTAGGTGAGTTTGGGTCACTCCATTGCGGATACTGGGCCTCAAGAAGCTGAAGTTGCTTTAATTTTTGATCGAATTCAAAATCGCTAATTAACGGATTATCAAGTATATAATACTTATAATTATGAGTATGTAATTCAGCGCGTAATGCCTGTATTTTCTCGAAATCAGTCATAGTGTATTTTTTAAATTCTTTGCCTTTACCATACGTGGTTTTCCGAATAGATCAGAGCGAACTTCTACCTGGCTAAATTGATGAAAAAGCGCTGCTACCTCTTCTGCAAAAGCCTCGTTCACTTCCATATACACCTCGCCACCGGGCTTTAAAGCGCTAAATGCAATATCCCGAACCGCTCTATAGTGAATCAATGGATCGTGGTCGGGCACAAAAAGTGCAGTAGGTGGCTCGTGCATTAAAACATTTTTATGCATATATTTTTTTTCTAACTCTCTTACATAAGGAGGATTAGATACTATTATGTCAAATTTTACTTTAGGATAAAATTGATGCATATCTGCCCGTTCAAACAACACCTCTACCTCATGAACTTGTGCATTTCGCACTGCACACCCTATGGCCTCCTCAGAAAGATCAATCCCATAGACTTTACCCTCAGAAAAATGTTTGGCTAGACTTATGGCGATACACCCACTACCCGTTCCGATGTCAAGCACACTTAATTCGGCATTTTTATGTGGGACATTAGAACAAATCCATTGTACCAACTCTTCGGTTTCAGGACGAGGTATCAA
>JBJOGS010000049.1:0-2635 GCA_046048095.1 Bacteroidota bacterium
GCAGACTTAGGCCGACGGCTGTCCATGCGTTTTTATTGCGAATGAGACTCAGATTCGAAAGTAATGTCGCAAGGATGATGAGTATGCCGGTATACTTGCTGTACATTAATCCTGCCATGGCTATGGCTAACCAAGGTGTATAGCGTTTGGGCTGTATCAGAAAGTGTTTGTAGGCAAAAATGAAAAGTGCTGTAAAGAATAGCGTTCCGCTGTCGGGTAGCGTCAGAAATCCATAGAGATGAATGAGTGGAAGGCTCAAACCAATCAACCAAAAGTTCAAAGAGTGACGTGTTTGAGTCTGTGGGTTCAAGCTTAAGTATACCAGAAAATATGCGGCGGTCTGTAGAAGAACGCTACCGATGCGCACTCCAATTTCACCAGTTAAAAATGCTGAGGTAGAAGCCAAAAGCGCAACAAATGGGGGGTGATCAAAGTAACCCCAGGCTAAGCGTTTGGCATAGTACCAATAATAGGCCTCATCTTGCAGTAATTCGGTGTGAGTCGCTTGTAAAAGGTTTAAAACCAATACGAGCAGTGCGAAGAGCCAAAAGGTGGTAGAAAGAGACCTCACGCAGCGAAGTTAGTGGTTTTCTGTACTGTTCATAAGTACAATTATGCGCAGTTGACGTACTTTAGTCCACTGTGAATAGATCCGTTGTTATTATTCCTACTTACAATGAGATCGAGAACATTGAGCTGATCATCAAAGCGGTTTTCGATCTTAATCAGGGGTATCATGTACTCATTGTCGATGATAGTTCGCCCGATGGCACAGCAGACAAGGTTCGCGAGCTTCAGAAGACTTATCCAGAAGCCCTTCACCTTGAGGTACGTCGAGAAAAGACAGGCTTAGGAACGGCCTACATCCATGGCTTTAGGTGGGCGCTAGATAGTGACTATGAATTTGTTTTTGAGATGGACGCAGACTTTTCGCACACGCCGGCAGATTTAATTCGGTTAAAAAAGGCCTGCGAAGATGGGGCGGATGTCGCCATAGGAAGCCGCTATTGCAAGGGAGTGAACGTGGTCAATTGGCCGTTTAGAAGAATCTTACTTTCTTACGGAGCCTCTTTCTATGTGCGTTTTATTACCGGGATGCCCGTGTATGATCCGACGGCCGGCTTCAAGTGCTATCGCGCTTCTACCTTGAGAAAAATCAATTTTGACGCTATACGATTCGTGGGTTATGCTTTTCAAATAGAGATGAAGTATCGCGCCTTCAAACACGGAGCGGTTATCAGCGAAGTGAGTATTGTATTTACCGATCGAGTGCGGGGCGTATCTAAGATGAGTGGAGCCATTATCAAGGAAGCTGTTTGGGGCGTGTTTAAAATGCGGCTGGATAGTATATTTGATAAAAAACGCTTCTACCATGCTGAAAAAGATTCTTAAAAATGCCACGATTGTCTCTGACTCTAGGCGCATCGAGTCAGATGTGCTTATTGAAGGAGAATTCATTGCCAAAATTGACTCAAACATTAGTGACCCCAACGCTGAGGTGCACGAATTAAATGGGGCCTACTTGATACCCGGATGTATTGACAATCAAGTGCATTTTAGAGAACCTGGGCTGACACATAAAGGAACCATTGAAAGCGGCAGTCGCGCTGCACTTGCGGGCGGAATCACCACCTTTATGGAGCAGCCCAATACGCAGCCCAATACTACCACCTTTGAGGCCCTAGAAGATAAATTTCAGCGCGCTTCTCGCTCGGCATATGTTAATTACTCGTTTTTCTTTGGAGGGACGAATGACAATCTAGAGCTGATCAAGCGACTTCCGATCGACGCCTGTGCTGGTATCAAACTCTTTCTCGGTTCATCTACCGGAAATATGCTTGTAGATCGCGAAGAGACTATCCGAGGCATCTTCTCAAATACCCAAATGGTCATTGCGGCTCATTGTGAGGATGAGTCGATTATACGTGCTAATACGGTAAAGGCAATTGAGCAATTTGGAGAAGACATCCCCATCGATCAACATCCGATCATTCGCTCTCATGAGGCGTGTTATGTTTCTTCTTCTCGCGCCATTGCGCTTGCTCGAGAAACCGGGGCGCGTCTTCATGTGTTTCATCTTTCAACTGCTCAAGAAATGGAGCTTTTTGATCGTCATTTACCTTTTTCAGAAAAGCAAATCACTGCTGAAGTATGCCTGCATCATTTGTGGTTTACTGATGCCGATTACGCCGAAAAGGGATCGTTAATCAAATGGAATCCGGCGGTTAAAGGCGCTGAAGATCGCAAAGCGTTGTGGGAGGGTCTGCGCAATAATACCCTAGATATTCTGGCCACCGATCACGCACCCCACACCCTCGAAGAGAAACAAAATAGCTATTTAAAGGCGCCTTCTGGCGGTCCGCTAGAGCAACATGCACTCATGGCCTATTTAGACAAGGTTGAAGAGGGCGAAATGGATCTGGAATTACTTGTGCAGAAGTTTTGTCACAATCCGGCAGCACTCTACAAGATTGATCGCAGGGGACACGTCCAAGAAGGGTATTATGCCGATTTAGTCACCTTCTCAAAGCGTCCCTATCAGGTCACTAAAGAGAATCTGCTGTATCAGTGCCAATGGAGTCCGTTTGAGGGCCACACATTTACCCACAGTATTGACAAAGTGTGGGTAAATGGA
>JBJOGS010000050.1:0-5694 GCA_046048095.1 Bacteroidota bacterium
AACTGCGTAGTATCTGCTCGATTAATATCTCCAAGGTCTCCAGGACGCATTATTCTCACTTGCCGACCGTATTTCGATGCTAAAGCAGTCGTTGAACGAGGTACTGCGGATCGAATAACACCCTTAGAATCAGTGTTCGTTTTATCTATGTAAATCGTATCGGTAATGTTCCATTGAATTACCTGATCATAACGAGCACGGAGTATGCGCAATACGGATGGCTCAAGCCACTTCACAATGCACAAAACAAGCAGTGTAAGCAGCACCCCCGTTCGTTCTGAATTAGAAACGAAGAAGGGAGCTCTTTTTGGCATACTTTAACGCGCCACTCGAATGGCTTTGAGATAACGATTTAATTGGCGTTTTACTTCAGGAAATAAGAAGTATAGTCCTACCATGTTCGGGAAAACCATAGCAAAAATCATCGCATCCGAGAAAGCCCAAATCGAGTCCATGCTTGCAGCCGCCCCAATAACGATGAACACCAAGAATAAAAATTTATAGGTAAGATCCATGACCTTGCCTCTTCCAAAAAGAAACTTCCAGGCTTGAAGACCGTAATATGACCAAGATATCATCGTGGATACTGCAAAAAGTACCACAGCGATGGTTAAGAATACATTAGAGAAAGGAATGTAGTTAGCAAAGGCTTGAGAGGTAATACCGGCCCCTTCATAGGCGACACCATCGATATACACGACTCCACTTCCATCGCCTCCGTACTCAAAGACCCCGCCCATATTGAAGATTACGATCACTAAGGCCGTCATCGTACAGATGACCACGGTATCAATAAAAGGCTCGAGAAGCGCCACTAAACCTTCAGAGGCTGAAAACTTCGTTTTTACTGCCGAGTGAGCGATAGAAGCCGAACCTGCTCCGGCCTCGTTAGAGAATGCGGCCCTTCTAAATCCGATGAGCAAGACTCCGATCACACCCCCTACCCCAATAGCTTTAGGCTCAAAGGCTTGAGATAGAATTTGACGAATAGCGTCATCCAAAAAAGTGACATTTGTGACAATGATGTAAACGCACGCCAACACATAGAGCAATGCCATTAGCGGAACGACCTTTTCTGTTACCGCTGCTATACGCTTGATTCCACCGATAATAATCACCCCCACCAAAAAGGCAATAGTCACACCAATCAGGGTGCCTGCCATAGCGCTTTGAAGGCCAAATAAGTCTTTTAATACGATAGTAGCCTGATTCGATTGAGCGGCATTGCCCCCACCAAAAGAACCTCCAATACAGAAAATAGCGAATAACACAGCGACTACTTTACCGAATTTCACGAAGCCTTTAGAGGCCAAACCCTTCTTCAAGTAATACATCGGACCACCGTAAACCACCCCATTTTCGTCTACATCTCGGTATTGGACCCCTAGGGTACACTCTACAAATTTGGTAGACATCCCCAGTATTCCACATACAATCATCCAAAAGGTCGCTCCGGGACCACCTAAAGCGATGGCTAAGGCCACACCAGCAATGTTGCCGTTTCCGACAGTACCAGATACCGCGGTAGCTAAAGCCTGAAAATGACTTACCTCACCTTCTTTTGACTCATCTTTTATAGTGCCTTTCACATCGCCCTCTACAATGTTGAGCTCTGCTAGTTCGGCTTTATGAGCCTCAACTTCATCGTATTTGCCGCGCACGACATTCACCGCTGTTTTGAAATGACGAATATTCGGAAACTTAAAATAAAGGGTGAAAAACAACGCACTCCCCACCAATAGAATTAATACAAAAGGTGTGTTAAAGACCTCGAAGAATACCGCATTGGTCACCGCATCAGAAAACGGCTTAAACGCCTCGTCAATACGTTGATCTAAGCCTCGTTCTTGAGCGTTTACTTGTCCTGAAAAAAATAAGAGTATTGCGAGTGATGTAATAGCTTGCTTCATGTGCACGGAAAAGAAATTGAAATGCTTTAGAAGCGCTGAAGATGCTAAAAATTTTACAGTTAAGCAACGAAAGCGTGATATTACAAAGAAAATAAGTCTGACTGCAATAACGAATCAGGGGGCACAATTACAAGTCAAAAACAGAAGATCTTTTGGTGTAAACTAGATCTTTAATGCGCATCCAGAATGCGAAAAAAAGATAGAGCGCAAAGCCAAAACCAAGGGTAATAAAGGTCAGGTAGATGAAACTTAAGCGCACGACCTTCGGACGAATTCCCCAAGAATCACCTATCCTCTGGCACACCCGAAATCCCCAGGACTGAAGAAAATACAGAATACGTTGAAAAGTGGTGGGCATTTTGGGGCAAATAACGTTAAACCAATGGTCCGTCCCAACTCATTACGCCACCCATGAGGTTGTAGGCATTGGCGATTCCTTTAGAACGCAGCACGGCACACGCTTGACCCGAGCGATTACCAGATCGGCAATACACGAAATATGAGGCGGCAGGGTCGAGTGCCTCAACCGCAGCCATAAATGCCTGAGGATTAAATATATCGTGATGAATAGCGCCTTCAATCTTTCCTTCGGCCACCTCTTGTGCAGTGCGCACATCGATGATCACGGCGTTTTCAGTCTCGGCTAACTTTTCTTTCCACTGTTCTTGAGTAAGATCCATTGATTTAATTTTTCTTCAAATATACAACGGGTATCACGAGTTGTTGTGTAACTCAAGTAACGCAGCCTCTAAATCAGCTTCATTCATCGAACGCATAAAAAACAACCGCTGACCTTTGTAAGTGATTAACGTGACAGGGATCGCAGGTAACACCCACTCTTGTGCGACCTCAAAGCGCCAATCGAAATTCACGTCTTGTTCAACGAGCCATACCGGATGGGTGATATTTAAACGTTCTACCGCTTCTACCACCGATGAATCCCATACCTCTTCGCGATCTAGATTCACAAAAACTAGAGACACCTCTTCAGCATGACGCTTTGCAAAGGCCTCGAACTCAGGAATTTCTTTAATACAAGGAGTACACCAACTCGCCCAAAAATTATAAATACGGACCGTTTCAAGAGTGGTATTGCTGGTCTCTTCAGCCAATACCTTCGTTGAAATTTCACGGTACACTGAAGGATTACGATGTGCAGTATCGCATCCAACTAAAACAAAAGCAAGCAGAAAAAGAGCATTTCTTAATCTAAGTGAAGAATTCAATGTAAGGCTCATCGTTTTGAAAGGTAGCACTAGGGTTTTAAATACCTTTGCTCAAAATTAAGCAATGACTAAAGAACTTTTTCTCTCTTCGCGATTGTGGAGATATGCCACCAAACGTTTCGACCAATCAAAAAAAATCTCAGACGAGGACTTAGAGTTGATTCTTGAAGCGGTGCGCCTCACTCCAACCTCATACGGTCTTCAACCCTTTAAGGTGTTGATCATTCGCAGCACCAACCTGCGCGAACAGTTAAAATCGGCTGGTTTTAATCAACCACAATTCACCGATGCCTCTCATTTATTAGCCTTTGCCCATTACGACACCTTCTCTGATGAACTCATCGATCGTTTTGTCCAACTCAATAAAGAAATAAGAAATACTGATCCCGACAAAATCAACGCCTACGCCCAGTTTTTAAAATCGCTGTTCGGAGCTTGGTCTCCTGCTCAAAAATCCCAATGGGCTGACAAACAAATGTACTTAGCGTTGGGCAATGCCCTGCAAGCGGCCGCTGAACTTAAAGTGGATAGCTGTGCCCTAGAAGGATTTGATGTGCAACAGGCGAATGAAATCTTGGGAGTAGCTTCTCAGCAGCTCAAGGTCACTGCTTTTTTGGCCTTAGGACACCGCTCAGCTGAAGACGCCACTCAATTTCTTGATAAAGTGAGAGTACCCATGGAGGCACTCATTGAAGAGCTCTAATTCAAAGCACCTATTATTTTAAAGTTGTCTATTCGTATGCAAATCGTATATTTGACCCCATGTTAACCAATCAGTTTATTTCTAAGTGGTGGTCACGGTCTAGCTTTAGACTGTGATGAAACGCTTTTTACCATATTCTAGAAGCCTGTCATCACGACAGGCTTTTTTTATTCATAGGCCATGACAATTACCCTACAGACACATTACAAGAAAATCGTATCGGATACCTTGACACCGGTTAGCATTTACTTAAAGTTAAGAGATCAATTTGAGGGCAGTTTTTTACTTGAAAGCAGTGACTATCACACCAGTGAAAACAGTTTTTCGTACATCTGCTGCAACCCCATCGCTTCGTTCAAAGTAGCCCAATCGCGCTTTACCGCCATTTATCCGAATGGAGAGACGAGCGAGCAACCGGTCGAAGATACCGCCTCACTGATCCAAGCGATTCAATCGTTTGTTGCCACCTTTAAAGTGTCTGAATCTGCTTTTAAATTCATTTCAAACGGATTCTTTGGATATACGCAGTACGATGCCGTGCGTTACTTTGAATCCTTTGACAGTCATTCGAGTAAACCGGGCGTCGACATGCCTGATATGCACTACACTTTATTTCAGAACATCATTGCGATTGATCACTTCAAAAATGAAGCCTATCTGTTCTGTCACAGCCCAAACCAAACCAATAATCTCGATCAAATAGAGAAGTTGCTTCGAGAAGCTACCTTTGCTACCTACAGCTATCAAAACGTAGGCGAGACCAGCTACAACATGAGCGACGAAGCCTTTAAGGCTTTAGTAGAACGGGCTAAAGAACACTGCCAACGAGGCGACGTTTTTCAGCTCGTGCTCTCACGCCGCACTGAACAGCGCTTTAAGGGTGATGAATTCAATGTGTACCGGGCATTGCGATCCATCAATCCGAGCCCCTACCTCTTTTACTTTGATTACACCAATTTCAAGCTATTCGGATCTTCCCCTGAAGCACAACTTATCGTTAAAGACGGCATAGCTGAGATTCACCCCATAGCCGGAACCTATAAACGCACCGGTAGCGACGAACAAGATGCTGTCCTCGCCAAAAAGCTCTCTGAAGATGTGAAAGAAAATGCCGAACATGTCATGCTCGTAGACCTCGCAAGAAATGACCTAAGCCGCAATGCTGAAGAGGTTTCGGTAAAGACATTCCGAGAGGTGCAATACTTTTCGCACGTCATCCACTTAGTTTCTAAAGTCGTCGCAAAAAAACGTCCAGAGGTATCTGCCCTGCAGTTAATGGCAGATACTTTTCCGGCAGGTACTTTAAGTGGGGCTCCGAAACCGATGGCTCTTCAGCTCATCGAGCGCTATGAACCCACACGTCGTGGCTATTATGGCGGCGCGATTGGATTCTTTGATTTCAATGACAACTACAACCACGCCATCTTAATCCGATCGTTTCTCAGTCATCAAAATACGCTCTACTATCAAGCCGGCGCAGGAATTGTGGCCTCTTCATCCGCTGAAAATGAATTACAAGAAACCTATAACAAACTCGGGGCACTGCAAAGGGCACTAGAACTGGCAGAATCATTATGAAGAATCAACGCATCTTAGTCATTGACAACTATGACAGCTTCGTGTACAACATCGTGCACTACCTAAAAGAAATGGGGTGCGAAGTACACGTGGTGCGCAACGATCAATTCGAACTCGAAGATCTTCAGCACTACGATCGTATTGTACTTTCTCCGGGGCCAGGAATCCCTACCGAAGCCGGAAAATTGATGGAGGCCATTGCCTACCTGAAAAACCTCAAAGCGCCCATTCCCGTGCTGGGTGTATGCTTAGGTCACCAGGCGATCGCCTTATCATT
>JBJOGS010000051.1:0-29156 GCA_046048095.1 Bacteroidota bacterium
ATCGATCCAAAGCACCGGAAAGAGAATGAGATGAATGATCGGTAGGCAAAATAAAATCAGCCACCACCAGGGTCGCTCAAGAATTTTGAGCATGATTAAGCTATTGTAAAAAGGAATAAAAGCCTTGTAGATCGCTATGCCCTCTTTTTTGAACAAGAGTGCAAAGAGCCCACTATAGGCTAAGTGAAAGCCGCTGAGGGTGATCAACCATTCTAAACCGGTCATACGTTGAGATTTAAAACGTCCGAGAGACTAAAAATACCCTTTTTACCAATGATCCACTCTGCTGCAATTAGCGCACCCAGAGCGAAACCATCTCGTGAAAAGGCCTGATGCGTGATCGCAATTTGATCAATAGCACTGGTGTAGAACACGCTGTGTGTGCCCGGAACTTCTTCCTCTCTTAGTGAGGTTATGGGTAAAAAACCATCCTTTTCAGTTGCTGCATACCCTGAGAGTTTACGCCATTCGATATGTGGCTCGGCCAAGGTGATTGCCGTGCCACTTGGGGCATCGAGCTTTTCTGTGTGATGGACTTCTTCCATTGAAACCTTGTACTGAGGATGATTACCCATCAAGGCAGCAAGCTTTCGATTTAAGTCAAAAAATAAATGCACCCCTAAACTGAAGTTACTGGCATAGAGAAAACCCGTTTGGTGCTGTGCTGCCAAGGCTTCGGCTTCTGAGAGGCGATCTAGCCACCCGGTGGTTCCGCTGATCACAGGGATGCCTTTAGAAAGCCCTAAGCGAATGAGGTCAAAGGCCGAGTCTGGTGTGCTGAAATTGATCACCACGTCGACTTCGGGCGGAAGGTCTTCGGGTGTAGCGTTGGTGGCTACAAGAATCTCGTGTCCCCGTTCGCGTGCAAAGGCTTCAATGCGCACTCCCATTTTTCCATAACCTAAAATAGCTAATCTACTCATAGTTTGATGGTTAGTTTGATTGCCGTTTCTGTGCCTGGTCCGACAGATAAGGGCTGAATCACCGGATGCATTTTGATGCTGAGATCTTCATTGACATTGAAAGGTTTGAGGTGGGCATCAACACTTGCATCAATAATGTTTAGAAGGTACAGTCCTACCGCTATGAGCACAGAAGAATCACGCTGACTTTGCGATCCTTTCTGGGCTTGTTCTAAGGCTGAATTGGAAACATCGGGTCCTATACCATCGCCATTAATGTCATAAAACTCATCGGTGGTGAATCCGGCGTTGCGGAGCTTAAAAGCATCCCTATATCTCAAGTATTGTGTTTGATTAAATTGATAAACAAAAACTCCGGTGCCCACAGCTGCCCAAGCGAGAGGAACCTTCCAATAACGCCGATTATAAAATTGCCCAAGACCAGGAAGCGCTGCCGAATAAAAGGTGGCTTTTGAGGCCGCTAACGGATCTCGTGCACGGTCAAGCCGCTGCTGTATGCGTTGCGTCTTTTTTTCTGCTCTTGACTCGGATTCGGTAGATTCTTGCGCAACCGCGATTTGAAGTGAAAATAGAGCTACAAACAGCACGAGAAGCTTATTCACCAAGGAGCGCTTTTTTTAGTTTGATCAAATCTTTTTCAGACTCAAAAGGGACCTTTAAAACCCCTGATCCATTTGGTCGCATTTGTGCCGATACCTCTTTGCCGTATCGTGCTTTCAATTCACTGACTAAAGCCTCTGTCTTTTTACTCCATGGTTGAGGTGAAGCGTTGGGCGTAGTGGTGGGCTTCGACTTTCTAGTAGCTAACTGGCTGGCGCTGCTTTCGGTGGCTCTTACAGAGAGTCCTTGATGAAGAACTTGCTCTAACAAGAAGAGTTGGTCTGAAGACCGCTCTAATGACATAATTGCCCTTCCGTGCCCCATGCTAATCGATCTGTTTTTCAAGGCATCTTGAACCTGGGGGTGTAATTTCAGAAGCCTTAAATAGTTGGTGATGGTAGAGCGCTCTTTACCGACACGCTTACTTAATTTGTCTTGAGTAAGCTGGATCTCGTCTATCAGTCGCTGATAAGATAGGGCAATTTCTATGGGATCAAGTTCTTGGCGTTGAATGTTTTCGACCAATGCCATTTCAAGTGATTCTTGATCATTGGCTTCTCGTATATAGGCGGGTATTTCGCCTAGTCCGGCTCTTAGAGCAGCTCTTAACCGTCGCTCTCCTGAAACTAGTTGAAATACGCCACTATCAAGTCTTCGCACGGTGATCGGCTGAATAATGCCTAATTGCTTGATGGATTGCGCTAATTCATCTAAAGCAGCCTCGTCAAAAGAGGTTCGCGGTTGATAGGGGTTTACCTCGATGAGTGAAGGTGCAATGAGTGCCATCAACGACCCTGCTTCACTGCGTCTAATTCCGCTTTCAGGGTCCTTGAGTAGGGCTGAAATACCCCTTCCTAATACTTGTTTCTTTTGTTTAGCCATGAGCTAGGTGGTCTTCTTCTTCTTTTTTGCAGGCTCTTTTTCTTTGCGCTTCAGCACTTCGCGAGCAAGTCCTAGGTAGTTCGAGGCTCCTTTGCTGCTGGCGTCGTAGCTGATAATGCTTTCTCCAAAACTAGGAGCTTCACTGAGTTTAACGTTTCGTTGAATAATTGTCTCAAAAACCATATCCGCAAAATGTTTTCTCACCTCTTCTACTACCTGATTCGAAAGTCTAAGTCTAGAATCAAACATCGTGAGCAACATGCCTTCTATGTCCAAATCTTTATTGTAGAGCTTTTGTACACTCTTAATTGTATTCAGCAGCTTTCCGAGCCCTTCTAAGGCGTAATATTCGCATTGTATAGGAATGATTACCGAGTCGGCTGCAGTCAGCGCATTCAGCGTTAACAATCCTAACGAGGGGGCGCAATCGATGATAATATAGTCGTACACCTCTTTGAGTGGTCGGATGGCCTCAGCCAACATGAATTCTCGATTTTTTTTCTCTACGAGTTCTATTTCGATAGCCACTAGGTCAATGTGTGCAGGAACCAAAGAAACGTTTGGTGAATTCGCAGGGACAATCACCTGGTCTGGGGTAGCAGTATGTTCGAGTAGTTGATAGGTTCCTAAACTCACCCCTTCTACATCGACACCTAATCCCGAGCTTGCATTAGCCTGAGGGTCAGCATCAATAAGAAGCACTTTTTGTTCTAAAGCGCCTAGGGCTGCACTTAGATTTACCGAAGTAGTAGTTTTACCCACGCCTCCTTTTTGATTCGCAATCGCAATTATCTTGCCCATAGTGAAATATAGAGTGTTCTAAAATACAATTAATGGCTACAGTGCCCAATACGCCTTTGGCTAAATTGTTAACAAATGCTCAGAATTTAGCGGGTTTGATGCTATCTGCATACTCGATGAGGTACACGTCTTCGTTCGCTCGCTTAAACAGATAATTTTCACGAGCATAACGTTCTTTCTCTAAGGAATCATTGAATTTTTTAAGCAGCAAAGCATCCGCCTTAATCTCCTTTTCTAAAAAGCGTTGCTCTTGTTCTAAAGCTCGTATTTCTTGATACAATTGCCACTGAATGAGCACTGAATTGGCGTCAAAGAACAGCATCCATACGACAAAAAATAGGCCGATGAGCAGATAGAGGTTGGTGAGCCACTTCGGAAGGTTTAGCCAATCAGGTCGCTTCATTTACAGAGCTGTTTAATAGCTAATCTCAAAAAATTTGCAGCCACCGTGTAATCTTCGTTGTTGTTAATCACAAGATGGGCCATTTTACGCGCTTGAGAGACGTATGCGTCATGCATCGGTTTTACTTGTTTGGTGTAACGCGAAAACGCTGTCTCTAAGTCATGTCCGCGCTCAGTGGTATCTCGTCGAATTCGGCGCAAGAGACGGTGGTCTTGATCAGTGTCCACGTAGATCCAGAGGTCGACCAATTCAACGAGTTCGGGATGATTCATCAGTAAGATCCCCTCGAGAAGTAGTGCTTTTGCCGGATGAATCCGATCGGTTTCTTTTTTTCGTGTTTCATTCACAAAATCATACACCGGGACATCTGCGAATTGACCTGATTTTAAAGTGTTGAGGTGAGCGATGAGTAACTCGTAATCGAAGGCATTCGGGTGATCGTAATTGGTCAATCTGCGCTCTGCAGGACTGAGATGGTCTTGGGCGTGATAATAGCGATCTTGAGAAAGCACCTGTAGCCCATTTTCACAGGATTGCTCAAGTGCATTGACTAGCGTGCTTTTGCCGCTTCCCGATCCGCCGGTTATACCTATGATATACACGATGACTTATTTAATGATTAAGATATGTTCCGGCACAAGAGTCTTTTGAGGCTCCTGTAACACTAGAATAGACATTAATCTCATTTCGACTTCGAAGGTACCCCATAAATCCAAAAATTAAAGCCTCTTTATAGTCGATGAGTTGTTTTTCAGGAACCGAAAGTTCAATGTTTTCATTCACCAAAGCGCCTAATTTTTTCAGAGCGAACAGGTTGTGTGCTCCGCCTCCTGTAACGAGTACTCGAATGTTCGCACTCTTTTTCTCAGTAGAGCGCTGATTCAAAACAGTAGCGATTTGAATAACATTATGCGTGGTAACGGTAGTGACCTTGTCTGGGATAGACCCTGAAGCCTCACTGATCAGTGGGTAAAAGGAGTGGTGATACCATTCCTTTCCTAGGGATTTGGGCGCGTTGCGACCGAAATATTCTAGTGCATTGAGCTGGCTTAAAAGCTCGGGAATCACCTGGCCTGAGGCGCCGATTCGTCCGTCTTCATCATAGGCGTAACCTAATGGTTGAACGAGATCGTTTATAGGGGTGTTGAACATTCCAATATCGTAGGCCACCCGCCTTTGGTCTATCTCGTATGAAATATTTGAGATACCTCCGAGGTTGACACAGGCATCGTAGTCGCTAA
Source organism: Bacteroidota bacterium (assembly GCA_046048095.1). Classification (GTDB taxonomy): domain Bacteria; phylum Bacteroidota; class Bacteroidia; order Flavobacteriales; family Flavobacteriaceae; genus UBA3478. The sequence continues at coordinate 4,851 of JBJOGS010000051.1, forward strand.
AAAGTAAGGCGTCGCCTATGGGGACTAGTGGTGCGCCTTGTCCGCCAAGAGCGACATCATAGGTTCTAAAATCGTAAACCACTGGTATTTGAAGCGTTTCGAAGTAGCGTCTGCCGTCTCCGATTTGTCGAGTGATTCCCTTTTCAGGTTGGTGAAATACAGTGTGTCCGTGGCTTGACAATAAATCGATATCTTTTGATAGTCGACTGCGAAAGTGGGTCACAGCTTGAAGCACTACGTCATCAAAGGCCCGTTCTAAGACTTGTAATTCGCTCTCATTCATGAGATGCGCTTGCTGAAGTTGACTGACTAGGGTAGGGTGATACGATTGAGTATAGGCGTCATGAAGCGTGTACTGATAATAGGCACCCACTTTTTCGAATGAAACACAGCAGAGGTCAAGGCCATCAAATGAGGTTCCTGACATGAGTCCGAGTACTGTCATACCCTAAAAGTACTAGATATTCGCTCTTTTTCGATGTAGATTTGTGTCATGCAGACTAAGAAAACTACCGAATCCGATTCTTTACACGAAGATCTTCATCTCAAGAATACCCGTGAATTGCTCGAAGGCATCAATCAAGAAGATCAAAAGGTTGCCTCAGTAGTACAGGCCTGTATTCCTCAAATTGCGCCTTTTGTAGATCAACTAATTGAACGATTTGCTTTAGGTGGAAGGTTATTCTATATCGGAGCAGGTACTTCAGGACGTCTTGGTGTGGTGGATGCCTCTGAAATTCCGCCGACGTTTGGCCTAGATCACGGTAGGGTAGTCGCAGAGATTGCCGGAGGAGACGGCGCCATTCGAAAGGCGGTAGAGTTTGCAGAAGATGATTGGCACCAGGCCTGGAAAACTCTTCAGGTACATGAGATTAATCGCTTGGATGCGGTAGTTGGGATCGCGGCATCCGGAACCACTCCATATGTCATCGGAGGGGTGCAAGAGGCAAAGCAAAACGGATTGCTTACCGCGTGTATCACGAATAACGCTGGGACTCCTTTGGCTGCTGCTGTAGATTATCCCATTGAAGCGGTTGTGGGCCCTGAATTTGTCACAGGATCTACGCGAATGAAAAGTGGCACGGCTCAGAAACTCATTTTGAATATGATCTCGACCACCCTTATGATTCGTCTCGGCCATGTGCATGGGAATCGAATGGTGGATATGCAACTTTCAAATGAGAAGTTGTGGGAACGCGGAATACGCTACCTCGTTGAGTCACTCGGAATTTCTAATGAATCGGCAAGAGCGTTGCTCCAAGAACAGGGTTCTGTTAGAGCGGCACTGCGCACTGCTAGGCGCTAATGACCTTATAGATTCCCTTACCTTCAACTGCGATGTATAGGAAGCCGTCAGCGGCCTGTCTCACGTTACGCAGTCTTCCGATATCCTTGAAAAGGCGCTCTCTTTTTATCGCTTTTTTTCCATCAAAATGCACTACCTCGAGGTATTGAAACTTGAGAGATCCCACAAGTAGGGTCCCTTCGAGTGCGGGATAGCGCGTAGAGGTGACCCATTGCATTCCTGAAGGAGCGATAGAAGGTAACCAGTAGTACACGGGTTGTTCCATGCCCTCTTTTTCTGTGAATTCAGTGAATGAACTTCCATCGTAATTGATTCCATAACTAATGATTGGCCAACCGAAATTTTTTCCGGATTGAGAGGCATTGATTTCATCGCCTCCTTGAGGTCCGTGCTCGTGCACCCAAATTTCTTTGAAGGTCGGATGAAATATCATCCCCTGTGCGTTTCGATGCCCATAGCTATAAATGGCAGTTTTTGCGCCTTCTTGGTCCACAAAGGGATTGTCTGAAGGAATACTTCCGTCTTTATGAATGCGATACACCTTTCCGGCATCTCTTCGGATATCCTGAGGATTGGTGTCTCGGTCGCCTCGATCGCCTATGGTGAAATAGAGCATCCCCTGGTCGTCAAATTCAATGCGCGAGCCAAAATGATGCCCTCTTTCTGAGGTTTCTTCACCAAAATATAGGTCTTGCCAATCAGTCAATCGGTCTCCGTTTAGCTTTGCACGTCCGATAGCTGTGTGTCCCTTATCTGAATCGGCCGGATCTTGCTTGGCATAAGAAAAATAAATCCAAGGTTCTTCAGCGTAATTAGGATCGAGTTCAAGGTCTAACAGTCCCCCTTGTCCTTTATCCCAAACTTGTGGTGCTCCTGAAATGGCACGACGTTCATTGACTCCAGTATACAACCAAACTTCTCCATTTTTTTCACCCACCAAAATGCCTTCGTTTAAGAAGACCATTCCCCATGGAATATCTAAATCACCCGCTACCAGTTCGAGCTCGTAGCCATAGTCGACATCCTCAACTTCGCTAATCGTCACCGAACCATAAGCTGGGGCCGAAAGAGCGGTTTCTGATTTTTGTCCTTGACCAGATTCACCACAGGCACCAACGATCAATAAGGCAGCGAGGAGGCTGGGTAATGAAAAATTATTGAGTTTCATAGAGATTCGATTTAGCCTTTAAATATACACGAATATATGCTATTTTTGCCCCTCATTTCACGGGATGTGGCGCAGTCTGGTAGCGTACACGCATGGGGTGCGTGTGGTCGCTGGTTCGAATCCAGTCATCCCGACAACAAACACCACACTTTCTAAAATCAAAGATTTTAGCCCAAGAATTAAAGACCGCTAGAGCTTGCTCTAAAGCGGTCTTTTTTCTTGGGAGAAGCACCGAAGGTGCAGAAAGTGAGGTGTTTGTTGTCTAACTCCCCCCAGGATCTTTTACCGCCTAGTTTAATCCTAAAGCAAGATCAATCAATTGTTCGCGTACGCGTAAATCGTAAAGACCGCGCTGTTCACGAGAAGGGTAAACCCGGTTGGTGAGTAACACAATTACCAAGTCAGCTTCGGGGTCTACCCATACCATAGTTCCGGTAAATCCCGTGTGCCCAAAGGCTGATGGGCTGATCAATGAAGCAGGATAGGGAGGGTCTAAAGCCAGATCGGGTTTGTCAAAGCCCAGCCCTCTTCTATTATCGGTATGCGGGTAGGCTTGGGCGGTAAATTCACCCACAGTTGACGCATCAAAGTACTGGCTTTCACCAACCGTTCCGTTTAGCCTCAACATTTCAGCTATTTTAAACACAGATTCCGCATTTCCGAATAGTCCGGCATTACCTGATATCCCACCCATCAAGGCAGCGGCCTCATCGTGTACGTAGGCACGAACCAATCCGCGCCGCATCAGTGTGTCGATCTCAGTAGGAACAATTACTGATCGCTTAAATTTTTTGTACGGATTAAAGGTTAGGCGATCTGCACCTAGCGGTTCATAGAACTGATTGGCCACAAACGCATCGAAGGGTTCACCGTAATTTTTCTGAATAAAATCCGGAACCAAGAAGAACCATAGACCAGAATAACGGTAGTTTCCTTCACCCTTAATAGGAGTTCTATAAATGCGCTTGCGTATTTTTTTAGCGTAGTTTTTATGAATGTAAAGCGAATCGTACAGCGCAATTGGGTAGTCATCAGACGTCTGACTTTTTAGGGTTCGCGCACGGTAATCGCCATTCTTTTTCACCACTTTATACTGATGCGCGATATAAGGGATCCATCCGGCCTGATGACTCAAAATTTCTCTAAAACTACTGCGCCCTTTTCGACGCCATTTCAGCGATTTAAACCACCGGTTTACCTTGCTGTCTAAATCGATTTCGAGTTCTTCGTAGGCCTTCATAAAGGCGAGAGTAGCGGCCAGAACTTTGGTCATCGAGGCTAGGTCGTACAAGTGGTCGAGTTCTACCTTTTGAATCGAGTCGTAGGTGTGGAATCCATAGGCCTTATGCACCTTGATTACGCCACCCTTCGAAATCAACAATTGAGCTCCGGGAAAGGCCTTTTGGGCAATAGCCGAATCTATAATCGAATCTATTTTCTCCAATTGCTGTTGCTGGGCGTGAACCGCTAATCCGCATACGGCTAAAGCTACAATCAGTGTGTTTCGAATGAAATTGGGCAAAAGCGTAACCTTTAAATAATGAGAAAAATACACTTTTATGGCTCTAAACCAATTTATATTGCTTTGAAATTTTACATTAAATGAAGATCAATATCATTACCTATGCAAGGTTTATTGCACTGCTTTGTTTCTTTCCACTTTTGGCTCAAGGCCAGTATTGGTCATCGTTTCGAGTAGACACATTAGGCTACAGTACCGATGTTCGTCTGAAAGAAATTAGTGGGCTGCGAAGCTCGAAGCTAAACGCAAATCGTTTTTGGGTACACAACGATAGTGGAGACGCCCCTAAAATTTACGCGCTTTCTTCTTCGATGAAAGTTGAGCGTGAATTTTTACTGAAAGGAGCTCAACATATAGACTGGGAAGATATGGCCGGCGGAACATACCATGGCAAGCCCTATCTTTTTATTGGAGATATTGGAGATAATGCTGCACGTAGAGCTTCGATTGTGATATATAGGGTAGAGGAGCCCGAGATTGATCATTCAGCTCAGTTAGCTGAACTCTTACCTACCGCCATAGAATTGATTTATCCAGATGGCCCTAGAGACGCTGAGGCTTTATTATTTGATGAGCGCAGTGAAGAACTGCTTATCGTAACGAAACGCGACGAAAAGGCCCGTGTTTATGCAATCGATTTGAAGACAGCTCGAGATGACGAGTCAAACACGCTTGAATTTATTGGGGTGCTTAAAATCGATCCATTGCCTCAAGACTTGCCGCCTATGAGGCGTTATTTTCACTACATAACGGCTGCAGACCAGCACGAAAACGGAAGCGTACTCATCAAGAATTATTTCAGAGCCTGGCTTTACGCAAATCCCGAAAAGAAACTGCTCAAAGAACTATTGGTTAGTGAGATACCCACTCAGTTACCTTACAACTTAGAGCAACAGGGAGAGGCCATGGCATTTGATCTCGAAGGAGTCGGCTATTACACGACTTCTGAATGCGCAGATGACGGAACAACCCATATTCCTCAACCCTTGGTGTATTACCGCCCCAATTAGGATTTAATCGGCAGAGAGACCAGCGTTTCGCCCCACCCAAGAAACAAGGTGTATCCGGTATCGTTGCGGTCGAAAGCTATAGAAAAGGCCTCCACGGGGTTTTCATTCACTTCAACCTTTGCCTCAAATCGTCCAATGTCTAATTGCTCATCATAGGCATAAGCTCCCCAGGTATTTCGCTTGCTATTCAAAATTATGGTCCAGCTGCGGTTACCAGGAATAGAATACAGGGTATAGGTGCCCGCTTCAATGCGTCGCCCTTCAATCATAACCGTCTTGAAAAAGGTAATTTCAGTGGTCTCATTGGCACCGGTGCGCCAAATCTTTCCATTGGGAACTAAATCACCTACGGCCCTTCCTTTGAGTTGAGGACGTGAGTAGATGATGCGTATATCCGGATCAGCCATACGCTCTGGTCTTGCGTAGCTGATATCTAGCGGACTCCGGTCTAAATTGGTGAAACTTTGAGCTGCCAACTGAATGCTAAAACCTAGAAATACCGCTAGGTATACAAGTGACTTCATGTATTATATTTTGAGTTAAGGTACTTAAAAAACAACTTAATAGCTGTGCTCGTCAAGCTTCACCTTTCCGGCAAAGGTCTTATAGACGAAATAGGTGTACCCTAATACAAGAGGCGTGCCAATCACTGCAATGGTCAGCATTATTTTTAGTGAGTGATCCGACGAGGCCGCGTCATATATTGATATAGAATAGGCGTCGTCGATTGTGGAGAGTAGTAATTGCGGATAAAGCTCGATAGCTACAATTACCATGAGCAAAGCAATGGTAATCGATGAAAAAAGAAAAGCGGCTCTATAATTCTTTTTTGCAGCTAGTCTAGGAACATTGGCGATAGCTAGAAAGACCAATACGGGCACTAGAAATAACCATTGATTGGACTTGAACACAGCAGATAGATGATCTAAATAGATAAGCGTATACAAAGTGGTAATGGCGAATACCACGATAAAGGCAATAATGCCTTTTTTTAGAAGCCCCTGCAATTTAATGTATAGCCTTCCCTCAGTTTTAAGTAAAAGGTAATTGGCGCCGTGTACCATAAACAGGGTAAGTGTAGTTAAGCCAGTCATCAAGGCATACGGATGTAGAAATTCAAAAAATCCGTCTCCTATATACGTATAGTTCGGACCGATTTGAATGCCAAATAGCACGTTGCCAATGACCACACCTAGCAAAAAAGCCAGTAGGATGCTTGAAAACGAATAGATCGTATCCCAGGTACGTCTCCACCACAACATAGGTTCTTTACCCCTAAATTCTATAGCTATTGCGCGCAAAATAATATTGAGCAAAAAGAGCATAAATGGAATATACAGTGAAGAGAAGAAGGTGGCGTACATCACTGGGAATCCAGCAAATAGCGCTCCTCCACCGATAACAAGCCACACCTCATTGCCGTCCCAAACAGGTCCAATGGCATTTAATGCAATTCGTCTATTTTCTTCCTTTTTGAAGAACAAGTGCCATGCTCCGGCTCCGAAATCAAAACCATCTAAAATAGCGTAGCCTGAAAAAAGTCCCCCAACTACTAAGAACCACCATGTCGGATAATCTATGCCTAAAAACATCTGACCTAATTGATTAAAGTGTTCGTATATGCCTGCTGACGCGGATGCTGCTCAATATTTTGCTTGTCATGCGGACCAGCCTGAATTTTTTTATTCAGTAAATAGATGAAAAGGGCAAATAGGAGCGCGTAAATAGTGAAGAACATAATCAGTGAAAATAGGATCTGATTGGCTGTGACCGATTGAGAAAAAGCTTCAGAAGTTCGTAATAGACCATACACCACCCAAGGTTGCCTTCCCATCTCGGCGGCAAACCATCCAGCTTGATTAGCGATTTGCGGAAGAAAAACAGCCCATATAAAAGCGATCAACAACCATTTTTGTTGAAAGAGTTTTCCGCGTATCAAAGCGAAGGTGGCATACACTGTGAGACCTATAAGCATCATGCCAATGGCAATCATAATATGATAAAACTGAAATACTGCATTCACCTGTGAGGGGCGATCTTTTGGATCAAACGAATCAAGACCGATAACTGGGGCATTAAAATCTTGGTGAAGTAAGAACGACAGTCCTCCCGGCACCTTTAGTCCTTTAACTTCTTGTTTTTCGTTGTCAACCCAGCCAAACAGATACATGTCGGCCTTTTCGTTGGCCGGGTAATGCCCCTCAAGAGCGGCTAATTTGGCGGGCTGATTGTGGGACACCCCTTCGGCTGAAGCATGACCGGTGAGTAACTGGCCCAATGAAAATACAGTTGCAACGATAAGTGCTGTTTTAAAGGCCTTTCGAGACAATTCTATATGTCTATTTTTTACTAAGTAATAGGCATGAACTGAAAGAACCAGAAAGGCTCCTGCCAAAAACGCTCCGAGCCATACATGGGTTAGTCTCTCTACACTTGATGGATTGAAAACCATTGCCCAAAAGTCGGTTATTTCTGCCCGGGCGTTTAACCCTTCGCCCACTATGTGAAATCCTGCTGGGGTTTGTTGCCAGCTATTAGCGACAACAATCCAAACCGCTGAAAACATCGAGCCCAAAAACACGCCGACTGTAGCTACGAAGTGAACCCATGGTTTTACGCGGTTCCATCCGAAAAGTAGTACACCTAAAAATCCACTTTCTAACGCAAAGGCAAATATGCCTTCAGCCGCCAATGCCGATCCGAATACATCACCCACATAGCGTGAATACACGGCCCAATTGGTTCCAAATTCAAATTCCATCACTATACCAGTGACTACACCGATTCCAAAAGTGAGTGCAAAAATTTTGGTCCAAAAACGCGCCAATTCGTGATAGATTTCATTTTTGGTTCTTAGATAGGTTCCTTCAAAAACCACAAGAAGTAGGCCGATACCGATGCTTAAAGGCGGATAGATGTAATGAAAGGCTACAGTAAATGCAAATTGAATTCGGGCTAGGATTTCGGTTTCCATCAATTTTTGCTGATTAGGGAGGTTTACTTACGGCAGTATAAATTAAAGGATACGTTAAGAAGCAGTAAGTAACTTGGGTTACAGAACTCCTAAAGAAAACGGTAAATTAACCAGCTGTGAATGGTGTGCAGGTGTTGACCGTCAATTCCTCTGTTAAGAGCGACATACCGGTACCCCGTTCGCGCTAGAAAGTGTTTATTTACGGGAAATTGCAACCCGATAAATGACCAGTTTTGGTCCATTTTTTGCCAATCTAATCCCTGAGTAACTACAAAGTGTTCGTTAAACGTGACCAAATCAACGGGAGTATTATTGACCTCAAAAAGAAAGGCGTCTGCACGACTGCGAATGCGAAGTCGTTCGGCATATCCACTTTCGCGATGCCGCTGCTCGTGACGCAGCCAGTGTGAAAATCGAATGGGGCCTACTTGATGCGAAAAATCGATCTGCTCCCAGAAGTTAATTTCTTCGTTAGTGTTGAAAGGTCCTCCCTCATAGCTGGCATTGTAGAGGTAACTTATTCCTCCGCTTAGGTGAATAGATTTTGAGAGCTTGTAAATGAAGGCCGGACGAAGTATGAGCTGCCGAGACTGCTTCATAAAGTCTCCACGCACAAAGTGGGTTTCTGCCCTATACACCCATTTAGTGGAAAGCTCTCCAACGGCGAATAACGAATTATGGCTAATAGCCTCTTGAGCGCTAAGCGCTCCTAATGTAAGCATTACGACACTCAGCGAGAGTAATTGCCGAAACATAATCCACCTATTTCTTAGGAACGGCTAAATACCCCCCTCGAAGGTCGTAGATTTCTTTAAAGCCTACCGATTCAAGATACTTAGCTGCTTTTAAACTTCTGTTCCCTGAGCGACAATAGAGGTAAACCGGTTTCATGGTGTCTACCTTTTTGAAATAGGCCTCAAAAGACTCGGGCTTTAAAAAGTCGACTTGTTTCGCACCTTTTATGTGACCCTGTTTGAACTCGGTTTTTGTTCTTACATCAATCAGAAGCGCATTTTTTTGTTGTGCCTGTTCTAGAAAAGTAATGGAATCTAAGCGTTTAATGGCTGATTCTTGGGCTTGGGCCTGCTGACACCACAGACCAAAAAGTGAACAAGTGATTAAAGCAAATAGTCTTAACATGGTAGGGTAGTATTTATAACTATGCGAAGTAAGCGAATTGTTTAGGTTTGGAATGTGCTCTAAGTTACATAGTTTAGCGATGAAGAATGATTAAATTCGCTTTCCTCAAAATCTACTAAAAAGATGAATGCACAGCCAGAACATATACATACACTCATAATTGGTTCAGGGCCAGCAGGTTATACCGCAGCTATCTATGCGGCTCGTGCTGATATGAAGCCTGTTGTTTACACGGGTATGGAACCAGGAGGGCAACTCACTACCACCACTGAAGTAGATAATTTTCCTGGATATCCAGAGGGCATAGATGGCCCAAGTATGATGGTCCAATTACAGAAGCAGGCTGAGCGTTTCGGAACCGAGGTACGCATCGGTCAGATCACAGGGGTAACGCTAAGTGATGTGCCTGGTACACCGCATAAAGTTGTAGCAGATGGAACCAAAGAGTTGCTCGCTGACACGGTGATCATTTCTACGGGTGCATCTGCAAAATACCTAGGTATACCCAGTGAGCAACGCTTACGAGGAGGGGGTGTTTCTGCCTGCGCAGTTTGCGATGGATTCTTTTATAAAGGCCAAGAGGTAGCCATTGTTGGGGGAGGGGATACCGCTGCAGAAGAAGCTTCGTATCTCGCGAAGATTTGCTCTAAGGTCACCATGCTCGTTCGAAAAGATCAGATGCGTGCTTCAAAAGCGATGCAACATCGCGTAGAGAGCATTGCGAACATTGAGATTCGTTACAATACAGAGGTAGATGAGGTACTTGGAGACCAAGTTGTTGAAGGCTTGAGAATGGTAAATCGACTGACAGGTGAGAAAAAAGAAATTGCAATCACCGGATTGTTTATTGCCATTGGTCATAAGCCAAATACGGATATTTTTAAGGGCCAAATTGACATGGATGAGGTTGGCTATATAAAAACGCTTGGTAAGACGACTAAGACGAATAAACCAGGTGTTTTTGCTTGCGGTGATGCCCAAGACAAAGACTATAGACAGGCAATCACGGCTGCCGGAACAGGATGTATGGCTGCCTTAGATGCAGAGCGTTATTTGGCTTCAATTAGCTCTTAAGGATGTTCATGTGAATAACATTAACCTCTTTTTATTTTTTAAACTACCCGCAGCTTTTTGGAGTGGGGTGCGCCTAATCGAACTCACCGATACCTATGCCCGAGTGAAGGTGCGTCATACTTGGTTTAATTCGAATCCATTTGCATCTATTTTTTGGGCAGTGCAAGGAATGGCTGCTGAGTTAAGCACCGGAATACTGGTGATGAATGAAATAAGACGTTCTGGACACAAGATGAGTATGCTGGTCATTCAAAATAAGGCGGTCTTTACCAAGAAGGCGCGCGGTAGAGTAACATTCAGCTGTGATGCCCAAGATCAGGTAAAAAAGGCGGTAGAAGCGGCCGTCTCTTCTGGTGAAGGCGTCCAGTTTTGGTTGCAGAGTTCGGGCTTAGACCAGTCAAACGACACCGTTTCTTCGTTTGATTTTCAATGGTCTATTAAACTAAAATGAAGCTAGAATTTTAACGAATTCTTGGGACAGTTTTTTGTTATGGCATTTTAATTTCATGATGTTAAAAAATAACTCATGAGAAATAAAATGCTGAAATACACCCAGTCTATTTTAGAAAAGGTCAGTTTTGATCGTGACTTATTTTTAAAAGAAGTCCAAAAAGCCAAAGGCTTACTTCAAGGCCAAGAATGGTTAGCCCTAGTAGAGTGGATTCGTGAATTTGTCAGTGATAAGCCGCTTCTTAAAAATGAATTGTACGCTAGACCTTCGTTGATTGCTGTTTAGGTGAGATGATCTTCACATCGTGAAAGCTAATCGCCCCGCGAATCACTGCACTTATCACCTCTTTTAGTACCGTTGTTATTTGAAGTTTCAACTCACTTTTGTGATGGATTAGGCTAATCTCTCTCGCCGGCTCTGGTTTTTCGAAGTGCTTCAAATGGGTTTTCTGCTGGTCATTTAAATGAAGGGTATGTAAGTAAGGTAAGAGCGTCATTCCCATATTCTCATCTGAAAGTTTCACTAGAGTTTCGAAACTTCCACTCTCGATGCGAAAAACGGATGGATCTAGCTTTTTAGGTGCCCCGCATAAATTGATCACTCCATCTCTAAAGCAATGTCCATCTTCTAATAAGAGTACCTCATCAAGCCTAAGATCTTCACTGTGAAGGTGTTGTTGTTCACTGAGTCTATGATTTTCAGGAATATATGCAACAAAAGGCTCGTAAAACAGTGGACGCTCTACAATATCTTCTTGACCCAATGGAGTGGCAGCGATTGCTCCGTCGAGTTTTCCTTCACGAAGCTGAACCGCAATTTCTTCAGTGGTCATTTCTTTGATGATCAGTTTTACTTTGGGATACTTTTTAATAAATACCCCTAAAAACATGGGTAACAGGGTAGGCATCACGGTGGGGATAATACCCAAATGGTACGGTCCACCTACAAAACCTTTCTCTATGTCTACAATATCTTTTATTCGTTCTGCTTCAATCACCACTCTTCGCGCCTGTTCTACAATTTTTTCACCTACCGGAGTGAGCCGAATAGGTTTAGAGCTGCGGTCAAATAATTTGATGTTTAGTTCTTCTTCAAGCTTTGCAACCTGCATGCTTAAAGTGGGTTGAGTAACAAAAGACTTTTCGGCAGCGACCGTGAAATTTTGGTGTTCAGCGACAGCGATTAAATAGTGGAGTTGGGTAATCGTCATGGGGTGTGTTTTAATTGCTTCATGTCTTTAGCTAAGGCCTGCTCGCTCGGGGTTCGAGTCTCTAGCTGCTCAATGACCCTTTTTCGGTCTTCTGTGCGCTCTTGAGAAAGCTTTTGCGCAAAGTGCATTTCTGAGATCGACAGTTTAAATCCTAAAACCCCATTTACCTGCCGTAGTGTTTCTGGTGCGTAGTCACTCATGAATTTTGGTTTCTTCTGTTGCGCTTCGTGGGTATTCATGAGCACAGTGAGGTCTGAGAGCGTTTCTTGTTGATTGAGTAGTTCAACTTTGGCATATACATGCAGTGCGGTATAATTGTAGGTTGAAACCTCTTCTTGGCTATACCAAGATCCTGAGATGTATCCTGAGGCGCCTTGAAAGACGACCAGTACCTCGTCTGTCACCTTCTCTGTAATCCACTGCTGTGCTAAAGGATTGGCTTTGGCCATATGACTGCTTAAGGTATGATCAGCGTTGAGTATAAATGGAAGATGTACCCCCCACGAGCGAATGCCAAGATTAGCAATAAGTAGTCCGAATGGCTGAGTATTTAAGAATGCGAATGCTTCGTTACGCTCTTTATTATGGTGATGTGATTTGATGTACATAATTTATTCTATGCGGTTATCGTCGAACGAAGCAGGTAAGAGTTTCGGAAGTAGACTTGCAATTACGGGCAAGATTACCGATCCTCCAGGTAACAAAAATAGGGCGATAGATGGAATGCTTTTAAAACTGTCGGTCATGTATATCCTCAGTTGTTTTTTTTCTTGGTCACTCAATTCGGTTTGGGTGGATTTTTTTAAGAGCCTTAACAAGGCTTTGTTTTTTTCTAACTCTCGCTTAATGCGATCTCTGTTCCGGTAAATCAACCTTGTGGTGAGTTGAGTTATTCCTTCATAAAAATGGTACACCAGATTGTGGTCTTTGAGATGGGGGATGGCGCTATAATGATGGGTGTAAAAGAGATCTACCTCATGTGAGAGGTCATGAATGTGCGCTTCACTTAAACCTAAACTCAGTCCTTTGGTATAGATGAAATCCATAGCTTGTTTTGAAAACCCATGGGTGTTCCACAATATAGTGCAGGCCATGCTGAGTGCATAATGGCTTAGATTTTCAGGTAAGTCAGAAACGGATAGTTTTAAGGTATTTCGCGATTTAGGAGTTCTAAAGGGCCGACTATCCTCAATGAGCTTTGCGATTTTTAAATGCTTCTGATCGATCGATTTAATTAAAGAGGCTGCTTCTTGTATGGTTTCAAAAATGAGTTGCTCGAAGTAGGGAGCATGTTGAACTACCTTTTGATCTTTGAGGTAGTTTTCATAAAGCAGGACATCGAAATAAAGCAAAACATTCGTCATGCTTGTTCCTAGAGCGGTGTTGAAACGTTTTTCAACAGGATGAACGCGAGAGTCAATGAGTCTTTCGAGTTTACTTTTTGAAGAAACTAGGCCTAAATCTGAGTAAAACTTCAAGATTGCTGGCTCAAAGCTGCTTATTGCATGTTGTACAGACAGGCTATAAAATGAAATGAATAAGTTAATCTTAGCGATCTCATCCGTCGCTATGACTGCCGGCAGCTTTAGCTGGTCCCATGAACGCAAATGGGCTCCATAAAGGAACCCAGTTTGCGCATGAAATTGCTTTAAGTGCATCGCATCTGCCCACGTGCTCTGTGCCTTGTTTAGTTCGTGGCTGAGCTTAAGTGTCCAGCCCTTCGCAGATGGATTCATGAGTTGTTATTCAGATTCAGAAGACAAACTCGCGTTTAGAATAGGTCGGTGAAGAGCAGACATATCGTTTACAAAATTTACCCATTCACCTTGAATAAATGCAGCGACCTCTTGTTCAAATGCTGCAACAGCTTCTTGAGCAAATTGGATCAACTGTTGCTCTGTCGAGGTGATGCCAGTTTTACGCGTTTGGATATAGCGCGAAGCATTTCGGATGCGCGTAAGTACGGTCATCTCTGCATTTCGTATGATTCCTTGTCGCTTGTCTTCTTTACCAAATACTTGGTCTTGTAATTGAGTGAGTGATTCGCGGATTTTCTTGACCCGCTGCTTGTCATCCTCATTCAGTGTGGTTTCTGTAGCCTTTAACTGAGCTTCAAATGCTTTGAGTTGACTTTGGGCCTGAGCTAGTTTATGTGTTGAAGTACTTACGGTGGCCAAAAGTTGTTCTACTGTTTTAGTTGCGCCGTATACCTCTTCTGCATGTGCTAAAGATTGATTTAACCTTGGATCTAGGGCTACTTCAATTGAGGCGGTCGCTTTGTGATCGCCAAGTTGTGCTATTAAGGTGTACCTGCCTGGCAATACATTAGCCCCTGAGGGTTCTCTTTTCGAGGTTCTTAGCGCACGTGAAGGAGACGCTACTCCTTTTTCATCCAGGTTCCAGCGCAGTCGGTGAAATCCTGCTTTTTCAGGACGTTTTTCACTGAGGTGTCTAATAGTGTCCGAACCTTTGAGAATATAAAGATGGATGCTGTCGGCTGTTTTTAAACTTTCAGCCCCTTCTTTGATATAGTAGGTGATTCGAGCTCCTGAAGGACGATTCTCTCCATGATATAGCGCATCAGCTCCAAAACGCGATCCGGTGGGTTGCTGATAGGCCGCATGATATGCGGTTTGCGCGTCAAACAAGCTGAGATCAGATTGAAGTAATTCGGGGTTTTTTGACAACTGCTGTAAGGGACGGATATCATCCAACACCCAGGCCGCTCTTCCGAAGGTACCGATTACTAGATCTTTTTCACGAGGATGAATGACGAGATCTTTGGTTGATACAGTTGGGAAGCCATTGGTGTACTTCATCCACTTCTTGCCTTTATTTAGCGAGAGGTATAGTCCATCATCGGTTCCAAGAAAAATTAGGTTCGGAAACTCGGGGTCGGGAAGGATAGAAAGGGTATAGCTCTTCACATCGCTCTCATCCACAATACGCTCCCAAGTTTTTCCGTAGTTGGTTGTATGGTAGGCATAAGGGGTGTAATTAAATCGGCGATAGTCATTGGCTATGAGGTATGCTTCTCCGGGGTTCTTTTCTGAGGCTCTAATTTGAGCAATCCATGAACCTTTAGGTAAGCCTTTGAGGTTGGTGCTCACATCGGTCCAGTTAACACCACCATCACGGGTTACATGCACGCGTCCGTCATCGGTTCCGACCCAAAGCATATTTTTTTCGGCTTTCGAAGGCTCAATGACTAAAATGGTACAATGATTTTCGGCCCCCGTTGCGTCCATGGTTAATCCACCGCTTTCGCTCTGCTTTTGTTTTTCCGGATCATTAGTCGTCAGATCTGGAGAAATGATACTCCAGGTAAGACCTTTGTCAGTGCTTTTGTGTACAAATTGACTGCCGAAATAAACGGTCGAAGAATCAAAGGGGTCTTGACCAATTCCTGAGTTCCAATTAAACCTTAACTCAGTCTGCTTATCTGGAGGGGTAGGACGCACCCCGTAATTGTTTCCGGTGAGGTAATCGTATCGCACTACGTTTCCTTGTTGACTCATCGAGTAGCCGTAACGAGAATCGTCCGGATCAGGAACGACGTCAAATCCGTCGCCAAATGAGATCTCTTGCCAATAGCTATTGCGGATGCCTTGATCTTTCCAGACATAGGCTGGGCCTCTCCAAGAGCCATTATCTTGCATTCCTCCGTACACGTTGTAAGGAAACTCATTGTCCACGGCGATGTGATAAAATTGTGCCACAGGAATATTTTCGGCAAAACGCCAAGTTTTTCCGCGATCGCGGGTGATATTTAGCCCTCCGTCGTTACCGTTGATCATAAAGTCTGGGTCGCTAGGATGAATATACCAAGCGTGATGATCGGGATGCACCCCATTAGATACACCATAGGCTGGCATTAATTCTTTGAAACTCTTTCCGCCGTCTTCAGAGACGTTCACATAGGTAAACACTGAATAGAGTCGGTTCTCGTTGGACGGATCAACCGCTAGGTCGGAATAGTAAAATGGGCGATCGCCTATTTCTTCTTTATCGTTGACCATGACCCATTTTTCTCCGCCGTCAGAAGAGCGGTACAGTGCATTCTTTTTGGCTTCTACCAAGGCGTATACCACTTTGCTATCACTTGGTGCGATGGCCAAGCCTATGCGGCCTAATTCACCTTCTGGTAGCCCTTCTTTATTGGTTAATTTTTTCCAGTTTTCTCCGCCATCGTAGGTAAGATAAAGGCCGCTACCTGCCCCGCCTGACTTAAAGAACCAAGGATCGCGCTTATGCTCCCAAAGCGCTACAAGTAGCTTATTAGGATTCTTAGGATCCATAACCATATCAGCTACCCCACTTAATGCGTTGCTGAACAAGATCTGTTTCCAGGTAACTCCGCCGTCTTGGGTTTTGTAGACTCCGCGTTCTTGGTGAGCTCCCCAAGGAGAACCTATGGCCCCCACATATACTGTATTGGAATCACTCGGATCAATGAGAATACGATGAATATGTCTGGTTTTTTCTAAACCCATAGACTTCCAGGTTTTTCCGGCATCTAGAGAGCGGTATACCCCGTATCCTCCGTTCAAACTATTTCTGGGGTTTCCTTCTCCTGTTCCCACCCAAATCACGTCAGCGTTGGTGGGGTCGATCGCTACCGCCCCAATAGAAGCAGTGACTTCGTTGTCGAAGATAGGTTCCCATTTCGTGCCTCCTGAAGTTGACTTCCAAAGTCCGCCTGATGCTGTTCCGGCGTAAATAATGTCCGGATCATCTGCAACCACATCGATCGCTGTGACTCTTCCGCTCATTCCGGCAGGACCAATGTTTCTAGGTTTTAATACCTGGGCAAGCTCCATATTGAATTCTTGAGCTGCAACCAGACCACTAAGGGCGAAAAACGCACTAAATAAAAAATGTTTCATAATTGGGATGGCTTGAATCGAAAAAGAAAATTAACGTAAAATTTGGTTTGGAAATACAACGAGGCTTTCGTGACCCTCTTTGCTCACGGCAGATACACCGAAAAAGAAGTTGTCTATGACTACCCCTTCGAGCTCGTGCTCGGTGACATCGCCGAGTTCTCGAGAATGATTCCACTGAGGACTTGTAGTCTCGCGCCAATATACCTTATAGCTGTCGGCTTCTTGCACTTCTGACCATTTCAGACGCGCATTCGCCTCGACAATACCCCCAATGGCTACCGTTTCAGGTGCGATAGGAGCCCAAGCTAATGAGGCTAAGGTAATTGCATTAACAGCGGTCAGTTGGGCGGCGTAGTCAAAGTCAACATGTTCGAAGGTATCTCCATAAGCAATGCCGTTTTCAAGTCGGATGTCTTGATGTTGTTGTGTGTAATTTTCATGCGCTTCCATAATGCGGATTCCTGCAAAACCAGCATCGTTAAACGGACGGTGGTGTCCACCTCTTCCAAAACGGTCGAGGCGATAGATCATCATAGGATTCATTTCAGGCATATAAGTGGTGGTCAGCCGATGCACATAGCGCGCTAGCTGACGCGAATGCCCATCGACCTCCCCGCCATAAAAGCGACGAGCGCTTCTCGCTTGCGCTGATTCGGTGACCGGGACAGGCTCTGAAAAAATGCGAAAGTCTTTATTACTGATGTAGCCATCTACTCCCTTGATATTGCCTATCATGTCATTGTTCAGAATTCCGATGATCTGCCACCCGTTCTTTTTGGCGTATTCGGCTAAGCCTTTTCCTCCAAACAGTCCTTGTTCTTCTCCTGCAAGACCAACGAAAATGATGCTGTTCTCAAAACTGTACTTTGACAGTACCCGAGCCGCTTCAATCGTCCCTGCCATGCCACTTGCATTATCATTGGCGCCCGGACTATCTGATGTATAGTCGGCCGGATCGCTCACCCTTGAATCAATATCCCCACTCATGATGATGAAGTGATTTGGATTTTTGGTTCCACGCTTGATCGCCACCACATTAACCACATCTACATCTTTTACAATCCGCTCGTTGGTTCCTTTTGGAAAGAAGTTGTGCTGATAAAACACCTCGAGGCACGACCCACACGCTGATGAAATTTGATCAAACTCTTTTTTAATAAACCGCCGAGCGGCGCCGATTCCTCGGGTAGAGGAAACGGTGTCACTCAGGGTGTGTCGGGTGCCAAAGTCTACTAAAGTTTGGACATCTTGTTTGATACGATCAGCACTGACCGAGGCGATAATATCATAGATTTTGGGATCTGTTTGTGCACTCACTGCCTTTGAATAGAAAAAGCAAGTGATACCTAGAATAACAAAGGCGTATTTCATGAAAGTCAAATTTCTATAAATATAGAAGTTCGCTCGCAATGGTGATAAAAAAAGGCCGCAGTATTGCGGCCTTTAACATGATGTCTAGCAAAAACTTATACCGTAGCGTCGTAGGTGTAGCCTTCTTTCTCTTTAATTGCTTCAGCAATGAGTTCTTTAAGTTCTGCGATATTGGGCAGCTGTTGGTATTTGGTGAAACGCTTTAACCCCATGAGCATCGCTTTTTGTTCATCTCCTTCTGCGAAAGAGGCGATTCCTTCTTTCGCCCTTCTTGTAATGTGTTCTACCGCGTTAAATACATACAACTGGGTCATCGCAATTTGAGTGGTTTGAGAAGCTACTCCAAAGCGCTCAGCGTTTTTTAGCGTTCGATATACTGCGGATTCGGCCATATAGATTTCAATCAAGATATCTGCTGCGCACATCAGTAGTATTTGATGCGATTCGAGTTCAGTGCCATATTTCTCTACAGCTGCACCAGCGACCATCAGAAATACCTTCTTAAGTTGAGCGACCAATGCAACCTCTTGACTCAAAGGTTGACTAAAATCAGGTGCATCGAAGCTAGGTATTCCCATGAGTTCTTCTTTAACCGCATAGGCAGGTCCTAACAAATCAACATGTCCTTTGAGTGCTTTCTTAATAAGCATTCCGACTGAGAGCATGCGATTGATTTCATTGGTTCCTTCATAAATTCGAGAAATCCGTGCGTCTCTCCAGGCGGATTCCATAGGGGCATCCGCACTAAATCCCATACCTCCATAGATTTGAAGCCCTTCGTCAGTACAGCTTTGAATGTGTTCTGAAACGATCACCTTTAAAATAGAGCATTCGATTGCAAACTCTTCTACGCCCTTGAGTTCAGCATCTTGATGTGATTCGCCTTTTTCTAATCGAGCCAAAATGCTGTGTTCAATGTCGCTTGCCGCACGATAACAGGCCGATTCATCTGCATAGCAATTACTCGCCATAAGAGCCAATTTCTCTTTGATCGCTCCAAAGTTTGCGATGGGGGTTTTGAATTGTACCCGTTCTTTAGCGTATTTCGTAGCTTCTCGAATGACTCGGCGCTGGGCGTCAAGACAAGCTGCCGCAAGCTTTATGCGCCCCACATTAAGTGCATTCATGGCAATCTTAAAGCCATTACCACGCTCGGATAGCATATTCTCAACCGGCACCTTTGTTTCGTTGAAGAACACTTGACGTGTAGAAGAAGAATGAATACCTAGCTTTTTTTCTTCTTCGCCAAAAGTGATGCCGTTCGAAGGATCATTTTCTACGATAAATCCAGTGATGTACTTGTCGTCTTCAATTCGCGCAAACACGATCAGTAGATCGGCAAATCCGGCGTTTGAAATCCACATTTTTTGACCGGTGATCTTGTAATGGGTTTGGTCCTCAGAGAGCACAGCTTTTGTCTTTCCAGAATTGGCATCAGACCCAGCACCCGGCTCTGTGAGACAATACGATCCGAACCATTCGCCACTTGCGAGTTTAGGTACATACTTTTGTTTTTGGGCCTCAGTGCCATACAGGGTAATGGGCATGGTTCCAATACCTGTGTGGGCTCCAAATGCGGTACTAAACGATCCCGTTACTCCAGAAATGTAGTCGCAGACGAGCATAGTCGATACAAAACCCATTCCCATGCCTCCGTAAGCCTCAGGAACAGCGATGCTCAGCAGTCCGAGTTCACCCGCTTTCTGCATACACTCTTTGGTGTACTGGTAATCTTTATGCTCGAAACGCTCCCAGTGCGCCCAGAGTTCACGTTCTGCAAACTCTTTCGTGCTTTCACGCATCATCTTTTGATCTTCAGAAAGATCTTCGAGTGTGAAAAAGGTGTCTAGCGAGGGGGTCTTCACAATGAATTGTCCTCCTCGAATACGTGATGAGGTGGTGTTAGTCTGAGGGTTGTTCATAGCAGTTATAATTAAGCGATAAATTCAAATATTCCAGCGGCTCCTTGTCCTGTTCCGACACACATCGTGACCAATCCGTGCTTTCCTTGATGATGGCGTTGACGCATTTCGTCAAAAAGCTGTACCGCTAATTTGGTTCCGGTGCACCCTAGCGGATGCCCTAGGGCGATTGCCCCTCCGTTGACGTTCACTGTCGATGGATCAAGGTCTAGCGTGCGGATGACCGCCAGAGATTGGGAAGCAAAGGCTTCATTTAATTCGGTCAAGAAGAGGTCTTCTTTGCGCAATTGCGCCATTTTAAGTGCTTTTGGCACGGCCTCTACAGGTCCTATCCCCATGATTCGAGGTGCTACCCCAGTAGCCGCATAGCTTACTAGTCGCGCGATAGGCTCAAGTTGAAGTTCTTTTACCATCGCCTCACTCATAATTAGCGTAAATGCTGCTCCATCACTCATTTGAGAAGCATTACCTGCGGTAACCGATCCAGAGGCGGCAAATACAGGTCTTAATGCTGCAAGCTTGTCAAGGGTGGTGTCTGCTCTAGGACCTTCGTCGGTGTCTACCACGTAATTGCGTTCTGCTCTTTTGCCCTTGTTGTCGAGATACACCTCGTTGACCGTTATGGGTGCGATCTGATCTTTAAAACGTCCATTTTCTAGGGCCTTAAGGGCTTTTTGATGTGAATCGAAAGCAAATTGATCCTGATCTTCACGACTTACCTGGTATTCTTTCGCTACCTCTTCAGCGGTAAGTCCCATATTCCAATAGTAGTCGGTATGTCCAGATGCAGCAATTTCGTAATCAGGAGTAGGTTTATACCCCCCCATTGGAATAAAACTCATGCTTTCTACGCCACCTGCAATAATGCAATCGGCCATGCCTGACTGAATTTTTGCTGTCGCTATGGAAATGGTTTCTAAACCTGAGGCACAATACCTGTTTACCGTGACTCCGGCAACGCGATCTGTTTTTAGTCCCATAAGAGAAACGAATCGCGCCATATTGAGCCCTTGTTCGGCTTCAGGCATTGCGTTGCCTAAAATCACGTCATCAATGCGCGTTTTGTCTAATTGGGGTAGCTGATCGAGCATATAACTCAGGGTTTCTGCCGCTAGCTCATCTGGTCTTTTGAATCGAAATAATCCTTTTGGTGCCTTGCCTACGGCCGTTCTGTAGGCTTTTACTATATATGCTGTCTTCATAGTTTAGTTTCTTAGCGGTTTGCCCGTTTTTAGCATGTGTTGAATACGCTCGAGTGTTTTGCGCTCACCGCAGAGTGAAAGAAAAGCCTCTCTCTCGATTTCTAATAAATACTGTTCGCTGACATAGCTGTGTGCCGAAAGATCTCCGCCAGACATCACATAGGCGAGCTTATCTGCCATTTTTCGGTCATATGCCGAGATGTATCCTCCAGCAAGCATGCTGTCGGTACCTACCATAAATGTGCCGAGGGCCTGCCTTCCGAGTACTTTAATGTCATTGCGTTGTATGGGTTGAGTGTACCCCTGATCGGCCATTGTTCTGGCTGTCGCCTTTGCTATAGCCAATTGGTGGTCTTGATTTGTGATCACGATATCTTTTCCTTTTTGCAAAATGCCGAGATCAAAGGCTTCATGAGCCGAAGTCGACACCTTGGCCATGGCGATAGTCAGAAAGTATTCACGAAGTGCATTGAGTTCTACATCCCCTTTTTTGTAGGTGTCAGAGGCTCTCAAGGACATTTCTTTTGATCCTCCACCTCCTGGGATGACCCCTACGCCAAATTCAACCAATCCGATATAGGTTTCTGCCGCCGCTACCACGCGATCGGCATGTAAGCTTAACTCGCAACCACCGCCCAAGGTTAATCCGTGTGGTGCGGCGATTACCGGGATGCTACTGTAACGCATGCGCATCATGGTATCTTGAAAATACTTAATCGCCATATGCAATTCGTCGTATTCTTGTTCGACAGCGAGCATAAAGATCATTCCCAGATTGGCGCCTACAGAAAAATTGGCTCCTTGATTGCCAACAACTAGACCCTCAAAATCGGTTTCTGCGATGGTTACTGCTTTGTTGAGTCCACTGAGTACCTCGGCGCCGATGGTGTTCATTTTAGAGCGAAACTCTGCGCAAAGGATACCATCTCCAAGATCGAGTAGCTCAAAGTCGGCATTTTTGTATACCGAATTTGTCTTACGGGTATTGTCTAAGAGTATAAAGGCTTCCCTGCCAGGAATGCGTTCGAAGGTTTTGCTTTCAATGTGGTAGAACGTCGTAAAGCCTTGATCTAAACCATAAAAAGAGGTGGCCCCAGAGGCCTTCAATTCGTGCACCCACTCAGGAAGTTTTTGTCCTTCAGCTTCGGCCAATGCGATCCCTTGGGCCAGGCCTAAGGCACTCCAAATTTCAAATGGGCCATGCTGCCAACCGAACCCAGCTTTCATCGCGTCATCTATTTTGTACACGGTATCGGTAATTTCTCCGATGCGGTGGGCGACATAGGCAAAAAGATCCCCGAAAACAGCGCGATAGAAAGAACCAGCCTTGTCAGTTCCTTCACATAGCACTTTGAAGCGGTCAGCCACCTCACTAATGCTTTTGGTTTTATCTAGGGTCTCAAAATGCGCCTTCTTTGCAGATCTGTAAGTCAACGATTTAAGATCCAATGTCAGAATTTCAGAGGATCCGTCTTCTTTTCTCACCTTTTTATAAAAACCTTCTCCACTTTTTGACCCTAACTTATTTTGGCTCATCATCGCCTCGATGAAATCTGGAAGGGCAAATACCTCATGTCGTTCGTCATCTGGACAATGCTCTTTGATGCCATTGGCTACATGAACTAAAGTGTCAAGACCTACAACGTCAACCGTTCTAAAGGTGGCTGATTTTGGACGCCCTATCACTGGTCCAGTGAGTTTATCGACCTCTTCAACGGTCATGTTTAACGCACTTACACGATGGAATAAGCTTTGAATGCTGAAAATTCCAATTCGGTTTCCTATGAAAGCAGGAGTGTCCTGCGCCACTACTACGCGTTTTCCTAAATACCGACTTCCGTAATCACTAAAAAAGTCAATTACTTCTTGCTTGGTTTGAGGACCAGGGATGATCTCGAGAAGCTTGAGATAACGCGCTGGGTTGAAGAAATGCGTTCCGCAAAAGTGTGCCTGAAAATCGTCGCTGCGACCCGCTGCCATGAGGTGAATAGGAATTCCAGAGGTGTTCGAGCTCACTAGAGTGCCTGGTTTGCGGTGTTTTTCGATGGATTCGAACACTTGTTTTTTTATGTCAAGGCGCTCTACAACGACTTCAATGATCCAGTCTGCCTGAGAAATTTTAGATAGATCGTCCTCAAGGTTTCCGACTTGAATACGCTTCGAAAAATCAGCGTGGTAAATAGGAGAGGGTTTTGAACTCAAAGACTTCTTGAGCGCAGCGTTCACAATACGATTTTTAACCCGTTTATCAGAGAGAGACAATCCTTCTTCTTCAGGCAATAAGGTATTAGGAGCGATGTCTAAAAGAAGCACTTCAAGGCCTATTCCGGCAAGGTGTGCTGCAATACCGCTTCCCATGATACCTGACCCAATCACGGCCACTTTGGTAATTCTTCTTTTCATGTTTTTATCAGAGATAAGTGCAATTCGTTGAGTTGAGTTTGTTCGTTGATGGCATCAATCGTGGCATAAAATCCTTCGAGATCTCTTGGGCTCAGTTGCTTTTCAACGGCGAGGTTAAATGCATAAACGTGCTTTTTGATAAAGTCACGCTTGTCTAGTCCGTCATGGGTAAGGTGAATAATCACCCCACGTCCATCATGCGGATTGGGTTTACGCTCGATAAGTTTCAGGTCTTCTAAAGAATTCAGTAACCGTGATAATGAGGTGGGTTCCATTCCCATGATTGGCCCTAAAGCGGTAGAGGCGGTACCACATTTCGGATCAATGTTGAGTAAGGTTAAGCCTAGGGCCATGGTGATGCCGTACTGCTTGGCCACTTCGGTATACATCCGCGATACGCTTTGCCAAGTAGCTCTAAGTGAGTGGTCTATCAATTTTTTCTTTGAGGACATAACCCTCTAAAGATACAAATTTATTATGCATGCATAATAAATTAGGAATAAAAATTTAGACCTGCAGTAGGGGTTTATCCTTCGGCGTAAATCGCGTTGTAGAGCGCACTGTAAATCGCCTTAACTTCTTTGCGTTTGAGTTTCATTGTTGGTGTGAGATGCCCCCCCTCAATGGTCCAGGCATCAGGAGTGATCCTAAAGTCTTTTATTTTCTC
>JBJOGS010000052.1:0-7778 GCA_046048095.1 Bacteroidota bacterium
TATCGAAAGCTTCCAGTTCTTCTTCGTCCCCGTAGGCTTTTAGTTTATTACCGCGAGCCACGATCTTTAGCTTTGGGTAATATTTTTTCAGCAAGCTGACTGTTTCGTTTTCAAGACCAAAAAAGTCTTGCGCATTGATGTCGGTGAGTTCGATGAGTAGTTCGTTCAAAATATCTTTTCACTAATTTTACCTTCAAACAAACATAGCCAAAATACGGCTTGGCCTTGATCAAAAACTATTAACAATTGAATGGGCGTCATCACACTTACTTCAGATTTTGGACAAAGAGACCACTACGTCGCCCGAATTAAAGCTTCGCTTTTAAAATTAGCTCCTGAAACCACCATTATTGACATCTCAAATGAAGTAGATCACTTCAATATCATGGGAGCAGCCTATTTGGTTCGGTCAAGTTTTAGCGACTTTCCTGAGCACACCATTCACCTAATCGCAGTAAACAATACATTGCTTCCATTGAGTCGGTTTATCGTGGTCAGCGCGCACAATCAATTTTTTGTGGCTAGTGACAACGGAGTGATTCCTGAAATTGTGGCTGTTTCAGCTATCGAAGAGATTCGTCTTATCGAAGCATTTAAACCCCAATCAGGCTTTCATGAACTCGATGTACTTACCAAAGCAGCTGCCCATTTAGCAAACAAGGGATCACTTTCAGTACTTGGCACTGAAACTCACGAAATCGTTCAACTTCAATCAAGAAAAGCGAGACTTTCAGAAGACCAATCTTCTATTGAAGGAGAGGTCATCTACATTGATCACTTCGGTAATGCCGTAACCAATATTAAAAAGGCCGATGTCATTGCTCGAAAGAATGACCGTGCTGTAGTAATCAAGGCAAGGGCTCATAGCGTGTATGGTATTGAAAACTCTTACCCTTCTTTCGCCTCAAGACTGATCAAAGACACCAAAAAAAGAAACGCACCAGAAGGCAAACTCATTGCTCTTTTTAATTCAAGTGATTATTTACAATTAGCCATTTATGGATCTGTACCTCAGACTACTGGATCTGCACATTCTCTTTTAGGACTCGATCTTGGCACACGTGTTGACCTCTTGTTTATAACTGATTCAGAATCGCGCTAAAACGTTGTTGATTTAAAATATATTTGTGTTTATGAAGTTTATCGTTTCCAGCTCGTATTTAAAAGAATACCTACAGATTTTAGGAGGTGTAATTGCCAACAACAACACGCTACCCATACTTGATAATGTGCTCTTTGATCTTAGCGAAAATCAACTTCGCATGGTCGCCTCTGATCTTGAGACAACAATTTCTGCTCAATTAGAGGTCAGCTCTAAAGACAAAGGGGTGATTGCTTTACCAGCAAAACTTTTACTAGATATGCTGAAAACATTTCCTGAGCAACCACTGACATTTATGTTAGCAGAGAATGGAACGGTAGAAATCAGCGCCTCTAATGGAAAGTATGCTCTAGCGAGTATCAATGGTGATGATTTTCCAAAACCAATTACACTCGATGATTCTGCCTCTTTTAGTATAGAAGCCGACATTCTCGCTACGGCGATTTCAAAAACTATTTTTGCTGCGGGTAATGATGACCTTCGTCCGGTAATGAGCGGAGTCTTTTTTCAGTGTGCTCCTGACCGGGTGACTTTTGTAGCCACTGATGCCCATAAATTAGTGAAGTACGAAAGAACCGATGTAAGCGCCACTTCTTTAGCTGAATTCATTATGCCGAAGAAGCCATTGAATCTTCTGAAGGGAATTTTGCAGGGTAGCGATGCTCAGGTAACCTTATCATACAACGAAAACAATGCGCGGTTCTCGTTTGACAACATCGAAATCGTAAGCAGACTCATAGACGGAAAGTATCCAAATTACGAAGCAGTGATTCCGAAAGAGAATCCTAATGTGCTCACCGTTTCTCGTTCGCAATTCTTAGGCTCTGTGCGAAGAGTGTCTATTTTCTCAAATCGCACCACACATCAAATTCGTTTAAAAATGGCCGGAGCTGAAATTCAAATCTCTGCCGAAGATGTGGATTACAGCAATAAGGCCGATGAACGACTCAGCTGTGATTATCAAGGAGATGACCTTCAAATAGGTTTTAATTCACGCTTTTTAAGTGAAATGCTTAGTGCACTAGATTGCGACGATGTTCAATTAGCGATGAGCTTACCCAATAGAGCGGGATTATTAACTCCGCTAGACCACCTCGACGAAGGAGAAAAGATCACCATGCTAGTGATGCCCGTAATGCTCAACGCATAAAAGGCGCATGAAGGGCGCAAAAGATACGATCGTCGCCTTAGCAACAGCGCAAGGTTCAGGGGCTATCGCTGTAATTCGCCTATCTGGAGAGCAAGCAATCTCTATCGTTGACGGTCTTTTTAAACCGCGCTCTCGCACCCTTAGTTTAGCCCAATGCGACTCACATACCATCCATTTAGGAGACCTCTTCGAGGGCGACCGCCTCCTAGACGAGGTTTTGGTGAGTATTTTTAAAGCTCCGCGTTCTTATACCGGAGAGCATGTGGTCGAAATATCATGCCACGGCTCAGTATATATTCAACAGCAGCTATTGAACACCTTAACAGGCACAGGCTTATGCCGTCTTGCTGCGCCTGGAGAATTTACGTTTAGGGCATTCATGAACGGTAAGATGAAGCTTTCTCAAGCAGAGGCGGTTGCTGATCTAATTGCCTCTGAAAGTGCGGCTGAACACCATATTGCTATGCAGCAAATGCGAGGAGGATTTGCCCAAAACCTAAGCGAAATTCGCGACCAACTCATTCAATTTGCCTCGCTTATTGAACTCGAACTCGACTTTTCAGGTGAGGACGTGGCATTCGCCGACTACAGCGCTTTTAAATCACTGCTATCACAACTCAAAAACACCATAAAATCGCTACTCGATTCGTTTGCCCTAGGCAACGTAATTAAGCAAGGAGTGCCCATTGCGATCATTGGAGCCCCAAATGCCGGAAAATCAACACTATTAAACGCATTACTCAATGAAGAGCGGGCTCTTGTAAGTGCTGAAGCCGGGACGACTAGAGATACCGTTGAAGACTATCTCACCATAGAAGGTATTCGATTCAGATTCATAGACACTGCGGGTATTCGAGAAACCTCAAACCAGATAGAGCAAATGGGAATCGAGCGCAGTTTTTCTCGGGCCAGGGATGCTAAACTTGTACTTTATGTAATCGACGCAACTAATTCAAAATCTGACACTTTAGACTTAATAAATATTTTAAATAATTCGAAAATTGCAGAAGAAAAAGTGATCGTCGTCTGGAATAAATGCGACTCCCCTATGAACTCAAACCTCTTGCCAACTACCTCATTTGAGAGTGTGACTATTTCTGCAAAGAACCGTAAAAACATAGAAGCGCTTAAGCAACTTATTATCAAACGCACGATAGCCGGTGGCGTTGCAGATCAATCCGCAATTTTATCGAATAGCAGACACTATCAACTGTTACAATTGGCGCTTAAAGAGCTACAAACTGTAGAATTTGAATTAGAAAATGGGTCAAGCCAAGACCTGGTGGCTATTTCACTGCGAGCGGTCATTCACCACCTCGGTGAAATTACCGGAAGCGTGACGAATGACGACGTTTTAGGTTCTATTTTTTCTAATTTCTGTATAGGAAAATAGCCCCCTTCTTCTGACTTAACCCACACCATTATTATTCATGACAATACCCTCTCAAGGCTTACGTGAAAACTGGAAGGCATTTTCACTCTTGGTCATTATCAATGGGTTCGTCGGCGGAATGGTAGGTCTTGAGCGAAGTATTCTACCAGAACTAGCACAGAAAGAATTCGACTTAGCGGCGAAATCGGCTCTTCTTTCGTTTATTGTAGTGTTTGGAATCACTAAAGCAATAAGCAATTACTTTGCAGGTGCCTTTGCCAATAAAATTGGTCGTAAGAATCTTTTAGTTGTTGGCTGGCTTTTTGCTCTTCCGGTTCCCCTAATCGTCATGTTCGCTCCTTCTTGGAATTGGATTTTAGGCGCGAACGCCCTACTTGGCATCAATCAAGGGTTATGCTGGAGTAGCACCGTGGTAATGAAAATCGATTTGGTCGGCCATAGAAACAGGGGGTTGGCCATGGGAATAAATGAATCGGCGGGCTATTTAGCCGTTGGTCTCACTGCTTTTCTCACTGGACTAATCGCTGCTGAATACGGCATTAGACCCTATCCCTTTTACCTCGGAGTCGCCTTTGCGGTCATCGGACTGGCGAGTAGTCTATTTTTAGTCAAAGACACTGGAATTCACGTGGCAGAAGAACAACATAAATCAATGGTAGAGGTCTTACCCAATGTTTTTAAGGCAACTACTTTTAAACATTCGAATCTCAGTGCCATTACTCAGGCCGGATTTACAAATAATCTCAACGACGGCATGATTTGGGGCGTGTTTCCATTGCTACTGGCCAGCAAGGGGTTTCAAACTACTGAAATCGCAGCCAGTGTTGCCATATACCCTATGGTATGGGGGCTTAGTCAATTGGTTACCGGAAAGCTAGGTGATCTATTCCCTAAAAAACCACTTATCTTTTGGGGAATGCTGGTACAAGGCCTGGCCATCATTGGAATGATTTTCGCACAAACTTTTACTTCTTTTGCATTACTAAGTACCCTGTTGGGTTTAGGGACAGCTGTGGTCTATCCTACCTTTCTCGCGGCAATTTCAGACAATACACCTCCCAGTCAGCGTGCCAATAGCATAGGCGTATTTCGATTGTGGCGTGACTTAGGCTATGCGTTCGGAGCAGTGATTACGGGTGTCATTGCAGATCGATTCAACCTAGAAACTGCCATTAGTAGTATTGGTCTGCTCACCTTAGGTGCTGCCATGATCGTGCAAGTTAGAATGACCAAGCACAACGAACCATTTGCAAAATAGTCTTGAAGAGGCTACTCAAACAATGCACCTCTTGGCCGAGAATGAAGGAGTCTTTGCAGGAATCAGCAGCGGTGGGTAGGTCAAAACTGCCCTAGATCTTTGTCAAGAGATACCATCAGGCGTAATAGTAGCGATCGTTTGTGACCGCGGAGATCGCTACCTTTCAACCATGGATTTTTAGTTACTTTTGAGGTTCCAAACCACCCAAATGAAAACGATTTCTAAAATTTGCTGTATCGGTGCCGGCTATGTTGGAGGCCCTACAATGACCGTCATCGCTCACAAATGCCCGCATATAAAGGTTACTGTAGTTGATATCAACCCTGAGCGCATCGCACGCTGGAATGCCGAAAATCTTGACGAGCTTCCGGTCTATGAGCCAGGGCTTAGCGAGCTCGTACAACAGACCAGAGGTAAAAATCTCTTTTTCTCTACCGATGTTGAGAGAGCCATCGATGAAGCTGAAATGATTTTTATTTCAGTGAACACCCCAACCAAAACCTACGGAAAAGGAAAAGGCCAAGCGGCAGATTTAAAATACATAGAACTCTCTGCTCGAACCATTGCAAAAGTGGCCAAGAGCGACAAAATTGTTGTAGAAAAGTCGACCTTACCGGTACGCACGGCGCAGGCGATAAAAAACATCCTAGAACACACCGGAAACGGAGTGAAATTTGAGATTTTATCTAACCCAGAATTTTTAGCTGAAGGGACAGCTATCAATGATTTATTGCATGCCGACCGGGTACTCATCGGCGGAGAGCATACCCCTTCGGGACAAGAAGCTAAAGATGCTTTATCTGGGATATACGAACAATGGCTACCTAAAGAGCGCATTTTACAAACCAACGTTTGGTCATCTGAGCTGTCAAAGCTTGTAGCGAACGCATTTTTAGCACAACGAGTTTCATCAATCAATGCGATATCGGCACTTTGTGAGAAAACTGATGCGAATATTGACGAAGTAGCCCGAGCCATTGGTCAAGATAGCCGCATTGGTCCAAAGTTTCTTAAGGCTTCTGTGGGCTTTGGAGGATCGTGCTTTCAGAAAGATATCCTTAATCTGGTGTACATCGCAAAAAGTTATGGGTTAGATGAAGTTGCAGACTATTGGGAGCAGGTGATCCTCATGAACGATTACCAGAAAAGACGGTTTGCCGATCGGATCATCAGCACCCTATACAATACCGTTTCTGATAAAAAAATCACCTTTTTCGGATGGGCATTCAAGAAAGATACCAATGACACCAGAGAGTCTGCCGCAATTTATGTAGCTGATGCCCTGATCGAAGAGCGGGCAACCATCACTGTCTACGATCCGAAAGTGACCCGAGCAAAAATGCTAAGCGACCTCAACCAGCTAGGAACACGTTCAGCTGAAGAGAATGAGCGCTATCTCACGGTTACCGATGATCCTTACCAAGCCACAGACGCGGCTCACGCCGTGGCTCTGGTAACCGAATGGGATCAGTTTAAAACTTTAGATTATCAGCGCATTTACAATCATATGTTAAAACCTGCCTTCTTATTTGACGGAAGACGCGTCTTAGATAGAGAAGCGTTAAAGGCGATCGGATTTAGAACGTATACCATAGGAGAATAACCGATGACGATACTTGTTACTGGAGCAGCCGGATTCATTGGATATCATCTGAGCAAAAAATTGCTCGAGGCGAATCATCAAGTAATTGGTGTTGACAATATCAACACCTATTACACCACAGCACTTAAATATGCGCGCTTAGAAGAGCTAGGCATCTCTGCAGTGGATGCCGCTATCGATGGACTAGAATGTAATTCAGAGCGATTTCCCAATTTTAGGTTTCTAAAACTAGAGCTTTCTGATAAAGAGGCTGTAAAAAAACTATTCAACAAGTATACTTTTGACAAAGTATGCCATCTCGCAGCACAAGCCGGAGTGCGCTACAGTATTGAAAATCCAGAGGTTTATATTCAAAGTAATTTAGTCGCCTTTGGGCACCTCTTAGAAGCCACAAGACATCACCATATCGATCACCTGATTTACGCAAGTAGCTCAAGTGTATATGGTGAAACGAAAACTGTTCCATTTAGCGTGGATCAGCGCGTAGATCACCCTATTAGCTTATACGCTGCTACCAAAAAGGCGAATGAGCTCATGGCCCATACCTACAGTCATCTTTATAAATTCGCTACTACAGGCCTTAGATTCTTTACTGTTTATGGCCCTTGGGGTAGACCTGATATGGCCTATTACCTTTTCACCAAAGCCATTATAAATAATCAACCCATTGATGTATTCAATGAAGGTAATATGAAGCGCGATTTTACTTATATCGACGACATTGTCGAAGGAGTAAAACGAGTCATCGAACAACCTATCGAAAATCGAGAACTTTACAAGGTGTACAATATTGGAAACAATCGGTCTGAGAAACTTTCAGACTTTATCGAGACACTTGAAACCCATTTAGGAAAAAAGGCCAAGAAAAACTTGCTTCCTATGCAACCCGGAGATGTGAGCCAAACCTATGCCGATGTAAGTGCTCTTGAAAAGGATTACGGTTATGCTCCTAGTACAACTATGGATAAAGGACTCAAACAATTCGCTTCTTGGTATCTAAAAACTAAAATAGGTTAACCGCCTAGTCTTGATCGTGATGACGCGAGGCGTAGGCGCTCTCATATAAACGCTCATACAAAGGAACAATTTCTGGCAGATCAAAGCGTCTCGAGGATTCGAGTGCATTTGCTTTCATTGTTCGCAATAGCTCGCTGTCTTGAGCAAGAGCCAAGGCATAGTTGCTCATTTTCTCTACATCTCCAATTTCACAAACATACCCGGTGTATTCGTGAATATTCACCTCTGGAAGACCGCCTGCATTCGAAGAAATTA
>JBJOGS010000053.1:0-4333 GCA_046048095.1 Bacteroidota bacterium
GAGCAAATTCT
Source organism: Bacteroidota bacterium (assembly GCA_046048095.1). GTDB lineage: Bacteria > Bacteroidota > Bacteroidia > Flavobacteriales > Flavobacteriaceae > UBA3478. The sequence goes on from JBJOGS010000053.1 coordinate 12, forward strand.
ACTTTCACCTCAATTTCTTCTGGAAACCTTACCGAAACACAGCTGCTAAGAATCACTGATGCCGCCGCAAAAACAAAAAATCGTTTCATAAAAATCATTTGGCTGAAGACGAGTCACAATCAAGAATGTTACAACTCTAGGGTTTGATTTTTAGCTTTTATGCCTTAAAAACCATTCTTAAGAATCATAGTAAGGCCCTTTTGTGTACTTTAAAGAGCTAAAATCTAACCCATTCTATGAGAGCCTCTCTTTTTTACCTTCTTTTTCTTGGGGGTTTTACGCTATTGAGCGCCCAAAGCTTTGTCTCAGAAACCTCGACAGTTAAAAGTAGCATTCTTAAGCAAGAGCGCAGTTACGCCATTTATCTTCCCGATGGCTACGAGCGTTCTTCAAGGTCTTATCCGGTGTTGTACTTGCTACACGGGTATTCTGATAATCACACCGGATGGGTGCAGTTTGGCGAGGTACAACACCTAGCCGACCAGGCCATAGCGTCAGGAGAGGCAACGCCCATGATCATCGTCATGCCTGATGCAGACACCACGCGTCCGGGCTACACCAACAGTATAGATAATAAGTACAATTACGAGGACTTCTTCTTCAATGAGTTCATCCCGCATATCGAATCTACCTACCGCATTCGAAAAGACAAACGCTACCGTGCCATAGCGGGTCTTTCTATGGGCGGAGGCGGAACCTTTATGTACGCTATGCACCGACCAGATCTGTTTTCGGCGGCTGCTCCCCTTAGCGCATGGATGGGGCCCACAACATCAGACGAGTTAAAGGGCTGGGCAGAGCGCAGTGGAGCGGGCTGGGATGAAAGCAAGGCTGAGGCTTATCTGAAAACGTACAATCCGCTTGAGCTAGTAAAAAGTGTAGACAAAGATCTACTGAACAGTGTTCGCTGGTACATTGATTGTGGAGACGACGACTTTCTCTATGAAGGCAATGCACAAATGCATATTCTCATGCGACAGTTAGGTATTAACCATGAATATCGTGTGCGTGACGGGGGGCATACCTGGAATTATTGGAGAACCGCCCTACCCACCGTGCTCGAGTTTGTAAGTCGAGGTTTTCACCAGTTCTAATTGGCCATGAATCAAAAAAAATTATACTTCTACAGCATCGTCGTTGCCCTCGCCGGATTTCTATTCGGCTTTGACACCGTAGTGGTCTCGGGTGCCGACCAGCCATTGGCCAATATGTGGTCAAACTATACCCTTTTCGGAACCTCAGAGGTCTTTCACGGCATTGTAGTGATGTCTTCTGCCCTTTGGGGAACGGTCATTGGCGCGCTTTTTGGGGCTTGGCCAACCAACCGATATGGACGAAAAAACACCTTGGTCTTCATCGGGTTGTTTTTTTTGGTGTCGGCCATTGGATCGGCGGTAGTCAGTGATCCTTATTCGTTTGCTGCCTTTCGATTTTTAGGTGGCCTAGGCGTGGGGGCCTCTACCATTGCCGCCCCTGCTTACATCGCTGAAATTTCTCCTTCTGCTCAACGCGGAAGACTCGTAGTGCTCTACCAATCAAATCTTGTGTTTGGAATTTTAATGGCCTTCTTGTCGAACTACCTCATCAATGACTTGATCGCCGAGTCGGCTTGGCGCTACATGTTGGCTGCCGAAGCCATTCCAGCGCTGATTTATAGCCTTATGGTTTTCAGGGTGCCTCAAAGCCCGCGCTGGCTTGTGGCTAAAGGTCGTGAAGAACAGGCCCTAAAGATTCTTGAAAGCCTGTATGACCCGAAAGAAGCTACCGCTCAATTAAAGGCCATTCAAGACAACCTTGATAGTTCGGTCGGAGAAAGCGTGTTTAAGAAAAAGTATTCGCGCCAACTCTGGTTGGTGATTGCCTTGGCAGCATTCAATCAGCTTTCTGGCATCAATGCCTTTTTGTATTACTCTCCTCGAATATTTGAGATGGCCGGCCTCGGAGAAAGCACGGCGCTACTCAGCAGTATAGGGGTTGGCGTAGTAAATCTCGTATTTACTTTGGTCGGAATGAGCCTGATCGATCGATCGGGAAGAAAACGCCTCATGCTCATAGGTTCTTTAGGCTACATCGTATCGCTTGGGCTTGTAACCTATAGCTTTTCGACTGCCTGGCTAGGCCTGCACATTCCATTTTTCTTTTTTCTGTTCATCGCTTCTCATGCCGTGGGGCAAGGCGCAGTGATATGGGTGTTTATCTCAGAGATTTTTCCCAACAAACAGCGAGCACAAGGACAGGCCGTGGGCACCTCGACCCATTGGATTTTGGCCGCGATTATTCCTGCGCTTGTTCCTGTACTGTTTTCGTCTATCGGAGCGCCTGTGGTCTTTGGCATATTTACGCTAATGATGGTGCTGCAACTAATTTGGGTGCTCTTTATTATGCCTGAAACCAAAGGCGTCGCACTTGAAGACCTGAGTAAATCATTAAGTCGCTGATTTTGTCCTACTTTTGAAGGGTCATCAATCTAGCCATGAATAAACTCATCCTGTCGCTCGCTCTAGCGGTTTCAGCGATTCAATTACACGCCCAGTACGGTTCGGTCGAGCTCAGTAGTGGGGGGTTTTCTTTTGTTCCGAACTTCACTTCTGAAGATCCGCACTTTATACTCAACATGGGCACGAGCAGCGAGAAAAGACTCTCTGCCCATTTGCTGTCTCTTGTGCGCACCGAGAACCTCGTGCCGCGCAACGCCATTTTAATTACGCGCTACCAGCTACTTGATCGGCGATTTAAGCTGTCTGTAGGCACCCACCTTCCGGCCTTTCAAATCAACGATGATTACTCAGTAGATTCGTTCTTTGCTCAAGAAGTATTGACCGACTTTCAAATTAATGATCGTTGGGCTGTGCGCAGCATGTATTTGCATGGAAAGGGTAGAAATCTCGATTTAGAAATCCACTTCTTTACGGCCGGAGCAGCCTATACCAAAGGTCGATTCAGCAGCTATTCGCAATTTTGGTTGCTCGATCTAGATAACGGCTTTGGGCTCTCTCAAACCTTTGGGTATGAAGTGGCTCCAAAATATACCCTTAAGGCGTTCGCTAATCAAACGCTCTCTAACGGAGATTTTATTTGGACCATTGGGCTGAATCGGGCATTTTAGTCGCCGTTTCAAGATCACGAATGAATAGCGATAGTGGGCCCAATTTATGCCTTGTAGCAAAATAAGCTCCTGTTTCAGTTTGCACGTAGTCTTCCCAAGAAGCGCGCAGCCCGCCAAAAGGAATAATAGAAACCCACATTTTAAAAGCGATCGGTCTGAAGTCGTCGTCGAGCAGCCACAGGTAGCTATCTCCAGGAGTCACTCCTCCGCTCGAATGGGTAACCAATAGGGCGTCCTTTTCGTCCTCAAGACGCACCAGCCTGCGCTCAACGCCTGGGTCAAAGACCTTAAACGGGGCAACTAACCAATAGCTATCGTTATAGAAGTAAGCCAAGGCTTGATCAATCAAGTCGGATCTTTCTTCAAGGATTTGTGCCTGATCATCATACGCTACTGAACTAGAAAGATCGTCTAGCTCAAGCAAAACGCGATGCGACGCCCAACGCACTTCTACCCTATTTTCGACCTTGTTCCAAGCGTACTGATGGCCGCTAAACGAGAATTCAATATCTGTAGTGGCCAAAAAGGCATCATAATTAAGGGCCTGAAGCATTTGTAATGCGAGGTCGTCGGCTTCTGGTCCCGAAACCCCCTCTGGCAGAGGCTCAGAAGCGATTTTAACAGCAACAACGGTTAGGATGAATAGTGCCGCCAAAGCGATCACTACGCGAAAGAAGCGTTTCTTAAATCGTATCATAGTACTGAAAGATAAGGCGATTTCGCGGTCAAATCTGAAATGGTTATTTTGGAATAAATCATTGATTCATGAATAAGCGTTTTGCTATAGAGGTATTTGGTGAATGGGCTGAAATCGGAAAAGATGAAGGCATGGCCAAGGGCCATGAGTCGGCGGTGAATCAAATGTTGAAATTGGTGTTGCCGACCCAGCGATCGTTTTCGTTTCTGGATGTCGGATGCGGAAATGGCTGGGTAGTGCGCCAGGTAAGTCAATTGCCTCACTGCACCCGCGCAGAAGGAGTAGATGGGGCTGCACAAATGATTGAGAAAGCCCGTGCCGCGGACTCTTCAAGACCCTATCATCTGGCCGACTTAACAAGCTGGACGCCGAACAATCGATTCGACATCATTCACAGCATGGAGGTATTCTACTACCTGGCCGATCCGCTTGCTTTGCTGAAATCAATTCGCGCCTCTTGGCTGAATGCCGGTGGCAAATTAGTCATGGGAATAGACTTTTATGTCGAAAACACCGCTT
>JBJOGS010000054.1:0-5557 GCA_046048095.1 Bacteroidota bacterium
GAAGGATTTCTTCAGCAATTTTGGAAAGATCTAACTGCTTGTATTCGTTAAATTTAACACTCACTTCGACCGCTTCATTTTAAGAAAAGCAAAAGTAAGCATTTGAGCGCCAAATCAAACCTTTCTACCTTCTGGTCTGCAGCCCAAGTACGAGCTGTCTGCCAGGGGCGGCTATACCTGACGAATAGGGACGGTAGCGCTTATTTGCAATATTCTCTAAGGCCAAAAAGAGTTGCCATCTTCTCCATTCATAATTGAACCTCAAATTAAAGGTGTGCCAGGCAGGACTGTATGGTCGATCCTGAGCGTCGAGAGCATACATAAAGTCTTTACTCTGCTCTGAAAGCGCCAATCGCTCGTGAGTTATGGCGCCGTTAAATTGGCTATCAGCAACCGCGCTGAATCGGCCGTTTAAGTAACGCAGTTGAATAAGTCCAAAAAAAGGAGCTGCATGTCGCATGTACGATTCTATACCGGCAGCATCTGTCTCTATTCCGCGAGTATAGTTTGCAAATGCACGCGTAGATAAATGACGACTTAAATGGCTATAAAGGCCTAATTCAGCACCCAACACTTCAGCGCTTGCACCGTTTTGAATAGCCAATACGTCGCTCAACACCCCTCTATACATCAATTGCGATTGGCCTTGAAATGTAAAGGGCCTGCGTATCAGCGCATCGTTTAACCTCGAGTGAAAAAAGCTTCCATCTATCCAGAGTTTTCTTCCCCATCTTCGCCTTACCCCGAATTCAGTAGTGATCGCTTTTTCAGATGCCAAGCTTGGATTAGGCACCACCACGCTTCCGGGTTCAGAATCGAAGACCTTAGACAGGTCGTCAATATTCGGAGCTCTAAATCCAGTAGCAAGGTTGACCCTTACATGCCAATGATGATCGGGGTCATAATTCAGCCCCAGCGAATAAGTCAATGCACTGGTTTCGAATTCTTGTAGTCGAAAGTCAGCGGTAATGGTATTGGTGCTAAAATCAATCGTGCTATTTACCTGATTGTAGCGCATGCCAGCGTTGAGGGTAAACGTCTCTGAAAAAGCGTGCTGAAGAGAGCCATAGAGCGCCCACATCCCCCAGCCTGATTGATCCGGATAGCGCGATTCAATAGAATTTCGCTCAAGGCTTTGCCGATTCAGGCTAAATGCCGAAGAAGTGATAAGGTTCTGATCCAATGCAAATCCGTATCTGAGCAAACTGCTCTTAGATAAAATACGCTCAGTGTCGAGAGAGAAATTCAGCACATTTACCCCCTCAGCCGCTTCGTTGAGCACGGGATCTTTAAACGCCCTATCGAATCGAGATTCGTTAAAGCGCTGATAGGCAGTAGAAAATTGATGGCGCGCTTTTTCAGATTCTCGATTGAGCTTGTAATAGGCCATGAACCATTGTTGAGGACCATAATACCACTCTGCGGATCGCGGTTGTCCATTTCGAGTTTGAATGAGACGGTCGTACCTGCCAAAATCTGAGGTGGTATTTAGAAAGAACCCAAGCTGCTGGTACCACTCTTTAGAGAGGCGATGGCGGGCTTTCGCCATGAAGTGATACGAGTCGAAAGCACTTCCGATCTGTTTTTGAGGTTGGTCGTTCTGAACTACCTCATCGATTCCTGCTTCAGAAGTCACATAGAAGGTTCTCAGGTAAGAATCGGGGCCATTCGCTCCCATTTTTAGGTCGCCCAAAGACATACGCGAGAAACTAACCAGCCCAGAAATCTTGGGACTTACGATCTTATGCGAGACGTGAACGGTGCGCTCAGTGGCAGCGGTGGCCATGCGCAGCGCATAATCAGTTTGCTGTAAGGTTTCAGGAGCAGATTCAAGCTCTTCTAGTTCTCGAGTGTAAAAATTCATCACTCCCCCAATAGCATCGCTTCCGGCGATTACCGTCCCCGGTCCATAAAGCACTTCAACCTGATCAAGGGTAAACGGATCGATGGATATCACGTTTTGAATATTTCCTCCTCGAAAAATGGCATTGTTCATTCGAATACCATCCACAGTGATTAGCACACGATTTGTCGCGAAGCCTCTGATCATGGGGCTGCCTCCGCCCAACTGACTTTTTTGAACAAAAACGGCGCCTGTGTTATGTAGTAAATCAGCTGCAGTCTGAGCTTGTGTGAATGCGATCTCTTGATCCCCGATCTTACGGATACGCACCGGAAGTTTGCGAGCCACGTCGGCAAAACGAGAAGCAGAGATCACAATCTCATCTAGGCCCTCAGTTTGTGGACTAAGAAGTACACTTTCTCTTTCGGCAATCGCCGATTTTTGGAGTTTCTTAAGACCATAACCTAAGTGCTTAAACGATAAGATTTCTCTTGCATTAAACCGGTCAAGGTCGGCACGCCCATGAGCGTTTGTGGTGATAAATGTGCTTCGCGATTCGTTAAAAATGATCACACCAGACAAGGGGTCTCCACTCAAAGAATCTTTGACCGTTATTTGCTGAGCATACGCTGCCATCCCTAAGGCGCAGAAAAGAATCGCTATGAAAAATCTCATCAAAAGATCGATTGAATGATCTCGAGCGATTTGGGAAATCTAAATCCGGCAATCTGAAAAGACAAATACTTCAGCAGCCCTTCTAACACTTCTTGCCTTACCGCTTTCGATACATTAATGTGAACTTGATTATCAAAATTCATGCCTAAATAGTCGTGAAGGGCATCTGAGGCCTGAATCGAGAGTGAATGATTTGACAATCGAGCATCAGTAAATACGCCCTGACTCAGATCAAACAACTGCAAAGATTGGCGCGATTTATCCGGATAGCACCCCATAAAATGGGTCAGTTGCAAGAGAAATAAAATAAGGTAATCTGATCCAATGGCGTGAGATTCAAGCTGATCAATCTGGTCACTCAAGTACTGATAAAGCGCCTGATCCTCTAAAGCCTCAGACAGAATTGCAACGAGCACCTCGGCCATGAAAAGCGCCACATTGGATTTGAGCACTTCAGTAGTAAATCCATGAGATACTAGCACAGGCTTCGCCTCTTTAATTGCATGCAGTTTTTGGGTCTTTGCAGTAAAGGTTACGACCGCATTTAATCGGGTTAAGGGCTGAAAATAAGAAGGCTTAAGCCCCGATTTTTTGGGCTTAAGCACTCCTTTTACAAGATAGGTTTGCAATCCAAGCTCACGCGTGTAGGCCTTTACTATGAGGCTCGTTTCACCGTACCTGAGTCGGTTTAAAACGATGAGCTCTGTGTGAACAACCTGCGCAGTCAATACATTAAATTACGCCTTGAGCAAGCATGGCGTCTGCCACCTTTACAAATCCGGCGATATTCGCCCCCTTGACATAATTGCAATAGCCGTCTTCTTCCATACCGAAGCGGGTGCACGCGTCGTGAATGTCACTCATAATAGCTTTAAGTCGCACATCAACCTCTTCGCGTGTCCAACTAATTCGTAGCGAATTTTGAGACATTTCAAGACCTGAGGTTGCCACACCTCCGGCATTAGAGGCTTTTCCTGGGGCAAACAATATTTTGTGCTGGTGAAAGTGATGAATGGCCTCAGGAGTACAAGGCATATTTGCCCCTTCTGAAACTGCAATTACTCCGTTTTTGATTAATTGTGTAGCATCTTCTCCGTTAAGCTCATTTTGCGTGGCACATGGAAGCGCAATCTGACCTTTGACTTCCCAAGGACGTTTGCCTTCATGATAAGATGCTTTTGGATATTCTTTAACGTAAGTCATTATTCGACCTCGCTTATTGTTCTTGAGATCCTTAATGAAGCTCAGCTTCTCACTATCGATGCCATCCGGATCGTAAATGTAGCCTCCTGAATCAGACATGGTGAGTACCCTTCCACCCATTTGTAGCACCTTTTCAGCTGCAAATTGAGCCACGTTTCCAGAACCAGAAATCACCACCTCTTTTCCTTCGATAGTTTCTCCTTTAGTTTGCAACATGCTTTGGGCGAAATACACTGTACCATAACCCGTGGCCTCTGGACGAATTTGAGAGCCTCCCCAGCTCAAGCCCTTTCCAGTGAGCACCCCAGTAAACTCATTACGTGTCTTTTTATACGCACCGAAAAGGTATCCAATTTCGCGAGCGCCCACCCCGATGTCTCCTGCAGGCACATCAGTATTTGGTCCAATGTGTCTATATAACTCGGCCATGAACGCATGACAGAATCGCATCACCTCATCATCAGATTTTCCTTTAGGGTCAAAGTCAGAGCCTCCTTTTGCTCCTCCCATTGGCAAAGTGGTCAGGCTATTTTTAAAGACCTGTTCGAAGGCGAGAAATTTAAGCACGCTAGCGTTCACTGTCGGATGAAAACGCAAGCCCCCCTTGTACGGACCAATGGCTGAATTCATCTGAATTCTATACCCTCGATTGACGCGTATCTCACCTCGATCATCTACCCATGCCACCCTGAACGAGATCAATCGCTCGGGTTCAACCATTCTTAGTAAGATATTTTTACCATGATAAATATCGTGTTGAACGATATACGGAATCACCGTTTCGGCCACCTCTTGAACCGCCTGCAAAAACTCAGGTTCATGACCATTTCGACTGCGAACTTCGCTCATGAAGTTGTCGATTGCGTTTTGGGTATCTACGTGCATTTTTGAACGATTAATAATAATGATGCAAAATTATGCTATTTCTCTACTGAGCTAGGGTCAAAATTTTTGAATTCGCAAAAGTTTTTGGCTGAAGCTTCCGCGCAAGGATGCTTATTTTTGTACCCGACAAAAATCATCTGATATGCGCAGCATCTTTTATCTTGAGACTTGTAAAACTTGTCAAAAAGCGCTCGCGTTTTTAGCGCCACCCAAAGACGTTGAACTTGTAGAGATTAAATCGACGGGCATCTCAGCTCAAGCTCTTGATCAGATGGCCACAATGGCAGGTAGCTATGAAGCGCTATTCAGCAGAAGAGCCATCTTATACCGTCAGCGTGGCCTCGGAGAAAAGACCCTCTCTGAACAAGACTATCGATCGCTCATCTTAGAACACTACACTTTTTTAAAACGGCCCATTGTGGTAACCGAAGAGGCCCTCTTTATAGGTAATGCCAAGTCGGTTTTAGAAGCGGCTAAACAGGCCCTTCATCAATGAGAAAACGCATTCTTGCGCTTCTCGCCGCCTTAGGTGCCACCACCCTTTACGGACTAAATCACACCGTAGCTAAGGGGATTATGCCTGATTTGGTGAGTCCATTTGCCTTCATCTTAATGCGGGTGATCGGCGGATTTATTTTCTTCTGGATCGCCGCCATTTTTGCGCCAAGAGAGACGATCGAACGCAGCGATTTTAAGCGCATCTTTTTTGCGGCCGTTTTTGGTGCGTGCATCAACATGCTTTCATTCTTTTCTGGCTTAGAACTTTCAACACCTATTAACAGCGCGCTCATCGTAACCACCACTCCGATCACGACCCTTCTTCTCTCTATCATTATTCTCAAAGAACAGGTAACTAAACTCAAGGCCTCGGGGATTGCATTAGGATTTTTAGGAGCATTGCTTTTGATATTAGTTGGCCAAGAAACCCAAGTAGACGCACCCAACCCTTCG
>JBJOGS010000055.1:0-7569 GCA_046048095.1 Bacteroidota bacterium
GACTCTTGCGATCACTTCTTTGTGCGTGGCGTAATCCGCTCTATTTTTTGGTAGCGCGATCTTTTTCTTTTGGGCCCATTCTTCGATGAACTCAAAGTTCAGTTGCACCAAGGCAGCAGGCATCTTTTGGCCTTCACCTACGACCATTATTTGCTCGATAAATAGCGATTGTTTACAACGATTTTCAAGTAATTGTGGAGCCACGTACTTTCCGCCAGAGGTTTTAAACATTTCTTTTTTGCGATCGGTAATCCGCAAAAAACCAGAGGCATCTAGTTCTCCGATATCTCCGGTATGAAAATAGGCCCCGCTCATCACTTCTGCCGTCTTTTCGGGTTCTTTGTAATAGCCTAGCATCACGTTTGGTCCTTTGCACAGAATTTCTCCGTCTGCAGCGATTTTTATTTCAACACCATCGATCACTTTACCCACTGTTCCTACCTTCCAACCTCTGTTTCTTTGGTCGTTTACCGTAATTACAGGGGAGGTTTCGGTCAGGCCATACCCTTCCATTACCGGAATTCCGGCCGCGCCAAATATTCGCGTCAGACGAGCCTGTAATGCGGCACTTCCTGAAACCATGAGTTCAAGATTTCCTCCTAACGCTTCTTGCCACTTAGCGAATATCAGTTTGCGTGCAATCGCCAATTTTATGTTGTAGAGCAGTCCGCGGTCATAGGGTTCGAATTGGTGACCAAGGTCAACGGCCCAAAAGAAAAGAGACTTTTTTATTCCTGTTAGTTCTTTTCCTTTCGCGATAATCTTATCGTAAACTTTTTCTAAGAGTCGAGGTACCACAGTCATGACACTAGGCTTAATCTCTTTGATATTATCACTAATCCTATCTAGACCTTCGCCATAATAAATGGTGACCCCGCAGTATTGATAGAGATACACAATCATGCGCTCGAAGATGTGACACATGGGCAAGAAGCTCAGTGCTACTGCACCTGAAGCAAAAGGCACTCGGGCCCTTGACGAGAGCACATTACTTACAATATTTTCGTGCGAAAGCATCACTCCTTTAGGTTGGCCTGTGGTTCCAGAGGTGTAGATGAGAGTAGCTAGATCGCTTCCTTTCACCGCCTGTTTGCGCGACTCAAGGGTGTCGGAGTGATTGAGGTGTTCACCTTTATCTCTTAGTTCGGTCCAGTGCTTGGCACGTTTTAGTTCGTCAAAGCTGTAGATTTCTTTGAGGTACTTTAGGTCGCCAGTTACTTCTAACACTTTGTCTAAAACCTCATTACATGAGACAAAACAATACTTTGCCTCACTGTGATTTAATATGTAGGCGTAATCTTCTTTAGAGATGGTAGGGTAAATGGGTACCGTTTGCGCGCCAATTTGAAGTACGGCCATGTCAAGGATACTCCATTCGGTGCGATTGGTCATTGAAATCAGGGCGATTTTATCGTTGGGCTGCACGTCTAGTTCTAGAAGTGCTTTACTGACCGCATCGGCTTGCCGGATAAATTCAGCGGTACTGGTACTCACCCACTCCCCGTTATACTTGGTGTTGAAGGCTTTCTCAAGTGGGTCTTGAGCAAGCTGATAGTGCGCAAAGTCGAAAAGTCGCGTTACATGAGCCATGTGAACTAATTGTTAAGGTATCTGCAAAATACACCAAACCATTAACAATTTAAAATCCAATTCTTTGCGTTTATAAAGGCCTCAATCCAAGGGCTAAAATGATCGTTTGACTCTGGGTAATAGGCCCAGTTCCAGGCAAATAGTGAACGTTCGATGTGCGGCATGGTCACTAGATGTCTACCGCTTTGATCTGCGAGCATTGCCGTGTTGTAATCGCTTCCATTTGGATTGGACGGATATCCGTCATAGCCATAACTACCCACAATGTGGTACTTGGATTTATCTTCAGGCATACTGAATTTTCCCTCTCCATGAGAAATCCAAACGCCTAGTTTCGCCCCTGCCAATGAGCCCAACATGACTGAATGATTCGGTTCAATGGTGACCGAGGTAAAGGCGCTTTCGTGCTTCATAGAATCATTAAAAGTCATTTTCGCATGATTCGCATGCTCGGGATAGAGCAGGTCGAGTTCCATGAATAGCTGACACCCATTGCATATCCCAAGTGATAAGGTGTCTTCACGTGCGAAAAAGTCGTTCAGTGCTTTATTGGCTTTCTCATTGTATTTAAACGCACCAGCCCAACCCTTAGCCGAGCCTAATACGTCAGAATTTGAGAATCCGCCAACGGCTCCTAAGAATTGGACGTCTTCTAGGGTCTCGCGACCCGAAATGAGATCGGTCATGTGTAGATCTTTCACGTCAAAACCTGCCGCGTACAAGGCGTTAGCCATTTCGCGTTCTGAATTACTTCCTTTTTCGCGAATGATGGCCGCTTTAGGTCTTTTTGTAGTTACCACTTTTCCTGAGCGATGAAAGTTTGCTGGAAAGCGGTAGTTCAGTGGCTGATTCTTGTAGTTGTTGAACCGTTCAAAAGCCAAGTCATTGGCGGTCTGATGTTGATCAAAAGCTACCGAAGTCTCATACCAGCGATCTCTTAGGCTCGGAATCGATAGCCCAATTTCAACTGAATTGTTTTTTAGACGCAACACCTCACTGTCGTTAACCTTTCCAATACGAATGCAGGGCAAGGGGCAATCTTTAGCCAATGAATCAAATTCAGGTTGAGTGGCTTGAAAAACAATAGAGGCATTTTCAGCAAAAAGTACTTTCAGGGTATCTTTTTCGTTTAGTGCGCTAAGATCGATGTCGGCCCCAAGATGATGATCTGCAAAGCATAGCTCTAATAGGCTGGTAATGAGTCCCCCAGAGGCGATATCATGGCCAGCGCAGATCGCGCCTTGGCGCAACAACTCTTGAATCCAATTGAAGGTTTCGCCAAAAGCTCTATGGTTATTGATGCCTGGTGCCTCGGTGCCCACTTGACCCAAAATTTGAGCGAATGAGGATCCGCCCAGTTTGTAATCGTCGTTAGAGAGGTTGATGTAGTAGATGTCTCCTTTATCTTTTTTAAACAAAGGCTCCACTGCCTTGGTGAAATCATCACAGTGTGCGGCCGCAGAAATAATCACTGTACCCGGAGCAATCACCTCGCGATCTGCGTACTGTTGCTTCATTGAAAGCGAATCTTTACCCGTTGGAATATTGATTCCTAAATCAATCGCAAAATCAGACGCTGCCTCCACAGCTTTATACAGTCGCGCATTTTCACCTTCGTTGTTACAGGGCCACATCCAGTTTGCCGAAAGAGAGACCGCTTTTAATCCGCCGTGTAAGGGTGCCCAAAGAATGTTAGTGAGTGCCTCTGCGATGCTGTTTTTACTACCCGCAACTGGATCAATTAACCCGCTAATAGGACTGTGGCCTATGCTTGTTGCAATTCCGTTATAACTCACAAAGTCTAAGGCTGCAATACCGTAGTTCTGCAGCGGCAATTGGAGTGGACCAATACACTGCTGCTTTGCTACCCTCCCAGAAACACAGCGATCGACCTTATTGGTGAGCCAGTCTTTACACGCCACAGCCTCTAAAGTGAGCACTTGATCTAAGTAGTGGTGAAACGCTTCTAAGGAATATTGAAGTGACCCATAGGTTCTGGGGGTAGTAGTGTCTGAAAGAATCATTTTCGGGGCATTGCCGAAGAAATCATTGAGGGCCAAATCGATAGGTCGGGTGCCCCGTTTTTCAGAGTAAAAAGAAAAGCGATGGTCTCCGGTGATTTCGCCAACCTCATAAAGTGGGGCGCGTTCGCGTGAAGCCACTTCATTCAAGAGGCCGAGAGCACTTGATGGAACCACGAGTCCCATACGTTCTTGAGATTCATTTCCGATAATCTCTTTTTCTGAAAGGGTAGGGTCACCCAGGGGAAGGCGATCTATGCTTATTGCCCCTCCCGTTTCTTCTACTAGCTCAGAAAGGCAATTTAAATGTCCACCCGCCCCGTGATCGTGTACCGAAATGATTGGGTTGTCCTCGCTTTCTACCAGGGCGCGAATCGCATTGGCTGCGCGCTTTTGCATCTCTGGATTAGACCGTTGTATGGCGTTGAGCTCAATGGCGCTTCCAAAGGCCCCGGTATCTGCGCTTGAAACGGCAGCTCCTCCCATACCAATACGGTAATTGTCTCCTCCTAGAACAATTACTTTGTCTCCTTTTTTCGGGTGTTTTTTCTGCGCGTACTCTTTTTTGCTGTAACCCACTCCTCCGGCGAGCATGATGACTTTGTCGTATCCGAGAATACGGATGTCTAGAGGCGCTTCTTTTTCTTGATGTTCAAAGGTGAGCAGTGAACCCACTATGAGCGGCTGACCGAATTTGTTTCCGAAATCAGAGGCGCCGTTAGAGGCTTTGATCAAGATGTCAAGCGGTGTTTGATACAACCATTTTCTAGCTTCTACTTTCGTTTCATAGTCATTCAGTACCTTTTTATGGCGAGGATAACTGGTCATATACACCGCCGTACCCACTAAAGGTATCGAACCAATACCTCCGGCGAGACGATCGCGTATCTCTCCGCCTGAGCCAGTGGCAGCCCCATTGAAGGGCTCAACCGTAGTCGGAAAATTATGCGTCTCAGCTTTGAGCGATAGCACACTGTGATGGACGCTCTCGCAGTAAAATGACGCTCTATGTGCCTCTTTTGGTGCAAACTGCGTGATTTCAGGGCCTTCTAGAAAAGCCACATTGTCTTTATAGGCTGAAACTATGCTGTTCGGATGAGTCGATGAGGTTTTTCTGATCAAGCTAAATAACGATTCGGGCATCGTTTTCTGATCGATTTCAAATAGGCCATTAAATATCTTATGTCGGCAGTGTTCAGAATTGACTTGCGAGAATCCGAACACCTCTGAATCGGTCAGTGGACGGGCTATTTTTTTGCTGAGATTTTCGAGATAGTGCACCTCATCTTCACTCAGCGCCAGACCTTCTTGTTTGTTGTACGCTGAAATGTCTGTGATCGATTGCGGAGCGTGGGGTGTTACCTCGAGCTCAAATAGGGCCGGATGCAGGCGTTCATATCGTTCAAAGAGCATAGGGTCGAACGATTGATTTGAATCACTTGTGCTGAATCGCTCAATACGCTTTACGCCTTCAACACCCATATTGGTCATAATTTCTGAAGCATTGGTACTCCAAGGGGTGATCATACTTGCCCGAGGCCCGATAAAACTGCCTTCAATCACGCTTTGGTCAAGCAGTGGCATTTTACCGAATAACCATGCTAATTTTTCTATATCTGAAGTAGTTAAGGCTGTCTCTTTTTCAAGTGCATAGATCAGTGAGGTTGAATCGCCGAAGAAGTAAAGCATGGGGCAAAATTTTAAAAAGTTAAAGGTATTTTATTTAAGGTTTTCGCTCAAATAGGGCCATAAAAAAGCCATCGTAATGATCGGTAGATGGATAGAGATGGCGCTGGCTCACTAGATTGAATGCTTGACCAGATTCTGAGGCTAAAAATTGAGTGACTTGTTCTTCATTTTCTTGTGGAAGAATAGAGCAGGTGGCATAGACTAGTTTTCCTTGAGGCTTTACCATTTGAGCATAGGCACCTAAAATCTCTTTTTGGGTGGCTAGTACGCGTTCTAAGAATGCTGCATCTATTTTCCATTTGGCGTCAGGGTTTCTGCGCAATACACCAAGTCCGGTGCAAGGCGCATCTATGAGCACGCGATCTGCGCTCTGATGAAGTTTTTTTATCACCTTGGATGAATCGATCGCACGTGTCTCGATGTTATGTGCGCCGGCTCTACGCGCTCTGAGTTTTAAGGTTTTTAGTTTATGGTCAAAGATATCAAGCGCGATGAGCTGTCCTTTGTTTTTCATGAGGGCGCTGAGATGTAGGCTTTTACCTCCTGCCCCGGCGCAGGCGTCGATTACACGCTGCCCGGGCTGCACATCTAAATAGGGTGCAACCTGTTGAGAACTTGCATCTTGAACCTCAAACCATCCATCTTTAAATCCTTGCAATTGAAACATATTGACGCGTTCGGTAACGCGCAGGGCATCTTCAAGGTTTTTTATAGGCTCGGAGTGTATCCCTTCTTTTTCGAGGTAGGCCACCAGTGCTTCTCGAGATAATTTATGTGTATTGGTTCGAATGATGACTTCAGCTTCGGTATTCAGGGCTTTGAGTTCAGCTTGCCATTTTTTTTCTCCGAAGGCCTGAACGCCTAGGGTATCGAGCCAATCGGGAATGGACTCTCTGATCGCACGTTCGTTGCGCAAAGCATCGAAGCGCCCCTTGATTTTTCGAGTCGGCACACCCGCGAATTCTGGCCATTCAGGAAGCTCGAAGCCCCTCAATGTTGCCCAAACGGCGAATACTCTGAAAAATCCTTCGCGACTGAGAGGTGTTTTTTCTTCGGCAATTTCTAAATAAAGCCTTTTGTAACGTACCAATTCATAAGTCGTGCTCGCTATAAACGCGCGGTCTTTTGCCCCCCAACGCTTATCCCTTTTTAAACTGCGCTCGATGACCTTGTCTGCGTATTGTTCGTGATTGAAAATAAGGTCGATGGCGTCTGCTACAGCATAGACCAGATTTCGGTGAAATCGCATAAGGATAAAGTTAGGTGGCTAGAGATTGAAGTTGAATGAGATTGTAATAGATGCCTTTCTTAGAAAGCAGTTCGTTGTGTGTTCCGATTTCAGCGATGCGCTTTTTGTCGAGCACGATGATGCGATCTGCTTTTTGAACGGTAGAGAGTCGGTGCGCAATGATTAGGGTAGTGCGATCTTTTTGTATCGAGTCTAAGGCGAGTTGTACCTCTCGCTCGCTCTCGGTATCTAAGGACGAAGTGGCTTCGTCAAGCACGAGTATCGGAGCATCCTTGTAAAAGGCGCGTGCGATGGCTATGCGCTGCTTCTGTCCTCCACTTAGACGATTACCGTCATCGCCTAAAATCGTGTCATAACCTTGACTTAATTGCGAAATAAACTCAGCGGCATTCGCTTTTTCTGCGGCCAACTTCACTTTTTCTAGCGAAAAATGGGCAGCGCCTAAGGCGATATTGTTGCTCACCGAATCATTGAAGAGCATGGCTTCTTGAGTGACGAAGGCGATGTGTTTGCGCAAGGTGGTTTTTGTAAATGCACGAATGTCTACGCCATCAATAGTGATGCTTCCTTTGTCGACGTCATAAAAACGGCTTAAAAGATGAACCATAGTGCTTTTTCCACTTCCAGAGGTTCCGACAATAGCCACGGTCTCACCCTTAGCGACCTTAAGTTCAAAGGTCTCTAAAATCGGATCCTGTCCGTAGCTGAACGACACTTGATTGAAACTGAGTTCGCGGTCAAAACTGAACGATGTGGGCGATTTTGGGTCTAAAAGGGTATGCTCTGTATCGATAATTTCCAGAATGCGCTCTAGCGCGGGCTTACCCTTTTTTAGATTGTAATTGACTGTAGTGAGCAGCTTCACGGGATTAATTATCGTGTAAAAAAGTCCGATGTATCCCATGAATTCTTGCGGACTAAGTTGTGAGTCTCCTCGAAGCACCAGCGATCCGCCATACCAAAGCACCACTAGAACGACCAAGACCCCTAAAAATTCACTCAACGGAGAAGCCAAGGCAT
>JBJOGS010000056.1:0-26149 GCA_046048095.1 Bacteroidota bacterium
AACGCTCAATTGATCGGCTTAGAAAAGAGTTTCATTGAAGATAAAGGGATGGATTATGGGTCTTGGTACCGATCGCTCTATGCCTCTACCGATCCCTTTAGCGGATACGCCTCGTGGATGCTTCCGGGTATTGAATACGAGGTCGCGTTAAAGCGCAGTGAAAATCTGAACGCTTGGGACGAGCGCTATGCTGCAGCCATCAACCGCCTCACCTCAAAGATGAACGCGCTTAAAGATTATTTGGGTCAGTTGTAGACCTTTATTGCGTCGCACCAGAGCCTTTCACGAATCTGCCGGGGAAGGCTCCTGTGTGTTCGGCATCTTTTAAAACCTGTGTTCCGTTCACCCATACATCACTCACACCTGTGGCGTATTGAAGGGGTTCATCAAAGGTAGCGTGATCGGTTACGGTCTCAGGATCGAAAAGCACCAAGTCTGCAAAGTATCCGGGCTGTAAGAGACCTCTCTTTTCAATGCCTAAGTTGGTGGCCGGCAGGTGCGATAATTTTCGGACCGCCTCTTCAAGAGAGATCAAACCTTCGTCTCTAGAGAATTTTCCGAGCACGCGAATGAAACTGCCAAAAGCTCTCGGGTGCGTTCTGAAATTCTTGGTGATGTCTGAGTACGATCCTGCATCTGAAGAGAACGAAACCCAGGGCAATTGAACCTTCTTGCGGATGTTGTCTTCAGACATACTGAAGTAAATGCATTGAATTCTGCTGTCGTCTTCAACGGCGAGGTCTACAATCGTCTCTTCAGCAGAGGTCCCACGCTCTGCACTGACCTCTGCGATGGTTTTTCCGCGGTATTTTGCATCCATCTCTGGTTTGTTGAATCCGACCATTAAGATCCCATCTGCTGGCTGCTCTTCAAGTTCTTTTCGGATATCTTCGAGCAATCTTGGACGCACTTTGGGGTCTTGCATGCGATTCATCCAGGCGCGGTGGCCTCCTTCTTGCACCCACGTCGGAATGACTCCTGTGAGTCCGGTGGAGCTCGCATTGTAGGTATACATGTCAGCGGTAATTTGCAGCCCCTCATTTTGAGCGCGCTCTACGCGCGCAATCACAGAATCGAGCAGGTGCCAATTCGATTGTCTTGACGCTTTTAGGTGGTAGATTTCAGCGGGTACCCCTGCCTCTCTGGCCACGGTCATAAGCTCGTCAAGGGCCTCTAAAATGGCGCGACCCTCACTGCGCATATGAGAAATGTAACGGCCGTTATAGGGTGCGGCCACCTTGTTCAAAAAAACCAACTCTTCGGTGTCGGCATAGTCTGCAGGAGCATAAATAAGTGAAGAACCGATACCAATCGCGCCTTCTTGCATCGAGGTCTCAACAATTTCTTTCATGGCCGCGTATTCTTCTGCGGTGGCTTTTCTGTTCTCGTACCCTACGGTTTGAACACGCACCGTAGTTGCACCTAGGTACGAAGCCACATTGGTAGAAACGCCGTTTTGCTCAAGGGCCATCATGGCGTCTCCGAAACTTTGATAGTCGTCTTTACCAGGCGTTCCGCTAGGACCAGGAGAGCGGCCTTCACCAAAAACCTCTAGGGTGACGCCTTGTTTGAGATCGCTTAATGAGCGTCCGTCTTCGAGCAGCACATCGTAGGCCCAGCTCAGCATATTGATAAATCCAGGGCTCAACACCTTGCCTTCTGCGTTCATTTCATCGGTAGCGGTGTAAGCGATGGGTTCTCCGACATAGGCAATGGTATCGGCATTCACTCCGACCATTCCAGTGTACCGCTGCGCGCCACTTCCATCGATGATGGTGGCGTTCGAGATCACTAAATCGAAGGCCTGAGGTTGGCTACATGAAACTGCCAGCGCAAGGCTTAGAAGAAGGAGTAAACGATTCATAAGCAAGAGTTTAGAGTCTTAAAGTACTAAAAAGCAAAGTTGTAAAAGTGCTTTATGGAAAAAATCACGGTCAAGAGTATCTTTGAATGCAATGATGAAAGTTTTTCTAAATGAAGGATTATAACGCATTAGACCGCATACAAGTCATAGGTGATCGCGTACTAGTAAAGCCCAGAAAAGAATCTGAACGCACAGAAAGTGGATTGTATCTGCCTCCTGGAGTCAAGGAGAAAGAGAAGATTCAATACGGGTATATTGTGAAGTCTGGTCCGGGGTATCCCATCCCGAATGCACCGGATGAAGGAGAGCCCTGGAAGTTAGACAACGAAAAGGTCAACTATGTGCCGCTTCAGGTGCGCGAGGGAGACCTTGCCGTATTCTTGCAGGACTCCGCCTTCGAGGTTCAATATAAGGGAGAGAAGTATTTTATTGTTCCTCAATCGGCCATTCTAATGATTGAACGCGACGATGACCTTTAGCGAATCATGAACCTTGCTGTTGAACTATGCTTAATTGAATCGCGAGCTGAGGTTGCTCAGCTCGAACTGTTTGCGGCTGAAATCTGGCGCGAGCATTATCCGTCTATTATTGGGGCTGCGAAGGTCGAATACATGCTTCAAAAGTTTCAAACTTCCGAGGCGCTCATGGCCCAAATCAAAGAAGGCATGCAGTTGTTTTGGATCGATGTCAAGGGAGAGCATGCCGGATATGCGGCCATTAAACGACAAGAAAATACTTACCTCTTTGTCAGTAAGTTTTACGTTCACAAAAGTTTTAGAGGCAAGAGAATCGGAAAATCTGCCATGATGTTGTTGGGGGCAAAGGCCGCAGAGATGCATCTGGATGGATTAGAGCTAACCGTGAACAAGAACAATGACTCGGCGATCGCTTTTTATGAGGCCTTGGGATTTGAAAACATTCTCTCGCAAAAGGTGGATATCGGCGGCGGATTTTACATGGACGATTACGTGATGCGATTAGACGGAAGCATTTCGTAATTTGCGCCACCTAAAAACTGGAGAGGTGTCTGAGTGGTTGAAAGAGCACGCCTGGAAAGTGTGTATACGGGAAACTGTATCGGGGGTTCGAATCCCCCTCTCTCCGCACTAACCCTAAACCCCTTAAAACGAAGTTTTAAGCCTATTTATTTCTAATAGCGAAGCTTGCTTTGGCTATTGGAAATAAGGGGCTTATGGTGCGCTGAAGCGCACAAGGGGTTTAGGGTTAGTGCTGGATCCCCCCACTGGGATCACGCGCGTTAGCGCGTAATCCCTGACTAGCAAGGCAATTTGTCCAATATAAGTATTCAATATCTAGTCTGTTTTCTAACTAGTGTAAGATAAGGGATCACACAAACTAATCCGGCTATAAAAAATAGCGCAGACACATTCACTAAAGGAAGTTCAAAAAGCTCACTTAACATCCAGATGGTATTTGCTGTGAGCCATAATCCGAGTAATAGGTTTTCTATTTTTTTCATCCGCCCGCTTGAATAGGCGATCAAATAGAACGTGATAAGAACTGTAGGAATGGCAAATACCAACGATATAGTTTGTAGATAGGGCTTATAACTCACGAAGTGAATGGCGGCGAACCACGAGGCATCTTTTACGATCCAAAGTGGAAAGTGCAGGCTTTCCAAAGCAGCTACACGATCTTGGGTAGATAGCTTTTTTATCTGATTAAGAATTAAATAACGGCTGAAAATAATTCAAAAACTGATTGGTTAGAAAGAAAAAACCACCCACGGTGTAGTGGGTGGTTTCTTAAGGATGACAAACCCCCTAAAAGGCTAACGCTCCCCTTGTCTGCCGGCTTTCGATAGCTGAAAGCTGCGCATGGCCTCGCTAGGGGCGATGGTAAATTCAGTGTCTTTCCAAAAATCAGTAGGATACGATTCGGGCTGCTCAAGAACCGTTGGCGTTTTTTCGCCCTGTACTGAGGGGTCTACCGGTTCTATACCTTTTAAGATGTAGGTGTATTCTTCAGTTTGGTTTAGTGCAAAATGAATGTCAAGATCTATTCGATTCACCTTTCGACCTCCAATAAATGCTTTGCTTTTTTCAATAAACGATAGCGGACGGTCAACCCCCACCTGTGTATCTTGCTCGAGACGACCAAAATAAAAGCGGTAGCCCTTATCGTCGATCTTTTTGTAAAAGTACTGACCCTGAACTCTAGGCTCTCGGTAGTTGAAACCGAGCAGATTTATAGATTGCAGGGGCTTGTTGTTTACAAACTTAAATTGTAGAAGTCCCTTGTCTTCTTCACTGATCCAAAGCTCCCCATAGAATTCAGCCTTTGATTTTTCTTTAAAAGCCACCACGTGAACCCACTGATCTCGAAACAACGTGTAATCGATAAGTTGAAAGTCAAACCGCTTGGACTTCTCAAAAACTGTTATGACCGGATCTTTACTATGGGGGTGATAGCGGGCCATTTCTGCAGCCCTTTGATAGCCTGCAGCAGATTGCCATTTCTGGCGCTTTTGGAGAGAGGCTTCGGTGATGGAGTCTGACCTCAACGAGTCTTTGATTTCACGAAAATCGTCTAAATCGATATCGTCTTCTCTAACTTTTGCGCCAAATATTCCTGATTTGATTTTAAAGTAATGACCGGCCTCTAGGCTGCGCTCTATTTCTTTTAAAAAGAATTCTTCGATGTCTTTCGTCTCAACCTTAGTCGATTCGTCTTCAAGCTGAAATCCGCGCACCAATTGGGTGCTCACCTTTACTTTGGCAGTATCGTTGAAGGCAAGCCGATACAGTGCTTCGGTATGTGAAGAAGATTGTTTAGGAATGCCCTGAGCGGCGCGGGCGATAAAGTCATCATCTACCGCATCTACTGTAGTTTTTTTGAGCTTGAAGTCTACGTCAATATCATTCAGTTCTGAATGACGCATAAAATATAGAAGCTCAAGGTTAGCCATACTGAGCTGCTGAGTGGCTGACATCACCTTCTTGGCCGCCATTACCAGTTCTTCTGCCGAGAGGGTACTATTACCAACCACCACCTCACTGAGCATGATCGGTTTTTGGCCCAGGTCTAAAGTGTCTTGGCCAAAAACTAATGGGGTTGATGGGGACTGCTGAGCCCAGCCCAGTTGAATGGCAAGTAAAAGAACCGCGGACTTAATTTTCATATAGGTTAGACGTATTTTCGCGTCAATTGTTACTTAAATCGGTTGAACTTGTAGCCCCGGCGTGACTCGAACACGCATCTTGACCTTAGGAGTGTCTTATTCTTCCCTTGAACTACGGGGCCAATACTTTAAAGCGTAAGAGACTCTCCGATCTCAAGAAGTTCTAAACTTGATCCGTGATCTAAGAAGTAGTTGATTGCCGCCTCATGATCAATTTCTATATATCCAAAGGTGTCAAAGTGATACCCCAAAACGCGGTTGCAGTTTAATAGTTTAGAAGCTCTAAGCGCGTCTGCATACCCCATGGTGAAGTTGTCGCCTACGGGTAAAATCGCTAGGTTCAAATCAAATGCTGAACCAAACAATTTCATGTCATAGGTCAGTGCAGTATCTCCTGCGATGTAAATCGATTTGCCTTCAGCTGAAAGAATGAATCCGCCGGGCTGCCCTCCGTAGCTTCCGTCTGCAAAACTCGAGCTGTGAATTGCATTGACATACTTCAGCTCACCAAATTCAAAGCCATAGCTACCACCGTGATTCATGGGGTGCCCTTTAATGCCTTGAGCCTCATAGTGGGTTACAATCTCGTAGTTTGAGATGAGTGTAGCACCGGTTTGCTTGGCCAGAGCGAGCACATCGAGCGTGTGGTCTTGATGCGCGTGGGTCACCAGAATGTAGTCGGCTTTTAAATCGTCTAGATTAATTTTATGATTCTTAGGGTTTCCACTTATAAATGGATCAACTACCACGACTTTTTGGTTTACCTCAATAGAGAGACTGGCGTGGCCCAGAAAAGTAATCTTCATAATATTCGCGTTTTAGTGCCCTAAAGTTAACCCCCTTGGTTGGGCCGTTCAAAAAGAAATGCTAAGCTAGTCTGATTGCTTAGGATGCGGTAACTTTGGGGTTATAAAACTGCACAGGGTCATGAGTAACGTATTCAATGCTAAGTCGTTAAAAACCAAAGGATACCTTGACCTGCCCATTCCCAAAGGAATCGATTTAAAGGAGGCCATTCTTGAGCTAAAAGCCAAGAAAAATGCTGTGCTGTTGGCGCATTACTACCAGACTAAAGACATTCAAGAATTGGCCGACTATTTGGGAGATAGTCTTTACTTGGCTAAAGCTGCCCAGCGAGTAGATGCCGATATCATTGTCTTTGCTGGCGTTCATTTTATGGCAGAGACTGCTAAGGTTATCAACCCCTCAAAGAAAGTGCTCTTGCCTGATTTAAAGGCCGGATGTTCTCTAGCAGATTCTTGTCCGCCCGATCAGTTTGCTGCCTTTAAGGCAAAACACCCTAAGGCGGTGGTGGTTACCTATATCAATTGTTCTGCTGAGATTAAGGCACTCTCAGACATTGTATGTACCTCTTCAAATGCAGTGGCTGTTATCGAGTCTATTGATCCTGATACTCCGATCATTTTCGCCCCAGACAAAAATCTTGGGCGTTACTTGATCAAGGAGACCGGGCGAGACATGATACTTTGGGACGGTGCATGCATCGTTCACGAAGCCTTTAGTTTTGACAAAATAGTAGCCCTTGCAAAGCAATATCCAAAGGCCAAATTCATAGCCCACCCAGAGAGCGAGTCTCAAGTATTGGAAATCGCTCATTACATCGGAAGCACCTCGGGTCTGCTTTCGTTTGTGCAAAACGATCTTGCCGATACCTTTATAGTCGGAACAGAGGCCGGAATTCTGCACGAAATGCAACGCGTTGCACCCCACAAAACCTTCGTACCGGCTCCGGTAGAAGACGAAACCTGTGCCTGCAGTGAATGTGCTTTCATGAAACTCAATACGCTCGAAAAACTCTACCTGTGTCTTGAATACGAACAGCCCGAGATTCTGCTCGATGCACAATTGATGAAGCAGGCCCTATTGCCCATTGAACGCATGTTGGCTCTGAAGTAAATGGTTACAGATGTACTTGTTATCGGTTCAGGTATTGCTGGACTCTCATATGCCATAGAGCTTGCGGAAAGACGAAAAGATCTCAGTATCACCATTATTTCTAAGAGAGAGGTTTTTGAGTCGAACACGAGATATGCTCAAGGCGGAATTGCAGTGGTTCAAGATTTTGCCGCTGATTCTTTTGAGAAACATATTGCCGATACGCTCTCTGCCTCAGACGGATTAGCCGACCTAAGGGTGGTCGAAAAAGTGGTTAAACAGGGTCCCGAGCGTCTGAAACAACTTATGAAGTGGGGAGCTGAATTTGACCGAATTGAAGAAGACGCAGCGCTCGAACTCGGCAAAGAGGGAGGTCATAATGCGCACCGCATTGTACACCATAAAGACCGCTCTGGTTTTGAAATTCAACGTGCCCTGATCGAGCGACTTAAAGCTCTTTCAAACATTTCGTTACTCGAAAATCATACCCTGGTAGACCTTATTACCGATCACCACCACAACCAAGACCCTAAACAAGCATGCTATGGGGCCTATGTGATCTCTTTGGAGAGCTTGAGTGTGATTAAAATCAACGCGCAAGTGACGGTCTTATCAACCGGAGGAGCTGCTCAAGTTTATGCCTATTCTACCAATCCTGAGTCAGCTACCGGAGACGGTATTGCGGCGGCCTATCGCGCCAAGGTGCGCATTGCTAATTTGCACTATGTACAGTTTCATCCGACGGCGTTGGCAGTTGAGGTGGGCGGAGCTCCGTTTTTGATTTCTGAGGCTGTTCGGGGTTTCGGAGGTCACCTACTCAACGATGAAGGCAAACGGTTCGTATTTGCTATTGATTCAAGAGGAGAGATGGCCTCGAGAGACATCGTTTCTAGAGCCATTGAACTGGAGATGAAAAAACAGGGGTCTTCTCACGTATACCTCAGTCTCAGACACCTCGAAGCTCAAGCTGTATTAGAAGCCTTTCCATCGATCTCAGCGAATTGCTTAAAGGCCGGTATAGATATAACAAGCGATCTTATTCCGGTTCGTCCAGCAGCCCATTACTTTTGCGGAGGTATTGATGTAGACCTCGATGCAAAGACCTCATTGGCCCGATTGTACGCCATTGGAGAATGCAGTCACACCGGACTTCACGGGGCGAATCGACTGGCCTCAAATTCACTCTTAGAAGCCTTAGTGTATGCGCATTCGGCAGTTGAATCTACGCTTGATATTTTGGCCAAGAGCCCAATAGCACCAGCCTATTTTAAGGACATTCCCGAGTGGAATCACGCCCATTCGATTCTCGATCGGCAGTCTGAAGAATTACATGCGCTTAAAAAAGGGGTTCAGCAGCTCATGTCTGAACAAGTAGGTATTTTTAAAACTACCGCTGGCTTAATGCAAGCCGAGAAAGAACTAGTACCTTTTTACCTACGCGCCCAGGCTATTTATAGCGAAAACAAATTAACCCCTCAACTTCTCGAGCTCCGGAATATGGTTAATGTCGCTTACCTGATCATAAAGCAGGCCCAGCAGGCCACTGAGAACAAAGGAGTTTTTTACAATCACAATTATGCTTAATACCCAGTCAGCTGCATTTGAGACTTCCCTTAATCAGTTCATCGCATCGGCCTTATCTGAAGATATCGGTTCGGGTGACCAAAGCGCAATAGCCTGTTTAGACCCAAATGCTATCGGGGCCGCTGACTGCCTTATTAAGGCTAAAGGTGTTATAGCAGGGATTGAAATGGCTCAACGGATCTTTGCCCATTTCGATCAGCGCATCCGCTTCACGGCTCACTTAGTTGATGGGGATTCAATTCAAGAGGGAGTCATTGCCTTTAGGGTAGAAGGGCCGCAGGCATCGCTGTTGTCTACCGAGCGTTTGGTGCTCAATTGCCTGCAGCGCATGAGCGGAATAGCTACCTTAACACAGAAGGTACAACAGCTCATCGCACATACCAACTGCCGAGTACTCGACACCCGAAAAACAACCCCCAACTTTAGAATCGCCGAGAAATGGGCCGTTAAAATAGGGGGTGGTGAAAACCACCGCATGGGTCTGTACGATATGATCATGCTTAAAGACAACCATATTGATTATGCAGGAGGGGTAGCACAAGCCATTGAAAAAACGGTGTCGTATTTAAAACAGCAATCGAAAA
Organism: Bacteroidota bacterium; assembly: GCA_046048095.1. Taxonomy (GTDB): domain Bacteria; phylum Bacteroidota; class Bacteroidia; order Flavobacteriales; family Flavobacteriaceae; genus UBA3478. The sequence goes on from JBJOGS010000056.1 coordinate 9,071, forward strand.
GCCTACCTATTGTGGTCGAAACTCGTACGCTTGAAGAAGTTGACGCTTGCTTGGCGTACACGGGGAGCATAGCGCGTATTTTACTCGATAACATGAATACAGATCGATTGCGCGAGGCCCTGCAGTTGATCGATGGTCGAATTCCCACAGAGGCTTCAGGAGGCATTAACCTAAATAACGTGGTCTCTATTGCCGAAACGGGCGTAGATTATGTCTCAATGGGAAGCATTATTTATTCAGCCAAGGTGCTTGATATGAGTCTTAAAGCCGTGAATGGTTAAGAAAGGTATGTGGTCTTTCCCCGTGGTTTTTAATATTTTAGATTATGCGTTTCTTTTTTCACACTGTCGAACAATTTCTAAAAGATAAAGATTACCGTAGCCTCTTAGGAGCCTCAGTAATTATCCTTTTCGGGGGTGCGTTTTTTTATATGTATGCCGAAGGCTGGAACTTTATCGATGCGCTTTATTTTTCGGCGATCACGCTGACCACCGTGGGTTATGGTGACTTTTCTCCTCAAACCGATCTAGGGAAGATATTCACCATTGTTTATATCGGTTTTGGTGTTGGACTGATTTTGACTTTTGTAAATACGGTATTCAACCATTTTCGTCAAACCCGCAAAGACTATAACGATGCGTATAAACGGAAGAAAAAGAAAGACGACTAGTTTATTGTTCTCTCAATAGCGTACTCGCATTCCCTTGGCTTGCTGGCATGACCACTACATCTGCAAGATTTACATGCGAAGGTCGCGTGACCATAAAGGCTATAATTTCGGCAATGTCTTCGGCATAAAGTGGATTTGCCCCCTCGTATACCTTCGCGGCTTTCTCTGTATCTCCTTTAAATCGCACTTCTGAGAACTCCGTATGAACAAGGCCAGGATGTATAGCGGCCACGCGTATTTGGTCTGCTAATAAGTCAAGTCGTAGGCCTTCTGTGAATTTGTCAACTGCCGCCTTGCTTGCGCAGTAGGCAGCCCCGTTTGCATAGCCCATTTTCGCTGCTGTTGACCCCATATTGATAATAAGGCCCCCATTTTTCTTAGGCATGAGAGGCAGCACTTCTTTAGTGACATAAAAAAGTCCTTTAACGTTGCTATCGATCATCGCATCCCAGTCGTCTATGTTAGCGGATTGAGCCGGATCTAATCCGTGCGCGTTTCCGGCATTATTGATCAATACATCTATAGAGCGAAAGGTATCCGGTAGCGACGCCAACTGCTGCTTGACAGCGCCATAATCGCTAACGTCAAAAACAAGCAAAGTGCTGGGAAGAGTTAATTCTTGTTGGAGTTCTTTAAGGCGCTCTTGTCTTCGCCCACAGAGCACCAGTTGAAAACCTTCTTTATCTAGGGCTAGAGCGGTAGCTCTTCCGATACCGCTGCTAGCTCCTGTGATTAATGCCCTCTTTTTCATATTACAGTTTTTTTAAAACCCTTAAGTCGACAAATGATTAGTCTCTTGGAACCTCAATATGTTGCCCTAAAAAGAGCGCGTTTAAAAACATCCGATTCATCCCATAGGTTGTTCCTCGAAAATTCGGGTTGTCAGCAAATAGTATGACTCGACCTGACCCCATACCCGAGACAATGACTGAGGCTGATTTTCCTAAGAATTCGCGTTTGTTTCTTTCAGAGATGTATCCGTCTACATGCGCGTTAGCGGTATATTTGGCCACCGTCGCGTATGGATTTTTACTAGGTGCAAGCCAAACTGTATTGTTTTTGTAGAAGGGTAATGTCGATTGGGAATAACCAAAAGCAAGTGGATGGGTGAGATCCAGAGAGGCTTTTACAAAAACCCCGCCAAGTGACTCTCTGCCGATGTGCTCACCTGATTCGACATAGGGCAGGGCAACCGTGGGTTGACTGTCTTCGGGTGCTTCAATGAGCTTTTCGTCGACTAGTTTTTTCTCAATGGCCCAACTGGCCGCTGATCCAATGGTGATGAGCGTATTGCCTTTACCTACCCATTCTTTGAGTTTTGTGCTGAGGCTTTCAGGATAACTTCCGGATACCAGTACTAAAACATTATACCCGTCTAGTGAGGTGCGTGATAGATTGCGCATAGGTAGTTTGGTGATGGGCATACCGACACGGGTATCGAGTAGGTGCCAAATTTCTCCGGCCTCATTAGATCGCGTTCCGGTACCAATAAGCATTGCTGCCTTAGGGGTCTTTAAGGGAATCATGAAACGACTTCCTAGGTCGACTCCTGAGGTGCTCCATCCAGTAGTCGCCGCCGCGATTTCGATGTTTAACTGCTTTGAAAGTTGAGCGAGCAGTGTTGCAATAGCCTCTGGAGTGTGCTTTTGAAGTGATACGGGTAAGATCAGTGATCCGTAGTTGTAATTTCTTTGGCCCCGATCGGTCATCACCTCAAAGGGTTTAGTTGCCACCATAGGCACCAACCCTTCTTTTTGTAGGGCATAAGTGAGCGCGGGTACATTGTAATCTACAGCGTCAACTACGTAGGCATAAGCTTTTTCACTTACCATGGAGTTGGCGGTCAGCGCTTCAGCCGAGATTGTGCTGAGTTTCGCAGGTAACTTAGTCAGTGCAGTGTAGTTGAGTTGATAAAAGTTAGCCAGTGACCATGCCGAAGCATCGTAATACACACTGTCTCTGTATTTCTCATAGGTCTCAAAGGCCGTTTGAACAATACGGTACTGAGGTTGTTCGGTTTTAATCACATAGCGGTTGGCCTCTTTGTGCACTTGTACTTTGTGATGCTCCATGAGCTTTAAGAAGGCCTTGGCCTTATTCAGGTCAGGCTCGGTAAAGGCGTAGGCCTTCACAGGGTCTTTCGCCGCACGACTTAGGGCACTGTCAAAGAATGCTTTTTGATAGCTGCGCATAAAGGTTTTATTCTCTACAGCTGCTTTAAGAGTCGTGATGCTCGAGACGTATTGGTTGCGAATGGTGAACGGAAAGGTAATTTCTCCAAATGCGGTGGTTTGCTTTAATCCTCTAGAACTCGCCTGCTCAAAAAGAAGACCGAGCCCTCCCTGCAAGTCAGGGTACGAAGAGCCATATCCTGGATAGGTGCCGTCAAAGACCTCTCTAGAAAAATAAAACGATCCGATCGAATCTAAGGCCTTTGAGAAATAGCCACCGAAGAGCTCATTGAGGTCTTCATAGTTTTCTTTGGGCATGATCGGATCAAGAGAGCCATTAGGTTTCATGGGCTCAAAGAAATAGGTGCTTTGCGAGCCCATTTCGTGAAAGTCAGTCACCACATTCGGATACCATTGGTGGTACCAGTTGAGTTTGCCTTGACTCTCAGGGTTTACAGCCAAAATCCAATCGCGATTGAGGTCAAACCAATAGTGATTGGTGCGTCCGCCTGGCCAGTATTCGTTGTGTTCGGCATCTTGAGGATCGGCCACTAGTGGAGAGGCCTTATACATGTTCGCCCAATAAGTATGGCGATCTCTGCCATCGGGGTTGATGGTTGGATCAATAAATACCACCGCGTGTTTGAGGTAATGAAGAATCTCTTTGTTCTCAGACGCGGTTAAGGTGTAAGCCGACAGCAGTGCGGCCTCAGAGCTCGAGGGCTCATTGCCGTGCACGTTGTAGGCCAAGTTGATGATAAGTGGCAGTTGCGTATCGGTCTGCTCGGCAGAGCGCGGGTCAATGGATTTGAGGTGCTCTTTTTGAATCTCATCGAGGCGTGCTAAATTTTCTGGAGTAGACACCACGAGCATCACTAGCTTGCGCCCTTCGTGTGTGCGGCCGTATTCAATGAGTTTTGCGCGTTCACTTTGGGTGGCAAGGGTAGAGAGGTAGGCGACGATGAGGTCATGTCTGGTGTGCTGTTCACCAATGCCATAGCCGAGAAAGTCTTGAGGACTTGAAACGCCCTGTTCATAGGGCATATATCGTTTTAAGAAATAATCTTGGGCTGTGACTGGCGCGATAGAAAACAGTACAGCGAGCAATAGAATTAAGTTCTTCATTTTTAGTCGTTTAGCGGTTAATTCAAGTGATTCCAGTGGATAAGAGCGTTCCAAAATAGTCCGCTATCGTGGTGATTTAGAAAGCGATTCAACGGATTGAAAGTGAATGAGATCACGCGTCCTTTTCCGTGAGGCACGTTGAATAGGGCGCCGTGACCAACGATTTCATTTTCGTTTCGAACCATGCCCGAGCGCACGTATTTTCTTGCTTTCTCTTTGGATTTTTCAGCGGAACTGGGTTGCTGGTCTTTGGGCATACCCATGATCTCTCCTTCGTAAGGAGCTTCGTCGCTTTGAGGATCGTCCCCGTATTGAAGCACCATGTAGTGGCGATCTCTAAGGGCGGTTTTTAAAAGCGGAGTGTTTCCTTTATACAAGTGGAATTTTTCGGGATAGCCATACAGTAGTGGGCTCTTTGATTGTCTAGCCTTGGCAGTTACAATAGACCCAGGGTGAAATAATTTTGAGGTGTTTTGACGACTGAGTTGTTTACCAATGCCGAGCTCTGCGACTATGGTAGAACTATTGTCTAGCGGGATGAGTATGCCTCCGGCTTCGACAAATGCATTTAGCTCATGGATACCTTCAAATCCTGGTCCGCCCGTAATGTCTTCACTTGAGTCTGGCGTGCCATGTGCCTGAAAGGTGGACGTTTTGGTGAATGGCATCTGCCCGAAAGAGTTGTCCACGCCATGGATGAAAGAGGTGGCATCTCCGCGTTGATGAGGAATCACAATGACATCGAATTTTGAACGCAACTTTCCGGCTTTTAAATCGTCTTTGTCAATACTCGTGTACGGTATTTGACGCTGCTCTAAGGTGAAGCGCACCCAGCCTTCAGCCTGAGTGTCTGTCCAGCTGTGAAATACGGCGACCTTAGGCAGGCTAATGGCTCTTAGATCACTAGGTAGGGTCTGTGTTGCCTTGAGGTCTAATTCAAAATCAGCCGCTAACTTTTGGGCTTGTGAGGCCGTCAAACCGCTGAATACAATGGATCCTTCGGATAAGGTGTCATTGGCTAGAGCAAAAGGAAGGTCTGAGGTGTAGGCCTTTGCGTTTTTGCTGTATTGTTTTAATGCGTAAAGCGCAGATAGCGCCTTTGATTGAGCATTGTAGTCGAGCACATAATTAGTGGCCTCACCTGTCGCCTTGGCTTCGTAGCGTACCTCTTCGGTGAGGAGTTCTAGTTCAGCAGGGCTATGAGTAAACGCTTCATTTTTTTCGACCTCTACCCCGTAGAGCATACTAAGGGTCCAGGCGATGGCATCGTAAGGCGGAAACTTCGCTTCTTTAGGATAGTTCTGCTCAGTGAGCAGGTCATAGGCTAACTTACTGTAGGGTTGATCGAGTTTGATGAGGTAAGATCCGACTCCCTCACCTTCTACCACCTGATGCACCTCAATGCCTTGAGCGCGTAATTGATTAACTAAATAGGCCGCCATGGAGGGGTCACGCTGAGCCGCAGGAATGGTGAACTGTTTGATCTTGTTTTTTTCGGCAAACCGGGTGTTGTTGACTCCTTTCTGATAGAAATTTTTTAACAGCCCTTCGCGGTTATCGGCGGCATAGGTAAGCGAGGCCAATACTCCTGCTTGCATGTAGTTGGTGTTGTTTCGGGCAGACCAATTGACCATTCCAGACGCAGGGTCGGGTCGATACCACTCTCTTGAGGTCACATTGTCTCCAGCGTATTTGCTCTTGGTCAGGTCGCGCAGATAGGTGTTGGCTCCTGCGTTTCCGAAAGTCTCGTAGAAGCGCCCTACCGAATTGTGGGTATTGGCTACCCATACGCCATAGCCGGGCCACCATCCGTCATAAAAAGCCCAGTGAAATACTCCGGGGAGTCCTTGAGCGGCCAAGCTCGTCATTTCATAGTTCGCTATCGTCTGCCATTCGCCTACAGTAATCGGGTCTACATTTTCATTATAAGGCCCAGTACCCGTAGAGATATACAATAGCGGAACAGATTCGTGTAGGTCGAGCATCACGTTCGGATGCCAGTCGTAATAGATCTTGAAGATCGTTTTAGTGATTGCCTGGGTGATTTGCAGTCCGTCGCGATTGTTGTCGTGAAACACGTATTTTCCCCAATACGGAGTAGAGCGCGGAAACCCATCCTCCCACTCGCTGCGGAACTTGGAGTATCTGTGGTACCAATCAACCTGCTTGTCGCGTCCGTCGGGTTCTGAAACCGGATTGATCAGCACGATCACATTTTCGCGAATGTGTTTAATGGCCTCTGAATCATCGGTTATAAGCCGATAAGCCAGTTCCATGAGCATCTCAGGAGACCCCATTTCGGTAGAATGCATTCCTCCGTTGAGGTAATACACACTTTTTCCGTTTTTGATCAGTTCTTCTGCGCGATCACTTGGCGTTTTTCTCGGATCAGCCAGCTCGGCGAGCATTGCTTTGTAGCTATCTGCATTGGTTAGGGTAGTTTCATTAGAGATCATCACTAGGTGAATGGCGCGGCCCTCTTCGCTGGTTCCCATTTGCTGAATCATAAGTCGATCAGAGGCCGCCGCTAAGGTTTGATAATAGCCATAAATCTCTGAGGTGTTGTGCATTACCCCAGGAGCGCCGATGATGGTTCCGAAGTGCTTGAGCGGAGAGGGAATCGTTGGGTGATCGATGATTTGTGCTACAGAAGCCGGATAAAACCGCTCATCTGTGGTGAATGCTTTGATCTGCTCTTCGTAGGTAAGGTCGCGCTCTTGCGCCATTAGGGGTAGTAGGCTGCCTAAAACTAGAAGGCAAAAAGTATACAGTAGGATCAGTTTGTTGTTCATAAGTAGGTCAAATAAAGAAAGTCAAGATAACGAGTTATCCCACAAGTTGGATGGGTTTAACACTAAAGGGGTAGTTACTCTCTCAGGCTCCAGACTTCATAGATGGGTTCGCCGCGACTGCTGAGCCCTGAATGGTGCCAATCTTCGTCTATGAGTTCGTAGTTGAATGCTAAGGCTGCGCCAACCCTGCTTTTGTCTCTAGAAAAGAATTCGATATGTTCGGTGTAGGTTCCGTTTTCAGTGGTGTAACGCCCTCCGCCGGTGCCCATAAATTGCTTTGTCTCTGTGTTATATGCTATCCATTGAAACCGTGTACCAGATAATATTTTCATCGTTTTTCTCGGTTGATCGGTAGATCTAGGCTCAAGCACCTCATCGCGCTTTCGCGCCGACATAAGCCATGCCCCAGCAAGAACGCCTGGAGCATTCGAATCGATCTGAGCAAACTCGAGATTCATCCCAGAAACTTTGTATCCGTTTTCGCTTTGAACCACCTCAAAATGAAGGGTTTCACCTACTTGTTCAGGCTGTTCTGAGTCGAATTCTACGATTAAGCTCCAATGAGCACCATCAAAATCATAGGTTCCTCCAAGGGTTCGAATAAAATCCCCTTCAGTAGCACCAAACCAGCTAATAGATTGATAGCCAGACGAAACGATGCTGATCACGGTTACTTCACCGAAGCGAGCATCTTGGGTTTTCGCTTGCCATGCACCTAATGGAGATTGTGCAGAAAGGCTAAGGCTTGTGAAAATGATTAAGGCAGAAATGAATATCCGCATAGGTTTGAATTTGGTCATGAGAATGTACAAAATAGTTAGCTTTAAAGAATCCTTATTGGGTTAGACCTAACTATTTCTTGATGAAGCGGATTCTAAATTCATTTTCGGCGCTAGTAGGCCTCACCATCGCAGTGTGGTTTTTATCGGCCCTGGCTATCTTATATTTCATTGATGATTGGGGTGCACGAGGAACATTCGGGGATCTTTTTGGCGCTGTTAATGCCTTGTTTTCTGGATTAGCTTTCGCGGGCTTGCTCTATTCTTTGCTTGAAAACAAGCGCCAGATAATGACGCAGCAAGAAGAGCTGATGCTGAATCGCCAAGAACTTCTTAAAGCTAGAAAAATTCAAGAAAAAACCGAGAAGGCCATTGAAGCACAAGTAACCCAGATGAAGAATACGGCTCGGTTAAGCGGATTAAATACGCTGGTGAATTACTTTACCGCCAAAATAAACGATGCTAGTAGCACAGAAGAAGAGATTCAGGCTGCCAAAGAAAAGCGTCGAGAGGCCATTCGTGAAATAGATCGTTTGATTAAATGGGCGAATGACGATGATATTTAAGTATCTTTTAAAACTAAAAATTGACGATGAGTAGTAGAAGATCTTTTCTCAAAAAATCAATTGCGGGTGGACTCGTTGGTGCATTACCTGTATCTGCTTTGGCCTCTTGTGCATCTGAGGATTCAGAAAAAAGCAAGAAGACGCAGATCTCTGATTCAAAAAACGGTAAGATTACTTTTTTGCAAACCACCGATGTACATTGTCAGTTGCACCAGCACGACGAGCTGTTTTGGGAAAATGAAGAGATTGTGTTTCGAAGAACTGGAGGATACGCACATTTGTCAACTGCCCTTAAACAACTCAAGGCTGAAAATCCAGAAAATACCATCGTGATGGATACGGGTGATATGTTTCAGGGCTCTATGCTTTCAGTTCGAACAGAAGGAGACGCCTTTATACCCATTTTGAATGCGATGAATTACGACCTGTATCATCCCGGAAACTGGGAGGTCGTCTATTATAAAGACCGCATGCAGCACCTTTTGGGAGGGCTCAATGCGCCTAAGGTGTGTACCAATATGTATCACGATTTGGGCGATGGAAAAAAAGGGGAGCTCATCTTTCAACCTTACCAGATTTATAACCGTTTAGGCGTGAAAATTGGTTTTCTGGGATACACCGATCACCTTGTTCCAAAGCGTCAATCGCCCCTTTATTCAAAGGGAATCGTTTATACGGAGGCCAAAGAAAATTTAAAGCATTATGTCGATGTGTTGCGCAATCAAGAAAAGTGTGACTTGGTGATCATCTTGTCGCATATGGGGCTTTCTCAGCAGATTGCTTTAGGGAATCACCCTGATTGTGAAGGGGTCGACTACATCTTTGGTGCAGACACCCATGAACGAGTGAGAAAGCCTATTCAGGCCAAATACACTAAGATTGTCGAGCCCGGAGCCTTTGGTTCGTTCGTTGGAAAACTAGAGATCGAAGTTAAGGATGGAAAAATGGGTGAGCATCACTATGAATTGGTTGAGGTAGATCCAAATCGCTTTGCGGCCGATCCAGAGATGGTGCAACTTGTCGAAGCATTAGAAGCACCTCACAAAGAGGCAATTGAAACGGTAATAGGCTATTCTAAACAACCCCTGTATCGCTACTTCGTCGTTGAAAATACCATAGACACCATGATCGTCGACGCACTTAAGTGGAAGATTAATGTCGATGTGGTGTTGTCAAATGGGTTCCGTTTTTGTCCTCCACGCGTGCCTGATGAAACCGGGTTGGTGCCAATTACTGAGGGCTATTTGTACGATATGTTACCCGTTGAGTCTACCGTTCGAACTGGAAAGGTTAGCGGAAAGCAGCTCTTAGCTTGGCTCGAAAAGGAGCTGCAAAATGTTTTTGCTAAAGATGCTTCAAAACGCTTCGGTGGATGGGTAGTTCGATTCAAAGGGATGAAAGTAGAATTCAAAGCTTTTGCAAAATTTGGTGAACGGGTGCAGCGCGTGGTAATCGCCGACGAACCCTTGGACCTAGACCGCGAATACACGATTTGTGCCTGTGAGCGCGAAGGAGATCCAGAGGATGTATTATGCCGTATGACTGGCGTTAAAGAAACCAAGAATACTGCGTATACCTTGCACGGAGTGGTAAAAGACTATCTGAAAGAATTTTCGCCTGTAGACCCGGTACTGCGTCACGACTCTAAGGTGTTGGATGCTCCGTTAACCCTATTATCTCAAGTTTCAGGGGTAGACTACAAGTTTGTGTAACGTTCAATTCATTTGTTTCTTTGACCTGTCGAATTTCTTTTGGTGACGATAGGTAAATGAAATCAAAGAATCATGAAATACGCGCTTTTTGGAGCTCTTTGCACGTTTCTGTTTAACACGGTTCAAGCCCAAACGTTGGATAGTCTTCAAGTGAATAAAACTGCAACTTGGGGAGTGAATTTTGCGAATGTGGGTCTATCTAATTGGACGGCCGGGGGTGAAAGCTCGGTAGCCCTAGGTACTGTCTTTAATGCCAAAATCGTTCGAAAGGAGAATTTTGGCACTTGGACGAGTCAGTTCGATTTTGCACTTGGGGGAGCCCGTGTAGGCGATAAGAACTTCAGAAAAACAGATGACAACATTATTCTGCAATCGAAGTACACGAAGAAGTTCAGCGATAAATTCAGGTCTGCGGCCATCGCAATATTCAGGACTCAATTATTGAATGGTCTAGTTTACAAGGCTGACCCTGAGAATCCCGATGAATTTTTGAAGAATAAAATCTCAGGCCTCTTATCGCCCGGATACCTTTCGCTTAACCTAGGTTTTGATTATGAGCCCGGAGACTTTATGAGTATTTCTTTTGCCCCTACCTCTGGAAAATTTACCATAGTGACAGACCGCGAACTGTCTGAGGCAGGTGCTTTTGGAGTTGAAAAGGGTAAAAATTCGCGTTCAGAGCTTGGGGTCAATCTATTAGTTGCTGTGGATCTCAATCTCATGGAAAACATGAATTTGAAAAGTAGTCTCAACCTGTTCACGAATTACGGCACTTTTGGCACCATTGATACGAACTGGGAGAACCTGATCGTGATGAAGGTGAACAAGTACTTCAATGCCAGTTTAGGAACGCAATTGATTTACGATAAAGACATTCTCATTACCAAAGACGACGGAAGTCTAGGTAACGCCGTGCAATTCAAGCATGTGCTCAATTTTGGGTTCAACTTTGCGCTGTATTAGTTTTGTTTCTTCTGAATTGATTTAAAGAAAGACAGCTGTGCGTTCTAGGTGACCATTGGGCGCTTTCCATCATGAACAAGGTATTCATTTTCTGAGACGATCTCTTTAAGTCGTTGCACGGTTTTCCAGAGGTCGATGTAGCGTGTATATAGCGGTGCCAGACCCAGCCGAATATAGCGATCTGGTCTAAAATCGACTACGATTCTAGGTTGGTCTTTAGTAGGCTGATGAAGACACTGGCAAATGCGCCATGATTCTGGGTGAGAAAGGGTAACGTGTGAGCCGCGCTCTTCAGCATTCGAGGGGCTTTCTATGGTATATCCGACCTCTAACAGTTGATCTTGAATGAGCGCTAAAAGATATTCACCCAGGCCCACGCTTTTATTTCGAATATTGGCTATGCCTGCTTCTAAGCACAGATCAATGCCTGGTTCCATAGCCGCTAATGAAAGAATTTGAGGGGTTCCGGCGCTGAATTTCTCTAGGGTGGCAGATGGACTATAGTCAAATGAAAATTCAAAGGGTCTTGCATGCCCAAACCACCCTTGTATAGGGGCGTTTAGCGCAGGGATGAGCGACTCATCTACATACAAAAAAGAAGGGGAACCCGGACCGCCGTTGAGGTATTTGTAGGTGCAACCCACAGCAATTAGTGTGTTCGATTTTTTCAGGTCTAAGTTTATGGCGCCGACAGCGTGGCTGAGATCCCAAACGATCACAGAATTATTGGCCTTGGCAAAGGCGTTAAGCTCTTCAAGAGGGTAGAGGTAGGCACTTTTATAACTCACCAAACTTAAACAAAAGATACCTTGTTGACTCCGCATGGTCTTTTTCAGTGCATCTATATCAGCTACTAGGTCACTTGAATAGCGAACCATTGCCGGTTTTTCAATAGAGAGTGTGGTGCTGATGCCTTCAAGGATGTAGTTGTCGGTCGGAAAGTTTAGCGAATCTGTAATCAGGCGTTTAGGATACCTCTCAGATTGAGCTAACGCCAGTACTACTTTGTAGAGATTTACTGAGGTTGATTCTCCAACGATCACTTCTTCTTGGCTGACTTTTAGAAGTTGTGCCAGTTTAGCAGAAATGCGTTTGGGTAGTGCTAACCAATGCGCATTCCAGCTGCTGATTAACTGCTGTGCCCATTGATTGTCAACCACTTGGTTGAGCACTTCTTTGACCTGTTTGGGCTGTTTTCCGAGCGAATTTCCGTCGAGATAGATCTCGTTCACATTGTGGTGAAAGCAGTTACGAAACGGGGCTAACGAATCGGTAGTGTCAAGTTCTTGTGCAAAAGATAGTGCTGTTTGAGGTGACTTACTCATTGAAAAATGATCGGATTTCTGCGACCCATTCGGCATACATCTTAGCGCTGGGATGCAATTGATCGTCTGCAAGATAATCGGGATTATTCAAGGCTCGTTTAGAAATAGGGGTGATATCGAAAAAGGTAACTCCTTTTTCGTCACAAATGCGCTCAATTGCTGTGTTATAAGCCGCTATTTCTTCGGCTATCTTTTTACTGTCTCTGTCCTTCGCAAAAGGCGTCACCCCCCAATCTGGAATCGAGAGCACAAATACCTTTTTTGTATTGTTGTTAGCGAAGGCAATGGCACGGCTTAGAAGCGCTTTGAATTCTGGTTTGAAAGAAGTAACCGTTCGTTTCCGGTATTGATTGTTTACGCCTATAAGCAATGAGACGTAGTCATATGTGCTTTCTAGGGCAGTTGTGTCAAGAGCGTTTAACAGTTCATCGGTGGTCCATCCGGTTTTTGCAAGTATAGTTGGTTGTTCGAATTGCTGCTTCTCTATATTCAATTCGGCAACTAATTGATTGGGCCAACGGCTAGGTTCGTCCACTCCTTCACCAATGGTATAACTGTCGCCTAACGCCAAAAATGTTTTTGGATGAGAAGGTGGATTTGAGATGGCCCCTGCCAGCATGAATGAGGCGAAAAGTGCAGCTAAAAGACAAAGATTCTTCATTCCACTTCAGGGCGTTTTTAATTCAGTTTACAAATTAACAAATGTGATCAAGTTGAGTTGATTGCGTCCAGTCGTCGAGGTCGATTGATTCATTACTCCAATTTCACTGCGTATGTATTTCGAAAAGCGAAAACCTAGCCCTGCGTAGATGCGATTACGATCAAAATCTACGCCCGAAGTGGTGTTGAGAAAAACTTCGTTGTACCCAGAGAGATAAAAGCTGTCTTCTACAAGTCCTTTAGAGCTCAAAGGAATATTGATAGCTAAAAAGTAGCGAAAACGCGTCTTAAAATCCTGCTCTATAAAGCGCTGCTCGAATCTCAGACGATGCTGTATGGTCGACCTTGAAATGGTCTGCTTGTGAATGAATTGCTGATACATTCGGTGTTCATCTATCCTTAATTTTTCTTGGGTTTCTCTTTCGTAGGGTTCGCTTTGAATGAATCCGTACCCCAGCAAAAGATTGTTGTTTTGTGGGCTAAGGTTGTATCCTAACCCGGTGCGTAGCAATAACTGCTCGAGGTCACCAACAAAGTTGTAATTGCGGTATTGCGCCTCATGGTGCCAATTGAATCTTGAGTTGATCTTCTTATCTCCTAGATAGATCCACCAGTTACCAAAATCACTTTCTTGAGCGAGTAGGTTAAGCGGAAAAAGAGCCAATAAGAATAGAAGCTTTTTCATCTAGTAAGCCGCTGCCTAGTTCATAGAGCGTATGAGCTTTTCATTTAGTTTTACATAATCAAGGTTTCCGGCTTTTTTTGCCAAATCTATTGACTGTTGAGCCGCCTCTATTGCCGCTTCTTTTCGGTCTAACCGGGCGAGCAATTTAGCCTTTAAGTGAATTACCCAATAGGTGGGCTCATCTGCTAGGTCAATGGCTTTATTGATCCATTCTAGAGCTAATTCGGAGTCTCTGCCGGTTTCATAGTAGTAACTCGCCGATTGAAATAAGGTATTGGTGTTCTCTGTAGAGCGATCGATAACGTTCGCCTTGATTTGACCCATTACGATGGAATCAACCTCGCTCTCTATGCGAAACATGACTTTGGTATGCTCCCATTTCAGATTTAAGTAGGCCGCATCTAATGTGAAGTCAGAAAAACTAATGGTGAAGGTTTCGTAATGACTGCTTGGATGCTTAACCGGCACTTTAAATCGCAACACATCTTCAGTTGCATCATAGCCGATGGCACCCCACCAATATAGGTTTTTGCTGAGTATAACAGTGGCTTCTTCTTCAGTGAATAGGGTGTATAAGGCATATGTACCTGCGGCAACTAGATTTCCTTCTAGTTTTACATCGGTGCTGAAGCTTATCTTTGTTGAGGCGTTAGCTCCGGTTCTCCAGACTTCATTGTATGGAATGAGTTCTCCCGCCACTTTTCGGCCTTTGGCACTAGGCCTAGAATAGATTACAGAGACTTCGGTTAGCCCAACGGTTCCCTTGATCTCAAAAGTTGGGCTAGCGGGCGGCATTTTTACTTGAGCGTTGGCCGATAACGCTACTAAACACACAAAACAGGTAAGAATGATTCTTTTCATAGCATTTTAAGATAAACCTTTTGGACGCGAGTGCAGGATGTCGTTTCTTAGATTAAGCTAGTGTAAACCTGGCATAACCTAACACCAAAGATAAACATGTCACAGCACAATATTCGCCTCGAGGTGATGCGCTCATTAGAGCCCAAGATCGACGAATTCATAGAAAAATTTCTTATTCCTATAGATACGATCTGGCAGCCTACCGATTTCTTACCTGACAGCCAATCAGAAGACTTTTTTAAAGAGATTACCGAAATTCAAGAAGGCGCAAAAGAGATGGGATATGACTTATGGGTTACCCTAGTGGCCGATACCATTACCGAAGAGGCTTTGCCTACCTATGAGTCGTGGTTGCTAGATATAGACGGAATAGACCAACACGAAAAGGGTAATGGATGGGCCAAATGGATCAGAAACTGGACGGCCGAAGAAAACAGGCACGGAGACGTGTTGAATAAATACCTCTACCTGTCTGGCCGAGTGAATATGAAAGAGGTTGAGAGAAGCACCCAGCACTTGATTGCCGACGGATTTGATATCGGAACCGACAGAGATCCTTATAAAAACTTTGTGTACACTAGTTTTCAAGAACTGGCCACCAATATTTCTCACAAAAGAGTAGGTCAATTTGCCAAGAAATCGGGCAATCTATTATTGAGCAAAATGTGTAACATCATTGCAGGAGATGAAATGCGACACCACTTGGCCTATCGCGAATTTGTCAAGCACATCATCGACCAAGACCCTTCTCAAATGGTGCTGGCTTTTGCCGATATGATGAGAAAGAAGATTGTTATGCCCGCTCATTTTCTACGCGAGTCAGGCGAAGCCATTAGCAGCGCCTTTGAGACCTTCTCAAACTGTGCACAGCGCTTGGGTGTATACACCGCAAGCGACTACATAGATATTCTTGAAAAACTTAATAATTATTGGAATATTGAGCACCTCAGAGGATTGAATGATGAAGCCGAAAAGGCGCGTGAATACCTGTCTAAATTACCTGAAAGACTTACCAGAATCGCTGACCGTATGCGTTATCCGCAAGAGCAATTTCACTTCAAGTGGGTCACCGCCAACGGGCTGCTGTAACATTTGTTCAGTGCTTTGTCGAGAATTGCTGTCACCTATGGGAAAAGTTGGTGGTTTACGACACTATTCTAGTTTGATTTTTTACATTAATTTTCCAAACGGTATGGAAGAAAATTTGAACACAGGCCCACAATGCGCTTGTGATGTTTGGCTTAAATTATTGGGTGATCGTTGGTCACTTCTAGTAGTACGTGATATTTTTAAAGGAAAAACAACGTATACAGAGTTTCTAGAGTCACGAGAGAAAATAGCTACAAACATCTTAAATGACCGTTTAAAGTCCTTGAGGTCAAAGGGTATTATAGATTTTCAGTATGATCCTAACAATAGAAGGATCAAAAGGTATTTTCTCACAAATAAGGGGATTGATCTATACCCAACAATCTATGCCGTTCAGAAGTGGGCCCTTAAACATGAGGAATTTCCTTTAACGGAGTTTGGAAAAGGGTGGAAGGCATTTGCAGACTCAGAAAGCGAGGAAACCGTAATTCAGCATTTTCAAGTGGAGTACAAAGCGCATAAGAAAAAGGTTTTTGGTTTAAAGTAGATCTGAATCCTCATAACCTTTACTTTTTTCAAAGTAACATTTTTAAATATTGTTAATTGCAATTAAATACCTATATTTAATAGGAAACCTTAATTCAATAAACAATGAAAAATATTTTTACACTTTGTTTTCTAATGGTTTTTTCAGGAATGTTCTCGCAGGAATATTTTCTAAAAACATCATGTAATAAGAAAGCATCAGAAATTGCAAATGCTGCAGTCGAGCACATGCTTAATTTAGAAATGCCAATAGCACTAGGAATGGCAAAGGCCGCTCTCGTGCTAGACGAGGATTGCGGATGTGCTCAACTTACCGTCTCGGCTATTTCTTCAAATAATGGAGAAATGGGTGGCTCAAGAAGTCAAAAACTAAATGATATAAACATAGCTTCTCTTACAGACGAAGAAAGGGTATGGTATAATTACCAAAGTGCTGCCGATCGCGATGAAAGACAGAGGATAGTTGAATCTGCTGAATCAAAGCACCCAGATTCTCCATTTGTTGCTGCTCTTCGAGCTAA
The DNA here is from genome assembly GCA_046048095.1 of Bacteroidota bacterium. Lineage (GTDB taxonomy): Bacteria > Bacteroidota > Bacteroidia > Flavobacteriales > Flavobacteriaceae > UBA3478. Next base: position 25,536 of record JBJOGS010000056.1, read on the forward strand.
TTTAAATCCTATGAATTTTGCTTTCTATCCTGAGTATGCGAAAAAGTTTCCAAGTCATGCTTCATTTGCTTACAACATGATGTCGTATGGTATTATGTATGGTCAGCTTGGGGAGGTAGATTATACAGAGGCTAGTAAGTATATAGATAAGAGTCTCGAGCTGCATGATGGACCAAATGCTTTTGACTCGAATGCAGAACATTTAGCTTCTTTGGGTCGTTATGAGGATGCGTTACAAAGCCAATTTAAAGCGGTAGATTTTGCGGCATGGGGTTCTGTTTACGGTGACAGAGCTCGAATATATTGGATGAAATCTAACCTTCAAGAGGTAGAGAATTCACTTCAAGAAACTGTCAACAAAATGATGAAAGGAATTAGAGAAAATAATTTTGAAGCCTTCTCTGAAGTGATTTCTGATGATATTCAAATAACCATGGGAGATTCAAGTCTGGGAGAATTTTACGAGTTTTCTGAAGAGTCCTTTGAAGAGGCTACAGGTGCTATCAAATGGAACTCTACCTCGGAATCAGATTTTAATTATACTTTCTCCCCTGATATGAATAGTGCAGTAGTTACCCACAAATCAGATGGAAGTTATACAGTCGATTCATCTG
>JBJOGS010000057.1:0-26858 GCA_046048095.1 Bacteroidota bacterium
CAAGTAGACGCACCCAACCCTTCGTTAGGCAATGCCCTAATCATGCTCAATTCAATCTCCTATAGTTTCTACCTTATTATCATTCGCACATTGATGCAGAAATACAATCCCTTTACCATACTGAAGTGGATATTCACCTTTGCCATTGTGCTTAATACCCCTATAACCATGAATGAGTTCTTAGAAGTCGAATGGGCTAGCATTCCGATTTGGGGATATGGAACGATAGCATTTGTCGTAATTGGTGTTACCTGCCTGACATTTTTATTGAATGCTTACGCAATGACCGAGCTAAAAGCATCTACGATCGGTGTCTTTTCATATGTGCAGCCGGTTATTGGCATATTCTTCGCGATTATTGTCGGTAAAGATGCCTTTACCCCAATTAAAATGGGTGCGTCGTTATTAGTATTTACCGGGGTGTTCATGGCCACAAAAAAGAAGACTAAACCGAGAGAAGTTTCGTAGTTTTAAACATTCCCAAGGCTATGAATACTATTCCAGAAGCGCTCAACAGCGCAAAACTACCCATTATTGCCGCCCCGATGTTTTTAGTGTCTGGGCCTGAACTCGTAATTGAGTGTTGTAAAAATGGAGTGATTGGCACCTTTCCGGCGCTCAATGAACGAAGCAGTGAAGGATTTGAACGCTGGCTCGTCACGATTAAAAAGGCACTTGAAACTCATGAAAAAGAGACCGGAGAGAAGCCTGCACCATTCGGAGTGAATCTCATCGTCCACCCCACCAATACCCGTTTACAACAGGATGTTGAACTCTGTGTAAAGCATAAAGTACCCCTGGTGATCACTTCGCTTGGAGCGATTTCGCTTCTAGTAGAAGCTATTCACAGTTATGGGGGACTGGTCTTTCATGACATCGTTAAAAAGCGCCACGCTGAGAAAGCCGCAGAAGCCGGAGTAGATGGACTCATTCTCGTTTCTGCCGGAGCAGGAGGACACGCCGGCACCCTGAATCCTATGGCGCTCATCAAGGATGTAAAAAAGGTATTTGATAAAACTATCGTAGTCGCAGGGGCAATCAGCACCGGAGAAGATGTGGCGGCCGTATTGCAAATGGGCGCTGATATGGCTTACATGGGTACGCGCTTTATCACCACCACAGAGAGTCGGGCACAAGCCGAGTACAAAGACATGATTGTCGAAACTACTGCAGATAAGATTGTGCATACGGCAGCAGTTTCGGGCATCCCGGCGAACTTCATGCAAGCCAGCCTAGATGCCGCCGGAATCAAGCCAGAAGACTATAAAAAAGAAGCTAAACTAGACCCGGGTCTCGATATGAATTCAGAAGCCAAGGCCTGGAAAACCATATGGTCAGCAGGCCATGGAGTTAGTGCCATAGACGATATTCCTAGCACCGCCACCTTAATCAAGCGGTTAAAATCTGAACTTCTCGCCGCACTCGAAGCGCAACAAAAACGACTCGAATGGTTAAAATCGATCTCCTAACTTGCGGCTCATTTTAGGGTAGCGTACCTTTAAAACTTAAACATTTCACCTCATGAAAAAGACCCTGATTTTCGCTCTTACCCTTGTGATGCTAAGCTGCGGAGAAAACCCAAAGAAAGAAGAAAGCAAAGGCTTTGAAATGTCTCGCACGAAATCGCAAGCAGCTACCAAAGAAAAAGCTGAGGTGCCTGTAGACCTCTCTAATAAAGGGATTGGACCTATCAGCAATTACAGTTTTACAGATGAAATTAATGCCGAATTAGCAGATCAAGGCAAAAGCTTATACAATGCGAAATGCACTGCGTGTCACATGGCAGACCAGCGCATGATAGGCCCAGCACTGAGTGGCGTTTATGATAGAAGAAGTCCTGAATGGGTGCTGAATCTTTTATTAAATACCGATGAGATGCTCAAAAAAGATCCGATCAGTATCGCCCTTCTGAAAGAGCATAACAATGCGATAATGAACAATCAAAATCTTTCTGAACAAGAGGCCAAAGCAGTCGCAGAATACTTAAGAACGTTATAAATCACGACAATGCCCAAAAAGCCCATTTTTGGCGTCATTGGCGGCGGAAGTTTTGGCACAGCATTGGCCAAAATACTGAACGATAATGGTTATCACTTGCAGTGGTATGTCCATGAACAAGCGGCTGCCGAAGCGATTAACCGATTCGGTAAAAACCCCGACTACCTTAAAGAAGTTCAATTCAACACTGCTTTAATCAAAGCGTCATCCTCGTTAAAAGACACGCTGCTAGGGGTAGATATCGTCTTACTTGTAGTGCCATCAGCCTATGTGCACCGGCTATTTAAAGATCGACCGCTTCTGCTTAAAGATCGCGTGGTCTTTTCGGCAATTAAAGGAATTGTACCAGAGACTGGGCAGGTGATTCAAGACTATTTGTTGTCTCATTGCCAGGTTTTGCCCGAAACTTTTGGTGTAATTGCCGGACCAGCCCATGCTGAAGAAATAGCGCTTGAACGCATGTCGTACCTCACCGTAGCCTCAAGTGGCGCGCCTTGGGCGCTTATTCTTAAGCAAGCGCTTAGCAATCACTATGTCCGAGTCAACTTATCCAATGATACCGTAGGTACCGAATATGCAGCTGTTCTAAAAAATGTATACGCCATAGCTGCAGGTATTGCTGATGGACTAGATTTCGGAGATAATTTTCAAAGCGTGCTTATTTCAAATGCTATTCGAGAGATGAAACGCTTCATTACGCGAAAGCAAAAACTCAAAAGAAACATTAATCAATCGGCCTATTTAGGCGATCTTTTAGTGACGGCCTACTCAAGACACAGTCGAAATCGACAATTCGGGCTGTATCTCGCGCAGCAAATGAGTGAAAATCAGATTAAATCGTCTATGGCTATGGTGGCTGAAGGAGCGTATGCAGTGAGACCTTTGCTCGCTATGGCACGTGCTGAAAAAAAGCCCTTAAAGACTCCAATTTTAGACGCAGTATACGCCGTATTGGCTGAGCAAAAAGACGCCAGAACCGTCTTTGAAACACTCAAACTCCAATTGACCTAATCGAGGTAATCTTTCTCTAGAAAATACTGCACTAAGGCTTCTTTCATAAGTCGCGACTGTTCTCCGGCCTTTAAAAAGGGAAGCTGATCAATGACATCGTAATGGGGCCATCCGTCGTCGTCAAAATGCGAAAATGAATAATATCCGTATGGTTCTAGCAATCGGCAAATGGCAATGTGGATGACGTTGATCTTTTCGTCTTTACTAAACTTTCGATGCAACTGCCCTAGCTCTTGAATCCCAACAATAAAGAGAATCTGGTCTACCTCGAGTTCTTCGCCATCAGAAAACTGTTCAGTCAGCTTCTTGACTAGTGTCTCATAACGGTCTTTAAGCGTGTTCAGATCACTCATCGTGCTAAATTAGTGACATATAATATGCGCAATACAGTATTTTCTGTTTTTTGTTCGCCCTGTTTCCCTTGTGCGTTGATATTGAAATTCTACTTTAGCTCGTGTGTTAGATTAGTTTTGTTTGATTTCTAACCGTTCGCCCGAACGGTTCCAAACAAACCCATCGAGAGCCCTCTTCACATCGTGGAGAGGGTTTTTTTATGGCGCTAGATTTCTACCAGGCTCTCCGGGATAAAGCAGCTCTACGCGGTCACTCTGCCAAAACTGTTTAGTGTCGACATCTAAAATACTCACCGCTCCTTTGAAGGCTGCACCCGTGTCTATATTCCACACATTGGCCGCCCTTCTTGGAGTCACTAGCTCAGTCTTAGAAACCGGAGTGTGACCGATAAAGAGTTCTTTATAATTCATCAATCGAGGAGGCAGAGGTAAACTGCCCGATGATTCAACAACTTGAGCCAGTTCCCAAAGCGTTCTATCCCAGTAAAACGTTTTCGAGAAATACTCATGTGTTACCCCTCTCAAGTTGGTGTACCCCGCATGAAGAAATAGACGGTTATTAGAGGTGTCGAGGTAATAGTCTTCAAGGCTATCCAAAAATGCAATGTGTTGATCTACCAATGACTTGGGCTGGCCGTCATAACTGTCTTTTGTTTGCTGGCCACCATGAAGCAGCCAGTTAACAGGAGCCTCAGCCTTGGTGAGGTAATTCAAACATAGATCGTCGTGATTGCCTCTTAAGAAGGTGCATTGTTGGTTGCTCTGTAAGGTGATCAAAAAATTGACGGTTTCTGCTGCCTCGCTCCATGCATCCACGTAATCGCCTAGAAAAATTAAGTGATCTCCAGGTTGAATACGCGCCCGATCTAAGGCTTGCTCTAGGCCTCGCTTACCTGAGTGGATGTCTCCAATTACCAGGGTTCTTCCCAAAACGAATCTTTTGAGCAAAAGTAGTACTTTGGAGGCCTTATGTCTAGGCCTATGTCCAAGGTTATTTGTATCGGTGAACTCTTGATTGACTTCGTTGCTGAACACCATTCTGGAAGTATTCAAGAGGCGGCACAATTCAGTAAGAAAGCCGGCGGAGCGCCAGCAAATGTTGCCTGTGCTGTGCAACGGTTGGGCCAGAAAGCCTTGTTTGCAGGAGCAGTGGGGAAGGATCCTTTTGGCGATTTTCTAGTACGTACCATTGGTTCAGAGGGGGTGGATCTCTCTTTTGTTCAGCGCCTAGAAGCGTTCACTACTTTAGCCTTTGTAGCCCTTTCTGAAGATGGCGAACGTGATTTCTATTTTTCTCGCGGCGCAGATGCCGGTTTAATTCGAGACCCCCGACTCATCGAATCTATTGACCCTCAAGATATTGTACACTTTGGATCAGCGACTGCCTTTTTAGAAGGGGACCTCAACGAAACCTACCAACAGTACTTGAGCGAAGCCAAAAAACGAGGATGCCTCATCAGCTTTGATCCTAATTTTAGAATCGACCTTTGGAGGTCAAACAAAGCTGAATTCGTTGCGCAGTGCTTATCGTTTATCGCTTCTGCAGACCTCTGTAAGTTTAGTGAAGAGGAGGCCTTTTTAATCTCAAACCAAACCTCATTTGACCAGGCTGCAGCATTCTTCCACCGACAAGGCGCACGATTGGTTTGTATTACCCTGGGGCAAAGAGGCACATTTATAAGTCTCAAAGGCGAAAAAGCGCTAGTGCCCAGTGTGAGTGCGAATGCTATTGACACCACCGCGGCAGGAGACGCCTTTGTAGGCGCCCTACTCAGCCAACTATCTCAACACGAAGATCGATCAGTCCTATTCGAACAACTTGATCGGCTTATCCCATTGATCGCTTATGCCAATAGAGCAGGAGCATTTACCACACAATCTTATGGTGCCATGCAGTCACTGCCTTACGCTAAAGATTTGATTTCTTAAATCCTTAAGGATTAGTTGTAGTGCACCTTACGCAGAATTCTTAGTGCCTGTTTCAACGCACGGTAGGTCGAAGGATCTACAGGCTTGAGCAATTCTTTGGCCATTTCCATTTTGTCTTTGGCCCCTTCAAACCCATTGAGGTAACAAATGAGATAGGTGTCTGGAAGTTGTTTAAGATCACTTCGCTGTCGCGCCGTTAGGGTGATGTTTTGCTTTAGAAGCTGTAGTAGCGTATTATTTGTGTTGTAAACATGAAAAAGATCTTTGGTCTCGTAACGCGGAGGCTCAAAAACCAAATCTGACTGCATCGCGTAAGTGCCACTTTCACTAAAACGTATTACGAGCTGTTCTAGCGGATAGTATTTTTTGGTTCCCAAGCCCAAGTAGACATATTCTAAAAGGCTAAACGAATCCTCAGTCACCTGAATTTCAACCTCATCAAGTGCCGAGAAAAACAATCGAACTTGTTCATTGATGAGCTCAATATCTACGCGTGAAAAGTATTCTTTTCCTTTAATCTTTTTTATCTGACCCGCCCAACAAACTACAAATTGCTCTTTAAAGACCTTGTAAAAACTCGGCAAGTCAGGATGTCTGTTTTTTATGAAGTCCACCACTCCATCCAGTGTGAGCTGTATATTGTTCTCAGACTGCTTTTCTAAATCAGCAACCACATTTGAATTGATATCTATGAGGTCTGACTTGAAGTGCTTTGGCATACTGATGCTGCCGTCACGATAGAAAACCGATCCGCCATAGTACTTCCAGATATTCTTTCTAAGTGCACAAAGCTTTCCTAAAGAACGAATAGTGACGAGTCCAACAACCTTGTTCTCAGGTAAATGCGGAAAAGGAATGTTCTCGTATGAAACTATAGGCGGATTCTCGAGATAGGCATTGACCAAATTCTGAATCTTACTGTCGTCGAAAAAATCTACGCCCACAATGGCATTATCTCGATCTTCTACCCCAATGACAATGAATGAATTGTTCTTCGGATTGCTATTGGCTAGGGCACACACATGCTTTAAGAATTTGGCCTTGCCCTCTTTTTCAGAAATAGAAATAAAACGCTTTTTGTCATAGAAACTATTCTCGTCGTTATGAGCGAGTAGATTCTTGATTAATAAACGCTTGTTAATCATGTTTAAGGCACTCTTCTTCCTTGACTCGCTTCGAGTAGTATAAACCAATCCTCTAGCTCAAGGTCAACTTGAGCCCCTCTTTTTAAGGCGACTAATCGATTTGTATCGGTCGTTCCTACTACAGGAACCACTTTTGAGGGATGCTTTTTTATAAATGCCATCGCTAACCCCGGTAAAGTTAGATCGTATTTCTTGCAAAGGGGTTGAGCTACCTCGGCAATCCGCTTGCTGCAAGGGTCTTCAGCATCGAAAATAGTGCCGAGCGGCTTCCATGCCATCGGTACAATACCGTGAGTAAGCGCCTGATCTAAAGTGCCATCATACATGACCTCTGTATGCGTAATTGAAAACTGCACTTGATTCGCCTGTACCGGTGTAAATCGAGTGATTGCATCGACCTGGTGAGGAAGAAAATTAGACACACCAAAAGAAAGAATCTGTTTGCGCTCTAACAAAGTAGCCACCGCCCGGCCAATTTCTTCAGGAACCATAAGCGGACTGGGACGGTGCAGTAAGAGCGCATCGATATAAGAGGTGCGTAGCTTTTCAAGACTTTGTTGCACCGATGAAAGAATGTATTCATAGTCGTATTGATAGTGTTTCACCTGGTGATCACGCCCACGGGTCATTTGTATTCCGCATTTAGTGATCAACTGTACTTCAGAACGATCGATGCCACTCATTTCAAAGGCCGCCCCAAACTCAGCTTCGGTGGTATAATCTCCGTAGATATCGGCGTGATCAAAAGAAGTGATCCCCATAGAAACTGAAGAGGATATTCGATCGGCCATTTGAATGAGATTAAGCGCCTTTCCCCATTTTCCCCAGGTCATAGTGCCTGCAATGATCTCTGAATAATGCATATCAAAAACTTTTTGATGAATTTACGACTTTCTAGGCGGCTTAATAAAGGCTGAAAGCCCTATAAAATGGGCTTTTTTAACCAATAATTAACAAGGAGTTCTGAATAGAATTATCAATTTGCGGCCACTAAAAACGCGACATAAAAACAAACGACGTGGATATTACAGCTTTGAATGAGAAAATTGCACAAGAAAGTGCATTCATTAGTGTGCTGAGAACCGAGCTTTCAAAAAAGGTGGTAGGTCAAAAGCACATGGTCGACAGTTTGCTCATAGGACTTCTCGCTAAAGGCCATATTTTACTTGAGGGGGTTCCTGGTTTGGCAAAAACCCTAGCGATTAATTCGCTAGCTCAGGCGGTAAAGGCCAGCTTTAGCCGCATACAGTTCACCCCTGATTTACTTCCGGCAGATGTCATTGGTACCGTGATTTACAACATGAATGAGCAGCGATTTGACGTAAAGAAAGGCCCGATCTTCGCCAACTTTGTTCTCGCCGATGAGATCAACAGGGCTCCGGCTAAAGTTCAATCTGCTCTCTTAGAGGCCATGCAAGAGCGACAAGTGACCATCGGAGATGAAACATTTAAGCTTCAGAGTCCTTTTTTAGTCATGGCTACCCAAAACCCCGTCGAACAAGAAGGTACCTACACCTTGCCTGAGGCTCAAGTCGATCGTTTCATGCTAAAAGTGGTGATCGATTATCCAAAACTTGAGGACGAGCGACTAATTATTCGACAAAATCTAGCAGAGAGTGGCTCAGGAATCAACGCCGTGATGACCGCCAAAGAACTCTTAAAAGCACAAGACGCCGCCTCAGAAATATACCTCGATGAGAAAATTGAGAACTATATCGTTGACCTCATATTTGCCACGAGATATCCTGAAAAATATGGCTTAGGCGAATTAAAGGCCTACATCAACTTCGGCGCTTCTCCTAGAGGAAGTATCTCGCTGGCCAAAGCGGCAAAATGCTATGCCTTTATTCAAGGAAGAGGCTTTGTTATTCCCGAAGACGTGCGAGCCATAATTAAAGATGTGCTCAGACACCGCATCGGGTTAACTTATGAAGCCGAGGCCGACCTCATCACCTCAGAAACGATCATTGATAAGATAGTAAGCACCATTCAGGTGCCCTAAAATGTAATGGAAGCTAACGTATCAGACATTCTCACGCGGGTTCGAAAAATTGAACTAAAAACGCGAAGACTCTCCGACGATTTATTTGGCGGGGCCTACCATTCCTCGTTTAAAGGACGTGGAATGACCTTTAGCGAGGTGAGAAAATATGAATACGGAGACGATGTGCGCACCATTGATTGGAACGTTACCGCACGAAATCGAGAGCCCTATTCTAAGGTTTTCGAAGAAGAGCGCGAACTCACCTTAATGCTCATGGTAGACGTCAGCCCCTCAGGCCTGTTCTCTACCTCGGGTCAAACCAAAATTGAAAAGAGCATCGAGATCGCGGCAATTCTTGCCTTCTCGGCTCTTCAAAACAATGACAAAGTCGGATTACTCGCCTTTTCAGATGAAGTAGAATTATTCATTTCGCCTAAAAAAGGCAAATCCCATTTATTGCGCATCATTAGAGAATTACTTGTACTCGGAGACCGCAGTAGATCAGTGACCGCTAGAGGGACGAATCTGAGTAATGCTTTCAGTGGCATCTCTAAATACCTGAAGAAGCGAACGATCGTATTTGTGCTGTCTGACTTTATTGACGACGATTATGAGCGCGCGTTGCGTATTGTAAACAAACGCCACGACCTCAATGCGATTTGCATTTATGACGTCAATGAATTTAGCTTGCCAAGGCTCGGATTGGTTCCATTTAAAGATCTTGAAAGCGGAAGTGTGCAATACATAGACACTTCGTCAAGTGCATTGAGAAAAGCTTACGAAAAGCGCATCGAAGAGCAGCAAATCTATTTCGAAGACACCTTCAAAAAAGTGGGAGCACCAGTGATGCGCTGCGAGATGAATGAAAATCATGTAAAAAAACTTCTAGGCTTTTTTAAATCCAAGAACTGATGAGAATCCGTGACCTAGTCCTGCTCTTCTTACTTGTTGGGCCTAACATTTTGTTGTCTGCCCAAAGTGTTAGTATTGCACTAGATCGCGACAGTTTATTAATCGGAGAACAAATTCAAGCCACTCTTAGCGTTCAGGCAGCACCAGAATCTAGCGTGTTATTTCCTGAAGGACAAACCTTCAGTCCTATAGAGGTCATAAAAATTTTAGCCACCGACACCTTGGCCGAAAGACCTCAACTTCTGTTAGAGAAAAAATATGTGTTAAGCGCGTTCGATCCAGGGACATTTTCGATTGCCCCTCAACAGATCACCATCGACAAGCAACCCTTTATCACCCCTGAGCTGCGCATTTTCGTGCAAGATGTGGCGGTCGACACGACTCAACAGGGCCTTTACGATATCAAGAGCTTCGTTTCAGTCGAAAATCCTAGCAGGCCACTCCCATACCTACTAGGCGCACTAGCCATACTACTTTTCGCTGTCTTGGCCTACTTCGGCTATAAGCGCTATAAAAAGAAGGTGCTTGCGCCAATTGACCTTTATGAAGAAACCGTTGCCCTCTTTGAATCACTGAAAACCCCTAGCGCGACCGAACTTACGCATCAAAAGTATTTTAAAGCTTCTGGCGCATTTAAAACCTATATTACCTCAAGGCTTGGCATTTCGGCTAATGAACGCACCTCGGCTGAACTCTTATTGTTACTCAACCAATTAAACGAAAGTGAAGACTATCCGCTGAGCAGCGATCAACTGTCGAGCCTTAAAAATACCCTTGAGCGCAGTGATCTTGCGAAATTTGCCAATCTTACCGTAGAACATACTACCATTAGAGAAGACCTTGAGCTTTTCATTCAACTCACTACCTCGTTTGAGGCGAAGAAAAAAGCACAAATAGAAGCACAAGAGATTCAGCCTAAGCAAAAAAAATCAAAGAAAAAGAGGCTGGCTGCTTTAGCAGCCGTATTGCTCATACTCATAACTGCTTTCGGGATATATGCCCTACAAGAGGGGTGGAGCAATGCCATTGACACCCTCACCTTAAACCCGTCAAAGCGCATGTATGAACGACCTTGGGTTAAATCGTCCTATGGGTTTCCTCCCGTACAACTCGAAAGTCCTGAGGCACTGCTTCGAAGAGAAAATGAGTTCGTCTTCACTCAAGACGGTGTCGATTTTGAGCTGGTTGTGCGGGTGATCTTAGATGAAGGTCAAGAAGACCTCGATTTTGGAGCAAAAAGCGAGGCGCAATTGCAGGCGTTTGAAAATCAGGGACTCAACAACATCATTCCTAAGGGCGAACTATTCACAAGTTCAAATAACATCCAAGGATATCGCTCACACGGCACAGCCACCAATCAAGACAAAGAGCTCGTGCACTTTGAACATCTCATCTTTGGAGGACCAAAGTTCTCCCAAGAAATAATCATTGTTGGACTAGCCAATGATCGCTGGGCAGATTTGACTATCGAACGGATCATCGAATCGCTACACTTAAGCACAGAATTATGATAGAGGGCATTTGGCAGACTTTTAGAGACGTGTACTGGTTTTGGGCCCTTCTGCCCATTGCTGGTCTGGCGCTGTGGTATGGGCTTTTGAAAAATCCGTCGTCTGCCTCATTTTATTTCTCATCGGCGCGTGCCCATCGACCCAACCTACGATCAAAAAGTAGGGGACTCTTACGACTCTTGCGATTTCTTGCACTTGTCTTTTTAGTTGCTGCGATGGCAAGACCACAAACCTCCGGGGTAAATACAAGAACTACCACGACCGAAGGAATAGATATTGTGTTGTCTATAGATGTGAGCTCAAGTATGCTCGCCAAAGATCTGAAGCCTAACAGGCTAGAAGCATTAAAAGAAGTGGCCTCGAAATTCGTCCTTGAGCGATTAAACGACCGACTTGGCCTGGTGGTTTATGCCGGAGAAAGCTATACCAAAACCCCCTTGACCACCGATACAGAAATCACCTTATCTGCCTTAAAAGAACTAAGCTTTGGAGCAATTGAAGACGGAACTGCTATAGGCATGGGGCTGGCAACCGCCGTGAACCGGTTAAAAGAGAGCGATGGACTGTCCAAGGTGATCATCTTACTTACCGACGGAGTGAACAACAGTGGATTTATAGAGCCGCAAACTGCGGCCAATCTCGCCTTGGAATACGGAATTAAGATTTATACCATTGGTATCGGGACCAACGGAAATGCGCTGACGCCAATCGCTTACAACGCCGACGGAAGCTTCAGATATGGCATGCGCGCGGTAGAGATCGATGAATCCCTGCTAGAAGAAATCGCCACCCTGACCGGAGGAGCGTACTACCGAGCGACCGATAATGAGAGCCTAGAAGAGATCTACGAACAAATCAATCAATTAGAAAAAACAGAAATCGAAGAGTTTTCATTTTACACCTACGAAGAACATTTTCGTACCTGGGTATTGCTAGCCGTTGTGCTACTCTTGCTCGAAGCACTATTAAAATATACGTTGTTTAAAGAAGCCCTGTCGTGATTTTGTTAGACGCTCCATATTATTTGAGATACGGCCTTTTTGCACTGGCCTTTTTACTGCTGTTATTCCTTTACAAGCGCTGGTGGCAACAACGTGTATTGAGTAACGCTCAGCCTGACAAGGCGCTTCGCCAATTCGTGTTAGAGCGTCTAGCGCCTGACCGCTCTAAAGTGCGTCCAACAGTGAAATTCCTGCTCGTATTTCTTTCTGTGTTTCTATTGTTTATAGGACTGGCCAATCCTAAAATCGGAACCCAGCTCGGAACAGTAAAGCGAGAAGGGGTGGATATTGTTTTTGCTATTGACGTTTCTAAGAGTATGCTCGCTGAGGATATTGCTCCGAATCGCATCGAAAAAGCGAAACGCATTGTCTCAGAAACACTCAATCAACTCACCGGTGATCGCATTGGAATGATCACTTATGCGGCTACAGCGTTTCCTCAGCTACCCATTACCACGGACTACGGAGCGGCAAAGATGTTTCTCAGAGGGGTAAATACCGACATGATGTCTTCGCAGGGGACAGCAATCAACGAAGCCATAAAATTGGCCGCAACCTATTACGACCCTCAAGGCGCTACAAGTAAAGTACTGGTATTGCTCTCAGACGGAGAAGATCACAGCGAAGCCGGCATAGAAACTGCCGCTGCGCTGGCAAAAGAATCCGCGATAGCCATCGTAAGTATCGCCCTAGGAACTCCTGAAGGGGCCCCCATTCCTGAAGAGACGAACGGAAGGGGTGCGGCATTCAAAAAAGACAGTGAAGGAAACGTGGTGATCTCTAAGCGCAATGATGAATTTTTGCGCGTCCTCGCAGAGGAAACAAATGGTACCTTCATAGAATCAATAGACACTGAGTTGGCCATTTCTGAATTCAAATCTTTTCTCGATCGACTTGATAAGACCGCCTTTGAAACACAAACCTACTCAGCTTATAAAGACCAATTTCAGTGGTTTGTGGGTGTGGCTTTACTCTTGTTATTTATAGATACCATGCTACTTGAAAGAAAGTCAAAGCGTTTGGTTTGGCACATTAAAAAAGTAAAAAAATGAAAGTGATCTTGTTTTTCATCCTTCTCGTCTTTGGATTGAATAATGGCGCATTCAGTCAAACATTGCGCCAAGAGAGTGTTGAAAACACATTCAAAGGCATTACTCTCATTGAAAAAGAGCAGCCGAATGAAGCCGAGCGAGCATTTCGGACGGCAAGCGCACTAGATAGTCTGAACGCCATTTCAGACTACAATCTAGGAAACACCCTGTTTAAACAAGGTGCAGAAGAAGAATCCTTCGGTCATTACAAGGCCGCGAGCACAAAAACCAACGATGAGTCCCTTTCGCATCAAGCTTTTCATAACATCGGAAACGTCTACATGAAACGCAAAGAATACCAAAATGCAGTGCAAGCCTATAAAGAGGCGCTCAAGCGAAATCCGAATGACGATGAGACGCGATACAATTATGCCTTAGCAAAAAAAATGCTTGAAGAAGAGCAGAAAAATCAAAATCAAGACCAAGAGCAGGATCAGAACCAAGAGCAAGATCAGCAAAAGGATCAAGAGCAAGATCAGCAAAAAGATCAGGGTGAAGGGGGCGATCAAGAAAATCAAGGTGACTCTGATCCAAAAGAAGACAACTCTGATGACTCTGGCGAAAATCAGAAAGAAAAAGAAGAGCAGAAAAAAGGAGATGGGAATCAGAAAGAAGAGCGGGGTAGAAAGCCAGAAAATCAACCTCAACAGAATGATCCCAAACCTCAAGAGCTTTCAAAACAACAGATAGAAGCCCTATTGCAGGCCCTTCAAAATGAAGAAAACAAGGTTCAGGAGAAAATGAATGCCCAAAAAGTACAAGGGCAAAAATTGAAAGTAGAAAAAGACTGGTAATGTTACGCATAAGGCTATTAATTGCATTCTTAACGGTTTCTCTTCTTGGCTACGGTCAAGAAGAGCAAACGCGGTTCGAAGCGGTCATTAGCAAAAACCGTTTAGGCCTGAATGAACGGCTGAGAGTTTCTTTTGAAATGAACAAAGACGGGGATCTGTTTGAGCCTCCCGCATTTAGCGATTTTGAGGTGCTTATGGGGCCTTCTCAATCAACCAGCTCATCTTGGATCAATGGAAAACGCAGTTTTTCTAGATCTTACACCTATGTGCTTCGCCCGAAAAAGCAAGGGACACTTAAAATCCGACCGGCCTACATTACTATTGATGGCGAACGCTATGCTACTGAAGAAAAAATCGTTGAGGTGACCGCTGCCGTTGCCAATCCAAATGCTCCGAAAACAGCCCAAGACGTAGCGAATGAAAGCCTCTACCTCGTAGCTTCAATTTCGAAACCAAATCCTTACGAGAATGAGGCGGTGCTAGTGACCTATACGTTGTACTTCTCTCCACAGGTCTATATCAACAACTTTGTACCTGTTGACAACCCCGCCTATAATAACTTCTGGAGTCAAGACATTCCCATTAACGAGTACGAAACCAAGAGAACTACCTTTAAGAACGAAACATTCAATGCCGTTGATTTAAAACAAGTGGTGCTCTATCCCCAGAAATCAGGCGCCCTTCCCATAGAGCCGTTTTCGCTTGAATTGTATGTTCAAATTCCAACCGGTCGCCGCGATTTTTTTGGAGATCCAATCATGCGCTCTGCCACCAAGGTGGTCTCGGCTGGCGCTTCAGTCCTTAACGTGAAAGCGCTGCCCACAGAAGGTCAGCCTGAAGACTTCAGTGGGGCGGTGGGCAGTTTCAAATTTGAAACTAGTGCCAACAAAACCAGCCTGGATGCCAATGAGTCACTTCAATTAAAAGTGAGTGTGTCTGGAGTAGGCAACCTTAAGTTGTTAAAACTTCCTGAACTGACGCTTCCGTCTTCGCTTGAACAATACGAACCTGAATTCAACGACGCTGTTTCGGTAACAAAGGACGGCATGAAGGGAGAAGTGAGCGAAACTTATACCGTGGTTCCGCGCTATGTGGGTAACTATCCGATCAATGCGCTTCGCTTTTCTTATTTCGATCCTGAAAAAGAAAGTTATGTCATCCTTAACTCGAGTCCACTATCTGTTACCGTAGAGAATGGGCCCGTTCGATCTAGCACGGCCCCGAACACTACTAATGAAAAAGAAGCAAGTAGCCCTGCTGCGATAAGCATGCAAAAGGCCTTCGTATCCAATGCCTTTTCTAGCTCTTTTACTCCTATAGCCTCAGAAACATGGGCGGGTGAGTTGGCGCATTTTTTACTGCTATTAAGCTTTATTCTATTGGCTGCATTTATCGCCATTGCCTCGAAATTGTACCTGAAATTTAGTGCCCCGCAATCCGCCTCTATTAAAAAACAATATCACAAACGATTAAAGCAATTGTTGAGCGAAACTCAAGAAGCCGCCTCTAACGGACAGAACGAAATTTTCTATGAAGCCCTTTCAAAAACACTTGACCATGCCTTGTCGTTAATGGTCGCTGCATCGGTAAGGGGGTCATCAGAGGTTCAAATCAAAAGTACACTTGAGCAAACAGCACTTGATTCTAAAGCCATTGAAGACATTGTGCTTCTCATCAACAAGGTGAACCTTGTTCGCTACAGCCCTGCCAGTAGCAGTGATATACAGCAAGATCTAGAGCGATTGAACACGCTTATAGCACTGATACAAACCAAAGCCAAAGTAGTATGAAAGCATTACACTTAACCCTCATCTTCTTGGTAGCACTTTGGTCAACTGCACTAAATGCACAAGCTGAAAAGTACGAGCAACTCTTTGCGCAGGGCAATGAAGCCTATATCGCCGAAAAATACGATGAGGCCATCACTTACTTTCAAACCATTCTCGGAGAAGGAGTGCACTCGCCTGAGCTTTATCTCAACCTTGGAAACGCCTATTTAAAGAATAAAAATATAGCGGCGAGCATTCTCTATTATGAGCGCGGACTAGTGATCGATCCAACTAATGAACGTATTTTAAACAACCTGAGTTTTGCTGAAAATCAGCGGTTAGATAAAATAGAGGCCCTACCGGCGCCTCTAGATGAGCGTATCGTAAATGGCTTTTTCTCAGTCATTCCATTAAAGATTTGGGCGATACTTTCTGTGGCTTTCGGCGCACTTGGACTACTGTTTTACCTGCTATTTAAACTTAGAAGTCGCATGCTTTGGGGCCGATCGGCCATTGTACTGTTTATTGTATCGTTTGCGTTGTTCTTCTTGGTGCACAAAGGAAAGTCGCTATTAGATCAAGATCAATCCGCCGTTGTATTTGAGCCCCGTGTATTGGTGCTCACAGAGCCTAAACCAGAGGCCCCCGTTATTTTCGAGCTCCACGAAGGAACCAAAGTACAAGTATTGGGCAGCTTTCAAGACTTTACTGAAATTCGACTAGCCAACGGGCAAACAGGGTGGTTAAAAGACCGTGATCTGCGCAGAATTAAGCTGAGCTACTAGGGATAAATTTATATTTGTATTGTTATATATTTATGGTTTAATCCTATCCCTAATTCATGCATACCCTAACGGCTGAAGCTCAGTCTGAAATAACCCCTGAAATAGCCATTCAAATTTTGAAAAACGGCAATCAGCGTTTTCTTCAAGGCGTTAAGAAAAAAAGAGAATTTGCTACCCAAGTGAAAGCAACGGCTTCTGGACAGTACCCCTTCGCTTGTATACTTGGGTGTATCGACTCAAGAGTTCCGATAAGACTCATATTTGATCAAGGAATTGGCGATGTTTTTGGAGCTACAGTGGCCGGTAACATTATTAATGAAGACATGTTAGGTAGTCTTGAGTTTGGATGTAAAATTGCAGGAGCTAAGCTCGTCGTAGTGCTGGGCCACACCTCATGTGGTGCCGTCAAAGGAGCCTGCGACAAAGCAGAGCTAGGCAATCTAACTGCCTTACTCGCTAAAATCAATCCAGCGATTCAAAACATAAAAGAACCCCTCAATCCCGAAGAGCGCAATTCAAAGAACGCTTCCTTTGTAGATGCGGTAGCACTTGAAAACGTAAAGCTTACCGTGCAAAACATACGCACCTATTCCAATGTATTGCGCGCCATGGAGAAAGAAGGCGCCATTAAAATCATTGGGGCGATGTACGATGTCGCTTCTGGAGAAGTGACCTTCTTAGACTAAGATTCTCTTACCTTCGAGGATGTGTAAAGAAGGTTATTAGGTTCTCAAGATTGCGTACCACCCCGCGTTCTGAAATGATATTCAGATCGATGTTTCGCTCTTTAGCTTTGTGGCCGAAATCTTGAATGATTTCAACAATATCATAATCTAAATAACGCGTATTACGCACGTCTATTTCAACCACCGCATTCATCGGAAGTCGCTCTAAGGCGTCCAATATGGCCCCTTTGTTAAAGAAAGTCACTTCTTCGGCCAAAGTCATTTTATACGATGGCGCATCCCCACTCTCGTCTTTCAAATGCAAAAAATGAGAATTCTTGTAGCTGTAGTACAAGATGACAATCACACCAACACCTAATCCCAAAGAAATTCCAATGAGCAGATCGGTGAAAACAATCCCTAAGATCGTCACTATGAAAGGAGCAAATTGCTTCGTTCCAAGTTGAAACATCTTTTTGAATAGGCTCGGTTTGGCCAATTTATAACCCACCAAAATAAGTATAGCCGCAAGAACCGATAATGGAATGAGATTAATCACCCGGGGCAGCAGTATGACGGCTATCAACAGTAAGAATCCATGAATGATTGCAGATAGCTTTGATTCGTTTTTGGATTGAATATTTGCTGAACTTCTTACAATAACCTGAGTGATAGGAAGCCCTCCGACCAACCCCGAAATCATGTTTCCAACTCCTTGAGCTACCAGTTCTCTATTAGTCGGTGTCACGCGTTTGCGTGGATCCAATTTATCGGTAGCTTCAACGCTGAGCAAGGTTTCAAGGCTGGCGACCAAAGCTAAAGTAAAGGCAACCATCCAAACTTCTCCGTTGGATATACTCTCAAAAGACGGATGGGTGAACTGAGCACTAAAATCAGCGAAAGATTCAAATATAGGCACGCTGACCAGGTGCTCAGGCGCTATTCTTAAATAGGAATGATCTTTGGTCACCAAAGTGTAAACGATACCCAAAGCCACTGCGATGATTGGGCCTTGAATAACCGTAAAGAACTTCGCCTTTTTAGAAAGTATATTGTCCCAATACAGCATAATCAATAACCCTATCACGGCAATCAACGTGGCCCCAGGGCTAATGAAGTCAGAAGTCAGAAAAAGGCTCTCAAAGGTATTTGTGCCATCCTGTTCTGAGAAACTGAGGTCTCCTACCCAGTCTGAGTCGTACCCAAAGAAATGGGGGATCTGTTTGAGAACGATTATGATGCCTATTCCGGTAAGCATTCCCTTAATTACTGAGGACGGAAAAAAGTAGCCAATGATCCCGGCTTTAAGAACACCTAAAACCACTTGAAGCGCTCCGGCGATGACTACCGCGAGCAAAAAGATGCGAAAATCTCCGAAGCTGCTAATGGCAGTAAGAACGATGGCCGCTAAACCAGCCGCAGGGCCACTAACCCCTACATGTGATCCGCTGATCGATCCGACTACAATTCCGCCGATGATTCCGGCGATCAGTCCAGAAAACAAGGGGGCTCCAGAAGCTAGTGCGATACCCAAACACAAAGGCAGGGCAACAAAAAATACAATGATACTGGCAGGTAAATCTGCCTTTAATGATTTAAACATTTGAGGATGGATTAAGATTCGTAAAGCGTGATTCTAGGCGATTAGCCTGGCATCTGGAGGCTCTAGATGAATCTTACATACCCCATGGGTAAGCGCTTGATCGATGCAGAAAAACATCTGGTTCGGATGCAAAGCGTATGGAGTTAAAAGAATGGTAAAGACCGAAAAAGCTATTTCATCGTAAGAATCGAAACCGCTCGACTTAGAATTGCTATCGCTCGACTCTTCACTCTCTATCTCCACATTAATGGCATACCCCAAATTGGCAGCGGTGAATCGCGTCACTTCTGAAGAAGCCATGATGAAAATCATGAAGCCCACAACCCATTGAATGATGCGAGGAGTCGAGATCAAACGATTTATTTTTATTTATAAAACATAAAGATAAACCACTAAATTCAGTTGACAATAAGAAGCGCGCCATTTTTGATGCGGTTGCAGCCGTGTGCTTTAAAAATCCTTTACTACTTTTAAGCCCTTCAAAACAAATAGAAATGCTAGCGCAGATCGAAGAATTCATCAAGAAGGTCGAAGAGTTTCAAAGCAATGATCCGAAAGAGATTGAGGCTTTTCGCATCGAATATTTAGGAAAAAAAGGAAGGTTAAACGATCTGTTCACAGCATTTAAATCGGTCGCCCCAGAACAGCGAAAAGACGTAGGTCAAGCCATAAACAGGTTAAAGCAAGCGGCCACCGATAAAATCGAAAACCTAAAGCAAACCGCCTCCCCTCAAGGATCTCAAGGCACTCAGAGCACCATTGACCTTACGCGTCCGGGATACCCCTTGGAACTTGGGAGTCGTCATCCTATAAGCATTGTAAAGAACAAAATTGTAGACATTTTCTCTTCGATCGGGTTTGGAGTCTCAGAGGGGCCCGAAATCGAAGATGATTGGCACAATTTTACGGCGCTCAATCTGCCTGACCATCATCCGGCAAGGGATATGCAAGACACGTTCTTCATTCAAACAAATCCAGACATTTTACTGCGGACTCATACCTCTTCGGTTCAGGTACGTCACATGGAGCAAAATCAACCGCCCATTCGAACCATTTCGCCGGGTAGGGTCTACCGAAACGAAGACATTTCTGCCCGTTCTCACTGCTTCTTTCATCAGGTAGAAGGCTTGTATATCGATAAAGATGTCTCCTTTGCCGATCTAAAACAAACCCTGCAATACTTTACCACCAAGCTTTTTGGAAAGTCAAAAATTAGGCTTAGACCTTCTTACTTTCCGTTCACCGAACCCAGTGCAGAGGTGGATGTGTATTGGGGTCTTGAAACAGAAACCGACTATCGCATGACCAAGGGTACGGGCTGGCTTGAAATTATGGGCTGCGGAATGGTAGATCCTAATGTGCTCAAGAATTGCGGTATTGATCCTGAAGTCTATTCAGGGTACGCTTTTGGGATGGGCATCGATCGCATCGCGCTACTCTTATATCAAATTCCTGACATTCGGATGCTCAGCGAAAACGACATACGCTTTTTAGAACAGTTCAAAGGGGTAATTTAATCCCCCATTACCAAGTAGAGTAGGGATATTGACTCAGGTAGTGATTGTAATACCGTTTATCGGTGGTTACCTCTGTAGAAAACCATATGGGCGGTTCGAACGCATTCGCCTCGTCTTGATTGGCAAATTCAACCTCAGCAACACATAGTCCTTTATTCTCGCCTAAAAACACATCTAGGTCTATCTGATGCCTTCCGTGCAGAATAGCATACCGCCTTTTTTCAATCACTTTACCCTCGCAAAGTTTTAAAAGTTCACGAGCTTCTTCTATAGTCAGTGTACGTTCGATTTCTATTCGCGTCATTCCTGAGGCGCGCTGCTTAATGGTAAGAAACCCTTGATGATCATCTATCCGAACTCGGATCAATGCGCGTTCAGAAGCAGCCAAATAGCCTTGAACTAAATGAGAAAAAGAAAAGTGATCAAGTGAAATATGCTGGCCTAAGTGCTCAAAAGCCACCAAAAACTTTCTTTCAATCTCTATAGCCATTAAGAAATTTGGGTGATGCGCAAGCTATTGACCATTCCCTTTTTCTCAATGGGAACAGAAGTCAGGGTGATCGCCATGTCTCCGGAAGCCAAGAAACCTTTTTGCTTTGCAATTTGATTAATGTCGGTCACGGTTGCGTCTGTTGAGCTATACTTATCGTAATAAAATGCATACACCCCCCAAAGCAGATTTAATCTTCCTAGGATGTGCTTATTGTCTGTGAATGCAAGAATGTATGAGTTTGGACGCCATGCCGACACTTGAAATGCAGTATACCCTGAATTAGTGAGGGTACCGATGACCTTTGCATCGATTTCGGTAGCCATGATCGCGGCGTGATAACACACGGCTTTAGTAATGTATCGCTCGGTTTTTAGTCGGGGTGGTGGAGTAGGTTTGCAAGCGGTGTCTGCGTGCTCGACAGCACGAATAATGGCCGCCATTTTAGCTACCACCTGAACAGGATATTTACCAACAGAAGTCTCTCCAGAAAGCATCACGGCATCTGCACCGTCCATGACTGAATTCCCCACGTCGTTCACCTCGGCACGCGTGGGCGTCAGGCTGTCCATCATGGTCTCCATCATCTGTGTGGCAATAACTACAGGTATGCGCGCCTCTTTAGATTTTTGCACCAATTGCTTTTGGAGTAGTGGTACCTCTTCAGCCGGAACTTCGACACCAAGATCTCCCCTTGCCACCATAATGCCATCACTGTGTGCGACGATTTCGTCAATGTTTACAATTGCCTCTGGCTTCTCGATTTTTGAGATGATTGGAATTTTATAATCTGCATGTTTCTCAATGAGTGCCTGCAGATCTTTAATGTCCTGGGCATGACGCACAAATGAAAGCGCCATCCAGTCGACCTTCAACGAAATCGCAAAAAGTGCATCCTCGATATCCTTTTCTGTAAGGGCCGGAAGCGATATCGCGGTGTTCGGCAAGTTGACTCCCTTATTGGATTTCAACGGACCCCCTTGTACGACCTCAGCGTTTACTGTGTCTACTTTATTCGAATCGAGCACTTTAAAAATAAGCTTTCCGTCGTCCAAGAGAATGCGCTCTCCGGGTTTTACATCTCTCGGAAAAGCCTCGTAGGTCATGTAAGCAGCCGTAGCATCCCCCTCAAAGCGCTCTCCTGTTTTAAAAGCAATTTTGTCTCCGGGATTCAGCACTACTCCGTCTTTCATGGCACCTACTCTAAGTTTCGGCCCCTGTAGGTCAGCTAAAATCCCCGTATTTCTGCCAAGCTCTTCGTTGAGTTCGCGTATAAATCGGACTTTTTCTGCCACCCCATCATAGTCAGCATGTGAGAAATTCAATCGAAAAACATCTGCCCCAGCGAGCATCATTTCTCTCAATACTTCTTTAGACGATGTCGCCGGACCCAACGTGGCTAATATTTTGGTTTTCTTTAGAAAAGACATAGGTGTTTAGTAGATTAGGTTCGTTTTTGATTTGATCTGATGCGAATTTAACGCATACACCATTACGATTTGTTCTAGTTGTTTAAGTTTCTCTAGGATGAAGGTCAATTGCTCTTCTGATTCTCCTTCTACCTTCAGCAGATAATCGATTTGCTTGTACTCGGGCAACACATGATACAAGGCTTCAATTCGATTCTCTGAGAATAAGTCAAGTCCTGAAGATCTGTTTTCGCTTGTTTTAAGCTTATTTTGAATAAATGTATACCGGCTAAAATGCTTCTGATGGTCAAAAGCATACCATGGAAAAAAATAGCCCTGACCAAATTCCAAATCTTCTTCTTGACGTTTCATTTGCAGACCCAGCTCACGATTCAAGAAAAAAAGTAGCTGGTAATCTGGCCATTCACTGTGAAGCGCAAATACTGCGGTATCATCTTGATCAACCGGAACCTTAAGGACGTACTTAGCCATCGTTTTTCGCATTGATTCGATCTTGCAAGGCATAAAAGGCTCGTTGTGCGGCCTTTTCTTCTGCCCGCTTTTTTGAAGTCTCTCGAGCGCGGCTAACCACCTGCTGGTCTAACAAAAACCTTACCGAAAAATGGGGTCTATCGTCTGCTCCTTGATCTTCAATGACTTCGAATTGAAAAACCTTTTTCTGCTTTTGACACCACTCAATCATCAGGCTCTTATAAGACATCACTTTGCCCTCTAGGCGCTCTATATCAACGTGTGGATCAATCACGCGCATGCGGATAAAACGCTCGCAATAATCATGGCCCCGATCAAGGTAAATCGCACCAACCAAGGCCTCAAAGAGATTGCCAAAGATATTCTCTCCGAATTGATCGGCAGCAATGCGGCTTTCAAGATAGCGATCTAAGGCTAATTCGCGCCCTAGCTCGTTAAGATGTTGCCTACTGACAATTTTCGACCGCATCTTGGTCAAGTATCCTTCGTTGCCATTAGGAACCTCTTTGAAAAGATGCTTAGAGATAATCACTCCCAGCATGGCGTCCCCTAAAAACTCTAAGCGCTCGTAATTTATCGGGTTTCCGTTCTGATCCTTTTGGTTCATAGAGCGATGGGTGAACGCCCTTTGATACCAAGAAATGTCCCTAGGTTTAAAGCCCAATACTTCAGTCATGGCGTTATTGAAAGCTCCCTTCGTCTTCCAAAAGGGGAGCTCAAAAGAACGGCCTAACTTCATTCGACTCAGGCGTTGTATTTTCTTAGAACCACACAAGCATTGTGGCCTCCGAAGCCAAAAGTGTTACTCATCACCACCTTAACGTCGCGCTTTTGTGCTTTGTTCAGGGTTAGGTTCAGAGTCGGATCAATCTGATCATCGACCACACTGTGATTTATAGTGGGCGGAACGATTCCACGTTCAATAGAAAGCACCGAAGCAATAGCTTCTACGGCACCCGCAGCTCCGAGTAAGTGCCCCGTCATTGATTTCGTAGAATTAATGTTGATGGTTTTAGCATGCTCGCCAAACACTGTGGTGATCGCCTTAAGCTCGGCTACATCTCCTAGTGGGGTTGATGTTCCATGGGTGTTAATGGCATCCACTTCTTCAGGAGAAATTCTAGCATCAGCCAAACAATTTTGGATCACGCGAATGACTCCCTTTCCCTCGGGATGAGGGGCGGTCAAGTGATGGGCGTCGCTTGAAAGCCCGCCGCCGATGACCTCAGCATAAATACGGGCACCTCGTGCGAGCGCATGGTCAAGATCCTCAAGAATTAGTGCTCCGGCCCCTTCACCGAGCACAAAACCATCTCGTGTAGCATCGAATGGCCTTGAGGCTGAGGCAAAAGATTCGTTATTCGTCGAAAGCGCGTGCATCGCATTAAATCCGGCTACTCCAGCAATGTTCACTGCCGCTTCTGAGCCTCCGGTAACCACCACATCACAATATCCCAATCGAATGGTGTTCATCGCATCGATAATCGCATTCGACGAAGAGGCACAAGCCGAAACCGTTGTATAATTAGGCCCCATAAATCCATGCTTGATTGAGATATGACCCGGGGCAATATCGGCTATCATTTTCGGAATGAAAAAGGGATTAAAACGAGGTGTACCATCCCCCTTAGCATGTTCAAGGATTTCATTTTGAAAGGTTTCTAGTCCCCCAATTCCGGCACCCCAAATGACTCCGGTGCGGTATTTGTCGATGCGCTCTAAATCAAGTCCTGAGTGACTGATCGCCTCGTCAGCAGCGATCATGGCATATTGTGCGAATGGATCAAGTTTTCTAACCTCTTTTCGATCGAAGTACTCTAGCGGATCATAATTTTTAACCTCACAAGCGAAACGGGTTTTAAATTTTTCAGCATCAAAACGCGTGATGAGGTTTGCTCCACTCTTTCCTTCAACAAGGGCATTCCAATAGGCTTCAAGGTTGTTTCCGATGGGTGTGAGTGCCCCCATTCCTGTGATTACAACACGTTTGAGTTTTGTCATTTTAGCCGTGTTTATTTCGTTTGAAGATATAAAAAATCCATGTGCGCCTGAGCGCACATGGATAGTAATTTAAGCCGTCTGTGGTCTTACTTAGAAGATTCTATATAAGAAATGGCTTGACCTACAGTGGCAATATTTTCTGCCTGGTCGTCAGGAATTTGGATGTCAAATTCTTTCTCAAATTCCATAATAAGCTCAACTGTATCTAAAGAGTCTGCGCCTAAATCGTTTGTAAAACTAGCCTCAGCTACAACCTCGTTTTCGTCAACACCTAGTTTGTCAACGATAATGGCTTTCACTCTTGATGCAATGTCTGACATATCTTCGTTTTTAAAAATTATATCTCGGCAAATGTATAAAACTTTGCTATACAAAGAAGGTTAAGGATTTTTAGTGCTTTACCTTAACTTCGCTCTAAATGAACTCTCTCGCACTACATGGCTAAAATAGTTCTTTTTGCCTCAGGATCAGGATCTAACGTTGAAAATATCGTTAGCTATTTTAGAAATAATGACCGTGTCACCATAGCGAAAGTGATTACGAATAACAAAGAGGCTTATGTGCTTGAGCGATGCAAAAAGCTTCGCGTGCAGGCTGAATACCATTCAAAAGAGGCATTAAATTCGTCTGAATTTTTAGGGGAGCTACAAATTCTTGATCCAGACTTGATTGTGCTCGCCGGATATCTTTTGAAAATTCCCGCAGCTTGGGTGACCGCTTTTGAAAACAAAATAGTCAACGTACATCCGGCCTTACTTCCAAAATACGGGGGCAAAGGTATGTACGGAGCTCATGTGCATCGCGCAGTCATTGCGGCCAAAGAAAAAGAGAGCGGCATCACTATTCACTATGTTAATGAGCACTATGATGAAGGGGCCATCATTGCGCAATATGCTGTCGCGCTAAATGAAAACGAAACCGCTGAATCGCTAGCCGAAAAAATCCACGAGCTAGAACACCAATCCTACCCTCAAGTGATCGAAACCCTATTGAACGATGCGCATTAACCTGTACACTGACGGTGCGGCACGGGGTAATCCGGGCCCGGGAGGGTATGGTATTGTGCTTGAGTGGCCTGAGAAAAATTACCGCAAAGAATTTGCCGAAGGGTATAAGTATACCACCAATAATCGCATGGAATTACTGGCGGTGATTGAGGGGCTAAAAAAATTAAAATCCCCAGACATGCAAGTCACCGTTTACACTGATTCGCGTTATGTCGCCGATGCCGTTGAGAAAAAATGGGTCTATGGATGGCAGAGAAAAGGCTTTAAAGATCGCAAAAATGCTGACCTGTGGATGGCGCTACTCGAAGAGCTTAATAAACACCGTGTTCAGTTCGTTTGGATCAAGGGACACAACAATCATCCTCAAAACGAACGGTGTGACGCCCTCGCGGTAGCCGCTTCTAAGCAGCCTTCATTAAAGGATGACATTGGATTCTCAGAAGGGAGTCCCAATGAATAAACCTTTTATATTTGCAGCAGTAGTCAAAACAAGCACATGTCAAAATTATTGGCGGTAGGGACCCTGGCCTATGATGCCATTGAAACACCTTTCGACCGCACAGAAAAGACCCTAGGAGGCTCAGTCGCTTACATTGCGCTTGCCGCAAGTCACTTTAATATTGAAGTCGGTATCGTTTCGGTTATCGGGGGTGATTTTGAGCAAAAATACCTAGACTTACTGCAGTCCAAAAACATTGACCTCAGCGGTGTAGAACAAATCAATGAGGGCAAAACCTTCTTTTGGTCGGGGCGGTATCACAACGACATGAACAGCAGAGATACGTTAGTGACCGAACTGAATACCCTAGCCGACTTTAATCCTAAGGTACCCGATCACTACAAAGAAGCAGAGGTGCTCTTGTTGGGCAATCTGCATCCGTCCATTCAGCTCAGTGTTCTTAACCAGATGAACAAGGCGCCAAATGTGGTCATTCTCGATACGATGAATTATTGGATAGAACACACTCCGAATGAACTAGAGGCGGTACTCAAACGCATAGATGTGCTGGCAATCAACGACGAAGAGGCGCGCCAACTTTCAGGAGAGTACGCATTGGTTCGAGCTGCAAAAAAGATTCTCGCCAAAGGACCCAGCTATCTCATCATTAAAAAAGGAGAGCACGGAGCCTTATTGTTTCACAAAGATCAGGTATTCTTTGCCCCCGCACTTCCTCTAGAAGAGGTCTATGACCCCACTGGGGCAGGAGACACCTTTGCCGGAGGCCTAGCCGCCTATCTCGCCGAGTCTCGTCATGTGTCTTTCGACAAACTCAAAAGCGCATTAATTCACGGAGCCAATCTCGCCTCGTTTTGTGTAGAAAAAATCGGAACCGAGCGCATGGAAACCCTAAAACGCAAAGAAATTACTGAACGTCTTGAGGTGTTTAGAG
>JBJOGS010000058.1:0-21561 GCA_046048095.1 Bacteroidota bacterium
CGAGATTTTTTATTACAGTATCACCGCTCCAAACGTGTTGATAGGGAGAAACAATGAAGAAGCCTCGGTATATGGAGCCGAATTTGAATTTAGAAATAATATTCTTGAGAATGAGTTAAAAAGACTGTCCATAAACATTAACGCCTCATATATTATCTCAGAATTAACTATGAGTGACCAAGAATATGAAGGTCGCAAAGTCAATGAGCCTGAGAGAGATATTAATCGCGTAAGACAGTTACAAGGTCAATCTCCATACTTAATAAATGCAGGTCTTAGCTACAATCTTTTTGATAAAGATTTAGAAGCCGGAGCCTATTACAACGTTCAGGGAAAGGCCCTCCAGGTAATCGGAATAGGCCAATTTCCAGATGTTTATACCGAGCCATTTCACAGCTTAAACATAAATGTAAGTAAGCGCTTTGGTGAAAAGAAGAATACCACGGTATCGCTTAAAGTTGACAACCTTCTAAACGATGTGATCGAGAGTCGTTTTGACTATTTTGGCAATACAGAGTTTTTATTCTCTAGTCTAAAACCAGGGGTGAATACCACTCTGGGAGTGTCTTTCAAATTCTAGACCTCAAGGTTTAATCAGATTTTAAACCCGCTGCTTGCAGCGGGTTTTTTTATCTTTAAATTGTGGCGACTTAAAGTTTAAGTAAAGGTTAACTTTGACCGCCAATAGGCTTGAATCATTAACTTCGAGCAACAACTGAAGTACTCCATGAAAAACGAAGACGTTCGCATTCTGCTTGTCGATGATGAGCAAGATATTCTTGAAATCGTCGGTTACAATCTTTCTCTTGAAGGGTATCAGGTCTTCACCGCAAAGAACGGAATAGAGGCGGTTTCTAAGGCTAAGAAAAAACAGCCGCACTTGGTCATACTCGATGTAATGATGCCTGAGATGGATGGCATAGAGGCTTGTGAAATCATGCGCAATACTCCAGGCTTAGAAAATACGATAATCACCTTTTTAACTGCTCGGGGAGAAGACTATTCTCAGCTCGCTGGTTTCGATGCCGGAGCCGACGACTACATTCAAAAGCCCATCAAGCCTAAGGTGCTCGTTTCAAAAATAAAAGCCCTTTTAAGACGTAGTAAAGAGCAACAACCCGATGAAGGCGAAATTCACTCGGTGGGAAATTTGATTATCAATCGTGAGGAGTACAAGGTGGTTAATAATGGGCAAGAGATGGTCTTGCCACGAAAAGAATTCGAGCTTTTGGCGTTATTGACTTCTAAACCCGATAAAGTGTTTAAGCGCGAGGTCATCTTAGAGAAAGTTTGGGGCAACGAGGTCGTCGTAGGCGGCCGTACCATTGACGTTCATATTCGAAAACTCAGAGAAAAAATAGGAGACGATCATTTTAAAACCGTAAAAGGGGTAGGGTATAAATTTGTACTTTAACCCTCTATGGCGGGTAATTTTAAAAATGCGAATCCGTTTGCGCTGAAATATGCGTTCTACATCTCACTGACGGCGACGGCCGTTTTATTGCTCATTTTCTTTTTTGCTGGTCTAAGGCCCTATTGGATTTTAGCG
The DNA here is from genome assembly GCA_046048095.1 of Bacteroidota bacterium. Classification (GTDB taxonomy): domain Bacteria; phylum Bacteroidota; class Bacteroidia; order Flavobacteriales; family Flavobacteriaceae; genus UBA3478. The sequence goes on from JBJOGS010000058.1 coordinate 1,550, forward strand.
CTGTTTTTTCTACTGCTTTTCGCTATCGCCTTTTTGTCGCTGCGCGTTGGGGTTGAGAACTACGTGCTTAGACTAATCAAGAATGTGTATAAGGAAGTTTCGTTGCTCGAGGGCATTCGCTTTACCGGAAGTAGTGTAAGTACAGACCTTGAATCGCTAACCTCGGATATTGAGAAGTTCGCCCGTGGCAAAAAGATCGAGATCGAAACACTTAAGATTCGCGAAGAATACCGAAAAGACTTCCTCGGAAATGTCGCCCATGAGATGAAGACTCCGCTCTTTACTATACAGGGGTATATTCTCACCTTGCTAGATGGTGCAATGGAAGATAAAAAGATTCGTAAGAAGTACCTCGATCGGGCAAACAAGGCAGTTGAACGCCTGTTGTATATCGTAAAAGATTTAGACACCATTACCAAGATCGAATCGGGTACTCAGCAGGTGAATAAGCATCCGATCGATATTATTGCACTGATTCGAAGTGTCTTTGAAATGCTCGAGATGAAGGCAGAGAAGAAAAACATCTCACTCATTTTTGACCGTCCGTATACTAAAGAAATTATGGTGCAAGCCGATCATGAAAAGATTGAGCAAGTATTGATCAACCTTATCGAAAATTCGATCAAATACGGGCACACCAACGGTACGACTGAGGTGAGTGTTGAAGACCTGGTGAAAGACAAGGTGATTGTTCGCGTGACCGACAACGGGGATGGAATTAGCCGAGAACACCTTCCGAGGCTCTTCGAACGCTTTTATAGAGTGGACAAGAGTGGATCTCGAAAAGAGGGCGGATCGGGTCTTGGGTTATCTATTGTGAAGCACATCGTTGAGGCTCACGGAGAGCGAATTTATGTCGAAAGTGAGCCCGAGGTAGGTTCAGAGTTTTCGTTTACCCTTCAGAAAATAGAGAATACTGAATCGAAATCAACTTCTGAACTAAAGACCGCCAATCCGGTGTAATCTTTTATGCGCTCTAGCTGCTCTAGTTTAAATGCATCTTGGGTACAACTCGGCACTATTTTTTGAGCATCAAGGCGTTCGGCTAGGTGCACCTGCTCGTATTGTCCTGGGGTAGGAATGAAAAAGGCTTTTTTACCCAATTTGGCTAAGTCCATCACCGTGGTGTAACCCGAACGGCAGAGCACTAATGCACTTTGGCGCACCGTAGACATGAGCTCTTCAGACTGCATATAGTTTACTATTTTTAGTTCTCCTCGCTCAAGCGAGTGGGTTTCAATAGTCTGTGCTTCTTCGATCACCCCACGAACCATGATGGCCCGCCCCTCGAAGATTTTGAGTTCGCTTCTGAGCTTCTCTTCTAGCATGCTTCGCTGAGGTTCTGGTCCAGAGAGCAATACTAATAGGTCATAGGTGATAGGTGCCTTCTTCTTTTCGAAACGACTTAAGGGCCCAAGGTAGACCAGGTTTTTAGGTTTTTTGTCTAAATGCCCTAGCTTGCCGGTAAGGTTTTCTGATAGCGATTCAAAATCAGGGACCCAGACCGCATCGTATTTTTTAAAAATATACTGATGCATCCTCGAGCTAATCGCGGTGGTGCTTCCAGAGAGTACTCGTAGTTGATGGGTAATAAAGACGTTGGGTAATCCGCGGTGAAATACGCCAAGGCGGTTGTCAGAGATAATTCCGGTGACCTTTTCAAGCTTTACAATGCGCCTGATGTCTTGGCGCTCTTTGTACATAGCCCATAGAATCTTGTAAGCATTTGCGACCATTTTCAGTTTGAATAGTCGTCCGTCTTTGGCATAACTGATGCGGTATGAAGAGAGTTCATAGCTCTGAAGCTCAGGAAACTCTTTTTGAAGCAGTGCAAGGGCGACTCCGTCAGAGGCGATGATGACCTTGGCTTGCCGCTCGAGAAGTGCCTTAATGATCGGAATGCATCTAGTACTGTGACCAAGGCCCCAGTTCAATGGAGCCACTAGAATCGTTCGCTGACTTAAATCCATAGCTGTTACCCGGTAATCCGTAGATTTGCAGCTCTAATGTTTAGCGCTGTTGGGAAGTAAAAATAAACTAAAGCGGTTCAGAGAAAATGAACAGTTCACAAACGTAACACAACCTTTACGTGAAGAACTCATTCAAGGCAGTTCACTGAAAGGAAATTGGGCATCGATTTTTGGTAATGATCACCCTATTGTTCTCGAATTGGGGTGCGGCAAAGGAGAGTATACCCTAGCGCTGGCTAGAAGGCATCCCGAGTTCAACTTTATAGGAATTGACATTAAAGGCGCGCGCCTATGGCGCGGCGCCAAATCTGCTCTTCAAGAAGAGCTCGCCAATGTGCACTTTTTGCGCATGCATATTGAATTGATCGAACATGCTTTCGATACGGCTGAGGTAAGTGAAATCTGGATCACCTTTCCTGATCCGCAGACCAAGTTTAAACGAACCAAGCACCGACTCACCAATGAGTCATTTCTAAAGCGCTATAAGCGGGTTTTGAAACCTGAGGGGGTAGTGCACTTAAAGACAGATAGCGCCTTTTTACACGGCTACACATTAGGGCTTCTTCAAGGATTAGGCAAACAAATCACCTATGCGAATCACGACGTATATCGATTAGGGGGTAGCCCAGAGATCGTTACTGCCGTACAGACCTTTTATGAGCAGCAGTATCTTGATAAGGGCACGCCAATAACGTACCTTAGTTTCAAACTGTAACTAGTGACTTTCCTTTCACTCTTTGCGATCACCTTTTTTGCGGCGGTTTTAGCCACTTTGCCTCCGGGGCTGCTCAATATGAATGCAGTTAAGATACGGGTCACTAGTGGTCATCGTGCCGCACTTTACTTTATTTCTGGGGTAGGGGTTGTAGTCGCTATTGAGGCTTGGGCCGCAGCAGTGTTCTCGAAGTTTGTTTATCAGAATCCCGAGGTGCAACGTCGGTTTCTATGGCTAGGTATCTTGGTATTTTCTTTATTGTCGATGTATTTTTTTCGAAAAGCCCATCAGTCGGTATATCGGTTAAATACAAGGCGTAATTTTTTTAGTCGCGGCCTATTACTCGCCGCCCTGAATGTCTTGAACATTCCGTTTTATGCGATTCTACACGCACTTATGCGCAATGCGTCGTTAGTGCGGTTAGCCCCTTCTGAAACCTTGGTTTTTGCGTCGGCTGCTTTGAGCGGAACCTTCAGTGTGCTCTATGGTTACAGTTATGGAAGTTCTAAAATCGCCTTTGATGAGCGCCATTTTCAGCGCCGTTCTAACCGCACCATTGCTGTGGTTATGTTGATCCTCGTGCTTGTATCATTCATCAGACTGATCTCTTCGTATGCCTAATACAGACTTCTACGAGAGGGTATATGAGGTGGTTCGCCAGGTTCCGTTTGGTCGGGTGACGAGTTACGGGGCTATTGCCAACTATTTAGGCGCGCCGCGAAGCGCGCGTATGGTGGGGTATGCCATGAATCTCTCTCACGACAAGGGGGTTCCGGCGCATCGTGTGGTCAACCGCAACGGGCTGCTTACCGGAAAGTTTCATTTCGCAGGTATGAACCTGATGCAACAACTTCTTGAAAATGAAGGGATAAGAGTGGTCAATGATGCAGTGCAAGACTTTGATCACCTCTTCTGGGACCCGGCTCACGAACTTTTATAGGCGCTTTTTCGTGCGTATCTTTGCTATCTATGAAGACCATCACAAAGAACGATATTCTAAAGGCCCTAGAAACCATAAGCGCCCCCGGAGAAGGGCAAAATCTGGTAGAAAGTAAGGCCATAACCAACATACAGATTTTCGGAGACGAGGTTGAGGTTGATGTGACCATTTCGAATCCGAGTTTGCAGGCAAAGAAAAAAACCGAAGTTGCCATTCTTCAAGCCATTCATAAAGAGGTTTATGAAAAGGCGAAAATTAAGGTGAATCTGAAGGTAGAAGCTCCAGAGACCCCTAAAGGGGCCTCGCCTAACCTGATCAAGGGTAAGCCTATCGAAGGCATTCAAAACATCATAGCCGTTGCCTCTGGAAAAGGAGGTGTCGGTAAGTCTACCGTTACGGCAAATTTAGCCGTCTCTTTGGCCAAAATGGGATTCGAAGTCGGCGTGCTAGACGCTGACATTTACGGACCATCGCAGCCGCTCATGTTCGATGTAGAGAACGAGAAACCCCTAGCTATAGATGTCGAAGGCAAGTCTAAGATGAAGCCGATCTCGAACTATGGGGTTAAACTACTTTCAATCGGATTTTTTACCGAGAAGGATCAAGCCGTGATTTGGAGAGGGCCAATGGCGGCTAAGGCCCTTAATCAAATGATATTCGATGCCCATTGGGGCACACTCGATTTTTTGTTGATCGACCTTCCTCCGGGCACTGGAGACATTCACCTGAGTATTATGCAGTCGCTTCCGATCACAGGGGCGGTAGTAGTGAGTACTCCTCAAGAGGTGGCGCTTGCCGATGCCCGCAAAGGGGTGGCCATGTTTAAGCAAGAGGCTATTCAAGTTCCGGTATTAGGAATCATAGAGAACATGTCATATTTCACTCCAGCAGAGCTACCTGAAAATAAATACTATATTTTTGGGGAGAAGGGTGCGCGCTTTTTAGCTGAAGACAGCGGAATCCCACTTTTGGGAGAGCTACCTCTAGTGCAAGGTTTGCGTGAAGCCGGAGATGTAGGCAGGCCAGCAGCGCTTCAAGATAAAACCCCGGTTGCCGAGGCATTTACCGAAGTAACTCGGGCTATGGTTGCAGAGTTGGTAAAGCGAAATGAAACGCTTCCACCCACAGAGGCTATACGAATAACGACTATGGCAGGATGTGCTGCCGTGAGACCTAAATAAATGACAGCAGAAGAGTTACAATCAAAGGTAGAGGCGGCGCTCGATGAGATTCGCCCTTTTCTCCGAAACGACGGCGGAGACATCTCACTGATTTCAATCGACAATGGCAACTCGGTTAAAGTGCGCCTTGAGGGTAATTGTATGGGGTGTTCGGTCAACCAAATGACATTGAAAAGCGGTGTAGAGCTGACCATCAAAAAGTACGCGCCTCAAATAGAAGAAGTGGTAAATGTGGCCTAGGTCAATGCGCCACTGTATTCTCAGCTAGAACAGCAAAATGATTACCACAGATATTCTTATTATTGGAGCCGGACCTACTGGCCTATTTGCCGTTTTTGAAGCGGGTCTCTTACAGTTAAAATGTCATTTAATTGACGCCCTTGGACAGCCCGGTGGACAGTGTAGTGAACTCTATCCTAAAAAGCCGATCTACGATATTCCTGGATTTCCTGAAGTGCTGGCCGGAGACCTCGTCGACAATTTAATGCAACAAATCGCCCCCTTTCAGCCGGGATTCACCCTCGGAGAACGGGCAGAAACCCTTGAACGTACCGAAGACGATTTCTTTATTGTGACCACCAATAAAGGAACAAAGCACAAAGCGAAAGTAGTGGCGATTGCAGGAGGACTGGGTAGTTTTGAGCCTAGAAAACCAGAAATAGAAGGCATAGAACGCTTTGAAGATCAGGGTGTAGCGTATATGATCAAAGACCCTGAGCAGTATCGTAATAAGCGTGTTGTAATCTCGGGCGGAGGAGATTCAGCCCTAGATTGGTCGATATTCTTAGCGAATATTGCCAGTGAAGTCCATCTCATACATCGCCGTAACGAATTTAGGGGAGCGTTAGATTCGGTAGAGAAAGTGATTGAACTGAAGAAAGCAAAAAAAATTAAAGTGTATACTCCGGCTGAGGTAAATCAAATTAAAGGTGCAGACCGTCTTGAGTCCATTGTGCTTGAGAATGTGCAAACGGGCCTCAGTACTGAGATCGCTTGTGATGCCTTCATTCCGCTATTTGGATTATCTCCCAAGCTCGGGCCACTCTCTGAATGGGGTCTTGAGATCGAAAAGAACGCCATAAAGGTAGATAACACCTACGATTACCAGACCAATGTTGAGGGAGTATATGCCATAGGGGATGTGAATACTTATCCGGGGAAGCTCAAACTCATTCTTTGCGGATTTCACGAAGCCACTTTAATGTGTCAGAGCGCCTACCAGCGCATTCATCCGGACAAAAAGTACGTGATGAAGTATACTACGGTAGGTGGAGTAACGGGCTTTGATGGATCAAAGAAAGAGGCACCAAAAGCTGTAGTTAAGACGCTGGATTAAACATGAGTGATATTACCCTCTTTATTACGGATCGCAAAGGTCAGCTGCACACGGTCGAGGCTCCGACAGACATGAACATGAATCTTATGGAGGTGATTCGATCCTATGAAATTGAACCAGAGGGCACTGTAGGAATATGCGGAGGAATGGCTATGTGCGCCTCATGTCAGTGTTACATTGAGTCTGATCACGAGCTTGATAGTGCCTCTGATGAAGAAGAAGCGATGCTTTCTGAAGCTTTTCACGTAAAAGAAAACAGTCGCCTGGGGTGTCAGATACACCTCACCGATGCGCTCGATGGCTTGAGCGTCACAGTTGCCCCTGAGAGCTGATTGTTAGATTTTCGCTTGACGGGTATACAGGTCATAATACCGACCTTGCTTTTCAAATAGCTCTTCGTGAGATCCACGTTCTACGATCTGTCCCTTTTCAAGTACCACAATGACATTGGCATTGCGAATGGTACTTAATCGGTGGGCAATGACCAGCGTTGCCCTTCCTCTGGTCAGTTCTGCTAGACTTTGCTGAATGAGCGATTCACTTTCGGTATCTAGGCTTGAGGTGGCTTCATCTAGAATTAATAGTTCAGGATCAGCGAGTAAGGCGCGCGCAATAGCCAGTCGCTGGCGCTGACCTCCTGATAGTTTTACCCCACGCTCTCCAATAATTGTGTCAATACCATGCTCAAAATGATCGGTGAACTCTTTGACATGTGCTGCAGTAAGTGCACGTTCTAGCTCATATTCGCTGGCTTCAGGCTTCACAAAAAGTAAATTTTCTCTGAGACTTCCGTCGAAGAGAAAGTCGTCTTGAAGCACCACCCCAAGTCGTGAACGGTAATCAGCTAGCGATAGTGTATCGAGAGGTTGATCGTTCACCCAAAGGATTCCGTGAGTCGGAGTGAGATAACTCGCTGCCAGGCTTGCTAGGGTAGACTTACCGGCTCCTGAACTTCCTACTAGGGCCACCACCTCTCCGCTCTTTACTTCGAGATCAATATTTTTTAGTACCAATTTATCGGCTTCATAAGCATAGCTCACCTTTTCGAAGCGAAGGCTTTTCAAAGGTGCAGTAAATGGGGTTTTGCCGCTTGTATCGTATTCTGAAACCTCAGAAAGCAATTCTTCAGTACGATCAAGGCCTGCTAGGGCATCCGTGATCTCAGTGCCTACGCTGGTCAGTTGAAAGATTGGACTGATGAGTAATCCGAGTAGAAAGGTGAACTGCAAAAATGCACCGAGAGTGAGTTGGTCGTTGATGATGTAATACCCCCCTATTCCTGTGATTACTGTAGTAGCTATTCCAGCGAGTAAAATAGAGCTCGAGCTCACAAGAGCCATATAGATCATGGACTTTTTGACATTGTCAAACAGACGATGTATGCCTTTGTTGAAGCTAGCTTCTTCGCTTTTTTCGGCGTGAAACCCTTTGACGATACGGATCCCTGAAAGTGTTTCAGTTAGTCGACCTTTTACCTCAGCCTCAATCTTTCCGCGTTCTCTAAAAACCGGCCTGACCACAGAAAAGGCCTTAATGGCGACCACTGCGAAAAGGGCCAGCGGCGCCAGACTAAAAAGTGTCAGCGGCGGGCTAATGCGAATGAGCAATACGAAGGCAACGGCCGCGGTGAACAAACCACCGATCAATTGAACTAGGCCTGTCCCTACCAGGCTTTTAACTCCTTCAACATCTTTCATCACTCGAGAGACTAAAGCTCCGCTTTGTGTATTGTCAAAGAAGCGCACCGGAAGCGAGAGTACCTTTCGCTGTACTTCTGCTCGAAGCTCAGTGATTAGGTATTGTGCCTGCACACTTACAAGTTTCGTAAGCATAAAACTGGTTATCGCCTGCACGATCAAAGCCAGTAGCACGACAATCACCAGGTTTTTTATCCCTTGCAAGTCTTGGTTGGGGATGAGTTCATCTACAAAACTTCGCATGGCCATGGGCGCAACAAATGAGGCACTTTTGCTAATAACAATAAGCAACAATCCGATAAAGACGATGCGAATGCGCGGAAGGATGATCGTTTTGAAGGCCTTTTTTAGGCTCGACTTAGGACTTGTCATAGTGCAAAGATACCGCGGTCACTGCTTTTTCATTGCAACTCGTCCGACTATCTTCAGCGGATTTTGTTACCTTTTTGTCAAATTCGTATCTCATGCAAAAATTGATCTCTTCAGCGCTTGCTATGCTTTTCCTTTTTTTGGGCTGGAGTTGTTCGAGTGATTCTGAAATGAGCCGCCTTGAGGCCATCGCAAATCGAATAGAGATTATTCGGGACGACTACGGAGTGCCTCATGTGTATGCGAAGACGGATGCCGATGCGGTATTTGGTATGCTTTATGCCCAATGTGAAGACGATTTTAACCGGGTAGAGCAGAACTACCTCTGGGCTATTGGTCGGTTAGCCGAGGTCGAAGGACCTTCGGCGCTGTATAGTGACGTGCGCGCTCGACTTTTCATGACAAAAGAAGAAGCGGTTCAAGCGTATGAGCAGGCTCCAGAATGGTTGAAGAAGTTATGCCTTGCCTTCGCCGATGGAGTGAACTATTACTTGCTGACCCATCCCGAGGTCACTCCTCGTTTATTGACCCATTTTGAGCCATGGATGCCCTTCTATTTTAGCGAAGGAAGTATCGGTGGTGACATTGAAAGAGTGTCCACTTCAAAGATTGAGGCCCTTTATGGTGATGATGTGCAGTCTACCGTCGCTGCAATCGAGGCGTCTGAGAAGCCCACTGATCCCCTCTACGAATTACTAGAACCTGCGGGTTCAAACGGCATTGCCTTAAACGGGCCCATGACGGCCTCTGGAAACGCGATGCTGCTGATCAATCCTCACACCTCATTTTTCTTTAGAGGTGAAATGCATGTGGTGAGTGAAGAGGGATTAAATGCCTACGGAGCGGTTACTTGGGGACAATTTTTTATCTATCAAGGTTTTAATGAAAAAACGGGATGGATGCATACCTCGACCTATACCGATGTCATTGATGAGTTTGTAGAGACGATACAAAACACCACAAGCGGAAAGCACTACAAGTATGGCCAAGAATGGCTGCCGGTTGATTCGGTTCAACAGACGTTTTTTATCCGATCAACATCAGGTCTAGAATCAAAGCAACTTACTTTATATCGCACGCATCATGGCCCTATAACGCATACGATAGACGACAAATTAACCGCTACTGCGCTTATGTGGAGTCCGGCGAAAGCCTTAGAACAATCATTTATTCGTACCAAACAATCAAATTATGAGGGGTTTAAGCAGATGATGCGACTAAAGACGAACTCGTCAAACAATACAGTTTATGCCGATGCAGATAAGAACATTGCATACTGGCATGGAAATTTTATCCCCATTCGGGATACGCGGTTTGATTATTCGCAACCGGTAGATGGAGCAGATACGGCTACTGACTGGAAGGGGCTTCATGAACTCGAAGAGCACATCACACTGCTCAACCCTTCTACCCATTGGTTACAGAATTGCAATTCTACGCCATACACGGCCGCAGGGCCTGATAGCCCCCGCCCTGAAGACTATCCGTATTATATGAGTAGTGCTCCCGAGAATTTTAGAGGAGTTCATGCCATTTCACTTTTACAACAGTCTGAAAAGCACACGCTTGAATCGTTGATCGCCTTGGCTTATGACAACTATTTACCCGCTTTTGAAGCGCTGATTCCAGGATTATTAGCGGCTTTTGGTCAAGACTCGGACCCTGCGGTATCAGAAGAAATTGAGCTACTTCGTGCTTGGGATTTTCGCACCTCTGCCACGAGTAAAGCGATGACACTCGCTCATTTTTACGCGACCGCACTTTTTGAGAAAGGGCCCCGTCCTCAGGGATACAGCCCGATGGAATTGATGAGGTATTGGGGTGAGGCCGTCGAACTCAATGCGTTAAAGAAAGAGGTGTTTACTGAAGTGGTCGCTAATTTGAGAAATGATTTTGGTACCGCTTTGATTGACTGGGCTGAGGTCAATCGCTACCAACGCCTAGATGGATCTATTCGTCAGGCGTTTAATGACAGTTTGCCTAGTGTGGGTATTGGGCTCGCTAGTGGCAACTGGGGAGCATTGGCTGCGTACGGTGCACGGTATACCAACAATACAAAGAAGATTTATGGCACGCGCGGAAATAGTTTTGTCTCTGTGGTAGAGTTTGGAGACAAGGTGCGTGCAAAAAGCGTGTTGGCCGGAGGTCAAAGCTCAGACCCAAATTCACGGCATTTTGACGATCAGGTAGCGCTCTATGCCCAGGGGCTTTTTAAAGAAGTGCCTTTTTATCGAGAGGACGTCCTAAGAAGAGCCATACGCACCTATACCCCCGGTCAGCGCGATTAGTTCTCTAATTTGGGCTTTTTGACAACCACTATTTTTGCGGTAGCCCCAGTAGAAAGCATCCAGTTATTGTTGTGAATTACCGCTCCGGTTTCGTCTACGGCAATGACCTGAGCGGTGTTTAAGCCGACATAACCCTGGTTGAGCGCCTTAAATTCTATCGTATTAAATCCGTCTTTCAGCGGAATGTCTAGTTGTTTGAATCGACCACTCAGTAGGGCATTGTACTCAACTACTTGTTCGTTGACGACAATCAGAATGCGGTCTCCGTCTATTTCTCCATGATCTCTCATGGCAATTCCAATAAAATCTCCCCGTGTGCTGACATCGCCTAAATACACGTCTCCGGTGACACGATTGGCATTCGCATTTTCTGTTTGTGCCACTTTAGGATCAATTACCAAATCGAATCCAGCGGCCTTCAACTTATTTTCACTGAGCATATCGGGTCCTTTAGGGTCATTGATCAGCCCATCACTGAGTATTGAGGGCATGATTAGAAGGCTTCCGCTATTCGCTTTTTGTACGCCTTTATTCGGCTCTGGTCCCTTCATTATTGGACGCGCCTTGGGCAGATCTCCTTGTGCGCTCACCCAACTCACTGAAATTGTGAGAGAAGCAATTACCAAAATGAATTTTAAGTAACTCACGACAAAGTTGAAAAAGATCTAAATTGCAAAGTTATGAATCCTAACTAAGACTTTATGGAGACTATTGGTGCAATAGATTTCGCGGTGATTGGGGCGTATTTTATCTTGATTTTTTCAATCGCAGCCTATGTTACTCGAAAAGAACGCTCTTCTGACAGTGCTCAGGGATATTTTTTAGGTGGCCGTGATTTGGGATGGTTTGCTATTGGAGCCTCGCTCTTTGCGAGTAATATTGGTTCTGAGCACCTCATTGGACTCTCTGGTTCTGGAGCGAGAGGAGCCTTTCCTGAAGCACAATTCGAAATATTAGCCTCGCTGATTCTGCTCTTATTGGGCTGGGTCTTTGTGCCGTTTTACCTTAAGAGCGGCGTCTTTACCATGCCCGAATTTTTAGAGCGACGCTATAGCAAGGGGGCTAGGGTCTACCTTTCGGTAGTATCGATTATTTCTTACGTTCTCACTAAAATCTCATTTACCATTTTTGCCGGAGCCCTAGTTTTTGAGGTGTTATTGGGTATTCCATTTTGGACAGGGGCCCTGATTACTGTTTTGGCAACCGGCTTGTATACGGCCTTAGGAGGATTAAAGGCGGTGATTTATACCGATATGGCGCAGGCGGTGATTTTTATCTTAGGTGGGGTTTTAGCGACCTATTTTGGGTTGCAAGCCATCGGCGGATGGTCAAATGTTACCCTCGCCATTCAAGAACATTCACCTGACGCAGACACTTTTATGAGCCTGTGGCGCAATAAAGAATACCCGTGGACGGGTGTGCTTTTAGGAGCCCCGATTCTCGGAATTTGGTACTGGTGTACCGACCAATTCATTGTTCAGCGCGTGCTCTCAGCTAAGGATATTTCTACAGCAAGAAAAGGAACCATCTTTGGTTCGTTTTTGAAGCTATTGCCGCTGTTTATCTTTATTTTCCCTGGGATCATTGCCTACGCTCTTTCTGTAACGTCCTACCCAGATTTGTTTACAGTGACCAATCCCATCACCGGAGAGGTGCGCACCACCACAGACGCTGCCCTTCCGGCTTTAATCTTACGTGTGTTACCGGTCGGTGTTCGTGGTTTAGTGGTAGCCGGATTCTTAGCAGCACTCATGAGCTCGCTCTCTTCTGTATTTAACAGTACCTCAACCTTGTTCACTTTTGACTTCTACAAGCGTTGGCGCCCGAATGCTTCAGAAAAACAACTCGTTTTAGTGGGTCGATTGGCTACAGTGGTTTTGGTAATCGTCGGATTGGCATGGATTCCTTTTATGCGTCAACTCACAGAAGGTGGTGGAATCTACCGCTACCTGCAGAGCGTACAGGCGTACGTTTCGCCTCCAATCGCTGCAGCTTTTTTATTAGGGATATTCTATAAAAAAATCAATTCAAAAGGGGCACTTGCCGCGCTTTGGACAGGCTTTGTTTTAGGTATGGCCCGCCTGGTACTCGAATACCTGACTCAAGAATCAGGCCTTTCGTTGAATCCTGATGGAATGATCTATGCCTTGGTTACTATGAATTTCTTGCATTACGCCATCTTCTTGTTCGTAGTGAGTATTTCAGTGATGGTCGGAGTGAGCTTGGTCAATGCCAAGTCTGCCGCCCCAGTTGAAGAAGCCTTGGTGTACCAATACAATTCGGGTACCAAAGAAAAGAGCCCGGCTGTCGAACGTTATCTTTCGATGATCATCATTGCGGTGGTGCTCTTCTTATGGTGGTATTTTAGGTAATTTGTAGTATGCGCACATCAATTTGGTTACTGCTTTTGGTCTTTTTCGGACTGCAGGCTGAAATCGAAGCTCAAGTACAACGCATTGATCCTCCGCATTGGTGGGTCAACATGCATGACGCTCAGCTTCAGTTAATGGTGTATGGAGAACAGATCAGTACTTATGCCGTTTCAACTGAAACTCAGGGAATCCGACTGACAGGCGTACACCCAGCGAAGAGCCCTAATTATCTGTTTCTAGATCTTGAGATCACTGCTAAAGACCCGAAATTTGTTGAGTTTGTCTTTGAGCGCGGGGGCGTTCAATTCAAGCAGTCTTATGAGTTAAAGGCTCGGACACATTCTCCTGAGTCTATTCGAGGATTCACCTCGGCTGATGCGATTTTTCTGCTGACACCAGACCGTTTTGCGAATGGAGATACTGACAATGATTATATCGAGTCGCTTCGCGCTCCCTTACCTGATCGAGAGGACGATTACGGTCGGCACGGCGGAGACATTAAAGGAATTACAAACGGGCTGGACTATATAGCTTCTTTAGGTTTCACTGCCATCTGGCCTGGCCCGATGCTTATCAATGACATGCCTGAACAGTCCTATCACGGTTATGCCATTACCGACCATTATCGAGTTGATCCGCGTTTTGGAACCCTAGCAGACTACCAAGAATTGGCTGAAGAGATGCGCATGCGGGGCATGAAGTTGATCATGGATCAAATCAACAACCACTGCGGTTCACTGCATTGGTGGATGGATGACTTGCCCTTTGACGATTGGTTGAACGGACAGGCTAACTACCTTGAAAATGGTGAAATTGCCTATGCGAGCCATCGCCGAACGACCCTTCAAGACCCTTATGCGACTAAAAAGGACCTCAAAGCGATGACTGAAGGCTGGTTTGTATCAACTATGCCTGATTTGAATCATCGAAACCCTTGTTTGGCCCGTTATATCATTCAAAATAGCATCTGGTGGATCGAAACCCTTGGCTTAGGGGGAATCCGCCAAGACACGCAACCCTACAACGACGCTGCTTTTATGAGTCAATGGGCGCAGGCTATAATGGAAGCTTATCCACATTTTTCTATTGTCGGAGAAGAGTGGAGCTACAATCCTATGCGCATTGCTTATTGGCAAAACGGCACTCAAAACAGTGACGGTTACGTATCCCACATGAATTCGGTCTTTGATTTTCCACTGCAAGGGGCGCTTAGCGCTTCACTTACCGAAGAAGAGGGTTGGGACACCGGACTAGTCAAGTGGTACGAAGCCTTATCGAATGACTTTATCTATGCAGATCCGAAAGCCTTGGTATTCATGGCAGACAACCATGATATGGACCGTCTTTTCACCCAGCTGAAAGAAGATGTAAGCCTTCATAAGATAGCGCTGGCATTGCTTGCAGTGAGTCCGCGCACCCCTCAGCTCTATTACGGTACTGAAATACTCATGGAGAACACGGCCAAGCCGCACGACCACGGATTGATCCGTACCGATTTTCCGGGAGGGTGGAAGGGTGACCCCGTAAATGCCTTCACCGGAAAGGGATTGACTCCAACACAGATAGAAGTACAAGGCCTCACCCGAAAATTATTTACCTACAGAAAAAATAGCAAGGCATTGACTGAAGGAAATACCTTACACTTTGCACCGGCAGAAGGCGTTTATGTGCTCTCGCGCTACACAGCAGACAAACGTGTAACACTTTTCATAAACAAAGCCGATCGCCCTGTCGAATTGGATCTGAATACGTACGATGAACTTTCACTTCAAAAGGGTCAAACGGCAGTAGATGTAATCGATAATAAAACCTTTACGGTATCAGAAACTATCCGCTTAGCTCCGCGATCTTTTCTTTTAATTGAATCTTCTCATGAAAACGATTAACCTAATTTTCTTGACACTGCTTATGAGCGCTTGCACCCTCTCTACTTCAGAACCTGAGCTTTACGTTATTGGTCATCGCGGGGCCATGGGGTACGAGACTGAGAACACCCTCGCCTCAATCGATAAAGCGGTAGAGCTTGGAGTGCCCATGATTGAAATAGATGTCTTTAAGATCGCATCCGGAGAGCTCGTGGTGTTTCACGACGACGAGGTAGATAAACTCACTGATGGTAGTGGTCCAATCGAAGCAATGAATCTCGAACAAGTAAAGGCGCTAACATTAGAAGGCGGGCATCGTATCCCGACCCTAATTGAGGTCCTCGATACGCTCGATGCGCGTACTTCGTTAAACATTGAGTTGAAAGGCTCAAATACGGCTGATGATTCGGTACGTATCGTTCGCGAGTACATTGAATCACAGAGATATACCCCAAATCAATTCGTGTTCTCAAGCTTTAAATGGGAAGAGCTTAAGCGTGTGCGCGAGTTAGATCAAAGCTTTGATATAGCCGTACTTACAGGAGATGATCCGCTGGATGCCATAGGTGTTGCTCAAGAGCTCAATGCCATTGCAATCAATCCGTGGTTCAAACGCGTGACGGCTGAAAACGTCCAAGCGATTCACGATGCCGGATTCAAAGTGTTTACCTACACGGTGAATGAACTTGAAGACATTGCGCTAATGCTCTCGTACAAAGTAGACGGTATCTTCTGTAATTATCCAGACAGAGCCCTAGCTCAATAAGGCGAATAAAAAGGCCGCAAAGGCTGCTCCGCTGAGGGGTCCAACCACAGGGATCCAAGAATACGACCAATTTCCGTCAGCCTTTTCTTTGACCGGAAGAAGGGCATGTGCTAAGCGCGGACCCAAATCTCGTGCAGGATTGATGGCATATCCGGTGGTTCCGCCAAGCGAAAGTCCAATCCCCCAGACCACGATAGCTACTGGTAGGGCCCCGATAGATCCCATTCCAATTTTTTCTCCAGAAGCCATGAGCTCAGGATCGGTGAAGTGAAGAATGGCAAACAATAGCACAAAGGCACCTATGAATTCGCTAAAAAAGTTCTTGGCCACATTCGCATATTCAGGAGCTGTGCAAAACACGCCTCTTCGCGTTTCTAGACTTTCGGTGGCCTTAAAGTGATCGTGATACATGAACCATACACTAAAAGAAGCCGCAATGGCTCCGGCAAACTGAACCCCAACATAATTGATAAACTCACTTAATGAAAGGCTTTTGTTGATGAGCATTGCAAGACTGACTGCGGGGTTCAGGTGGGCGCCACTGATGGGTCCAGAAACGACCACTCCGACGTAAACGGCAAACGCCCATCCGGCGCAAATGAGTACCCAGGCACTTGCATTACTGAACGATCCTTTGGTGTTTTTTAAGGAAACGTTTGCATTGACTCCGAGGCCAAGAAGCATCATGAGGTAGGTGCCAAAAAATTCTGCAACGAGTGTATTCATGGTTTATTTGGTTAAGGCAAATTGAACCGCCTTGTGCCAGCCCATTTTGGCAGCCTCAAGGTCAGCATTCATTGTATTTGGATTAAAAACACGTGCTTCGGTTTGTAGTTTTTTGATTTGATCGATCGAGCTAAAGAATCCGGTAGCTAGTCCTGCCAGATAGGCGGCCCCTAATGCGGTTGACTCTACCTCGTGCGGACGAATCACAGGGGTTTGTAGAATATCGGCTTGAAACTGCATAAGTAGATTGTTGTTTGATGCCCCGCCGTCGACCTTTAATGCTTTGATCTGGTTTCCTGAATCTTGCTGCATGGCTTCGAGTATGTCCATAGTTTGAAAGGCGATTGCATCTAATGCTGCACGGGCAATATGTGCTTTGGTGGTGCCGCGCGTTAATCCGGTAATTTGCCCTCGCGCATAGGGGTCCCAATAGGGCGCGCCAAGACCCACAAAGGCCGGAACGAAAAACACCCCTTCACTATTGGGGACGCTGGCAGCGAGCTCCTCAACCTCAGAAGAGGCTTCAATAAAGCCCAAACTGTCTCTGAGCCACTGAACTACTGCTCCAGCCATAAATACACTTCCTTCAAGGGCATAGGTAACCTGATCTCCAATTTTCCAGGCAATAGTGGTCAGCAAATTCGCCTTAGAAAGGACGGGTTGTGTTCCGATATTCATAAGCATAAAGCACCCGGTTCCATAAGTGTTTTTCACCATTCCCACTTCGGTACAATGTTGGCCGAATAAAGCGGATTGCTGGTCTCCGGCGCTACCTGCAATTGCAATAGCACTTCCAAAAATGTGTGCTGCGGTGTACCCGTAAACCTCACTAGATGAGGCCACCTTAGGCAACATGGAGGCCGGTATTCTGAACAATTGTAGCAGCTCTTTATCCCACTCTAGGGTGTTGATATTAAAAAGTAGTGTGCGCGAAGCATTAGTGACATCGGTGACATGAGTTTTGCCGTCTGTCAGCTTGTATATCAGCCAGCTATCGATGGTTCCAGCTTTCAATTGTCCAGCCTCAGCCTTTTGTCTTGCGCCTTCGACGTGATCGAGTATCCATTCGATTTTAGTGGCTGAAAAGTAAGCATCGATGACTAGTCCAGTTTTTGCTCTGATGTATTCAGTTTTATTATCCGCCTTGAGGCGCTCACAGCGTTCAGTCGTGCGCTTGTCTTGCCAAACGATCGCATGATAAATTGGCAGTGCTGTTTCGGCATCCCAGACCACTACAGTCTCTCTTTGGTTGGTGATTCCTAAAGCGTCAATGATCGCGTCTTCATCACCGAGGTGTTTAAGTGCTTCTTTGGCAACGCTGAGTTGAGATTCCCATATTTCATTGGCGTCGTGTTCGACCCAGCCATTTTGAGGAAAGTGCTGTTTGAATTCGCGCTGGGCTATTGCCCTTACCGTTGCATCTTCAGCAACCAGTAAGGCGCGCGAACTTGTGGTGCCTTGATCAAAGGCTAATACATACCGTTTCATTCGTTCTTATTGACCATAAAAAGATACATTATTTCGGCATACGACTATGAATTACCTAAGGGGATTGCCTGTGCTCTGTGTATCTTTGCGCCGACAATGGATCACAACGAAGCATTTATTTCAGCCGCCCAATCGGCCTCTCTCGAGCGCTTTGAGGCGACGCATACCGCACCCAGTAATATTGCTCTGGTGAAATATTGGGGCAAGCACGCCTCTCAATTGCCTGCGAATGCTTCGATCTCGTTTACCTTATCAGAGGCCCACACGCGTTCAAACGTGCGCTTCGAAAAATCATCTATTCCAAAGGTGCAGGTTACCTTCGACGGAGTACCTACCCCTGCCTTTGAGCCCAAGGTGGAACAATTTTTAGACCGAATACGTCTTTATTGCCCGTTTTTGTCAGGGTATTCACTTCATATTTCTACTTCAAATACCTTTCCGCATAGCAGTGGTATTGCCTCTTCGGCAAGCGGGTTAGCGGCGTTAGCCATGGCTGTGGTTAGTCTTGAATTTGCCCTAGGGGGCATCCGTGAAGGAGATAAAAAGATCAAGGCCTCGTTTTTGGCCCGACTGGGTTCTGGAAGCGCGGCGAGAAGTATAGAAGGCCCACTGGT
Organism: Bacteroidota bacterium; assembly: GCA_046048095.1. Taxonomy (GTDB): domain Bacteria; phylum Bacteroidota; class Bacteroidia; order Flavobacteriales; family Flavobacteriaceae; genus UBA3478. Next base: position 19,877 of record JBJOGS010000058.1, read on the forward strand.
TTCATGGGGAGAGCACATTGAATTGCCAAACAGCTCTGACCTCTACGGAACCCGATTTGAACAGGCCCATGAGGTGTTTACCTCGTTTCAAGATACCATACTTATTGTCCATAAAGGCAGCAAGAAGGTCAGTAGCACCCTTGGACATAGCCTGATGGACCATCACATTTTTAAAGAGGCGCGTTTTGAGCAAGCGAGTACGCACATGAGTGCTCTTGTACATGCGCTCAAGAAAGGCCATCTAGAACGATTCATTGCGATAGTAGAGTCTGAGGCCCTAAGCTTGCATGCAATGATGATGACATCCACGCCTTATTTCATCTTGATGGAACCTCAGACATTAGAGATCATCAAGGCGATTTGGAATTTTAGAGAATCGACCGCTATTCCACTCTGTTTTACGCTAGACGCCGGTGCCAATGTGCATCTATTGTATCCAGAGCATTCCAAAGAACGCGTTCATGAGTTTATAGATGAACAGCTCAAGAAGCATTGTGAAGACCAGATGTTGATTATGGATCGGTGCGGTTTAGGTGCTAAATAATTGTTTATCTTTGAACCTCAAACATTAAACAAAATGAAAGGCCCTCTCTTTTACGCCAAAATTCTTCTTTTTGGAGAGTACGGAATTATTAAAGATTCCAAAGGCCTTGCCATTCCTTTTAACTCGTTTAAAGGGGCGTTGAGGTTTGATTCAGAAGGCCAGGCAAAACATCGGCATTCGAATGAACGCTTGACCGCATATGCCTTGTACCTTAAAGAGAAAGTAAACGATCAAAGCTTAACCGTTGCTTTTGATTTTGAACGGCTCTTCAACGACCTTGAGCAAGGAATGTTCTTTGATAGCTCTATTCCTATGGGTTATGGAGTCGGAAGCAGTGGAGCCATCGTTGCGGCTATTTATGATCGTTATGCCATCGATAAGGTAACGGTGCTCGAGAATTTGACTCGTGAAAAGCTACTTGCGCTTAAACAGCATTTTGGGCTCATGGAATCGTTTTTTCATGGCACCTCTTCTGGACTAGATCCACTGAATAGTTACTTGAGCATCCCGATACTCATTCATGCGAAAGATCACGTTGAATCTACCCACATACCTTCTCAAAATCTTAAGGGTAAAGGCGCCGTTTTTCTTCTGGATAGTGGGGTCGTAGGTGAGACTGCTCCTATGGTGCAGCTCTTCATGAAAAATCTTGAAAACAAGCAGTTTGAGGCAGTGATGCGCGATGAGTTTGTCAAATATACCGATGCCTGTATCGAGCACTTTTTGAAAGGCGAGGTAAAGGGGCTTTTTTCTGATTTGAGAAAACTCTCTCAGGTGGTGTTCGAGCACTTTAAACCGATGATTCCTGAGAGCGTGCACGGACTATGGCAAAAAGGCCTTGAAACCGATGCGTATTACTTGAAATTGTGCGGATCTGGCGGGGGCGGATACTTTTTAGGCTTCACAGAAGACCTCGAACGCGCTCAGCATGAGCTTGAAGGTCATAAACTCGAGGTGGTTTATACTTTTTAACTATGTCTCTAAAAGCGCGGTTCTTGTCGCTTTTAAGTGTAACACGTCTGTACAATGGGGTGTTAGTGATGATCGCGCAGTACCTATCAGCTATTTATATTTTCGGAATTGATCACCCCGTTGCGCATTTATTGCGCAATAGTGAGCTACACCTTATTGTGTGCGCGAG
>JBJOGS010000059.1:0-2698 GCA_046048095.1 Bacteroidota bacterium
AGATCATGGTGAATTTGGTAACCTCAGACGAGCATTGTTCAGAAGCCATGTGCCCCGAATACAAAGTGGTAGCTGTGCGCATTCGCAAGAGCAAAGGCAAATTTGCTATGGTTGATTGAGCCTATACGATGAATTCGGTCTGATTCGGCCAAATTGGCGAACCAAATGGCGGCAAATTGGTTTACTCAGTAATGAAATCAACCATCGTCGCTCACTACATGAATTGGGTCAACGAACACGAGTCTGAGCCCAAAAGCGTTTTCAAGTTTTGCCAGGAAACATCCTTCTCAGAATCAGAATTCTACGAGAATTTCTCTGATTTGAGTGCGGTAAAAGAAGAGGTATTGGCTCATCTGTGGGAAGAAACCCTTGGGCCCTTGTCTGAGCAGGATTTCTATAGGGATGCCACCCCCAACGAAAAGCTTCTCAGTGCGATGTATGGCTTTGTCGAGACCTTGAAAAATAACCGTAGCTACTTGGTACAAGCTTTTAAAGGATGGAACCATCCAACTGACACGGTGCGGGGATTGGGCAACTGGCGTAAGGTCTTCGTTTCTTATTTATCGGTTTTAGGTATTGAAGGTGTTCAAACGGGCTTCGATTTGGTGGATTCCAAGTCAGATGTATGGAATCACCACGCCTTGTTCAGCAATGCAGTTTTCGTTTTTCATTATTGGCTAAATGATCGCAGTAAAGGTTTTGAAAAAACCGACGCTTGCATTGAGAAATCGTTCACGCTGTCTCTAGAGTTGATGCAGAGCCACTCGTTGAAAAAGGCCATTGATTTCGGAAAGTTTTTGTTTCAGTCTCGTTAAATGCAGTCACAAGATTCGGTCATTCGCTCTAAGGTGGGGCGAGCGGCTAAATTGGTGGGTACGGGAGCGAAAATTGGAGGCAATTACCTCAAGTATTACGCGAAGAAAGTTGCTACAGGAAAGGAAGATAAAGAGTCCTTGCACGAAGACAATGCGCAAGATATTTATCAATCCCTGAGTCAGCTGAAGGGCAGTGCTTTGAAAGTAGCCCAAATGTTGAGCATGGATAAGGCCGTTTTGCCCAAGGCGTATACCCAAAAGTTCGCTCTCTCTCAATATTCAGCACCGCCCATGTCGGGTCCCCTAGTGATGAAGACCTATAAATCGGCCTTTGGTCATTATCCATCGCAAGATTTTGATCACTTTGATACCCAGAGTTTGGCAGCGGCCAGCATCGGTCAGGTGCATGTGGCCGAAAAAGCTGGAAAGAAATATGCGGTGAAAATTCAATACCCGGGTGTGGCTGACTCCATAAAAAGCGATTTGAAATTGGTCAAACCGGTAGCCAATGCCATGTTTGGATTGCCGGAAAAAGAGATGCAGAAGTATTTCGAGGAGGTAGAAGAGAAGTTGATGGAAGAGACGCGGTACGACTTAGAACTGCAGCGAGGCCAAAAATTGGCTGCGGCTTGCGCTCATCTTGAACACGTGGAATTCCCTCGGTATTACCCTCAGTGGAGCACCTCTAAAATTCTGGTGATGGATTTGTTGGAAGGAAAGCACCTTGCCGAATATTTGCAGACTCAGCCTTCGCAAGAGGAAAAAAACCAGGTAGCTCAGGCTCTATGGGATTTTTATGAGTACCAGTTGCACGAGCTTCGCTCCATACATGCCGACCCTCATCCGGGCAATTTCCTTTTTACCGATAAGGCTACAGTGGGTGTCATAGATTTTGGCTGTATTAAAGAGGTGCCTGATGATTTTTATCGTTCGTACTTTCCCTTGTTGATCCCGGAAGTTCAGGAGAACCCTGAGCGGATTGACGGGCTTATGCGCGGCATTGAAATGATCTTTCCTGGCGATAGCCCGAGTCTTCAACAAGAATTGACAGAAGCCTTCTTGCGAATGACTCGTCTTTTATCAAGGCCTTTTCAGCAATCAGAATTTCACTTTACCCAAAGCTATTTGGATGAGATCTACGAAGAAGGTGAGCGCATTTATCAACTCCCCGAGGTGAGAAAGCCTACACAGCCTCGGGGAAGCAAACATGCCTTGTACGTGAATCGAACCTACTTCGGTATTTACAGTTTGATGGCTGACTTGAATGCCAGTGTCATCAACAAGAATCTAGCTTGGATGGACCGATTGCGGTCTATGACAGGCATTAAAGTGCCCGTTTAGATAGAATCGGTTACCACTTTGTAAGTGGGGTCTTCCAGTACATTGACATCAATGATTTGGTCGGCGTTGTTGAGCAAGGCTCGGCAGTCGGGACTTAGGTGCTTCAGGTGTACGGTTTTGCCTGCTTTTTTATAGCGTTCGGTCACTTTGTTGACGGCCTCGATGGCCGACATGTCTACGATTCGGCTTTCAAAAAAGTCAATGATTACTTCCTGGGGGTCGTTGTGCACATCAAATTTTTCATGAAATCCCGCTACCGAACCAAAGAATAAGGGGCCATAGATTTCGTAGTGTTTGATTCCGTTTTCGTCTATTGATTTGCGGGCGCGAATGCGTTTGGCATTATCCCATGAAAAGACCAGGGCAGAGATAATGACGCCCACCAAAACGGCCAAGGCCAGGTTGTGAAGCACGACGGTTACCATGGTGACCAATACCATGACTAACACATCAGACTTGGGCATCTTGTTAACGGTACGAATACTGGCCCATTCAAACGTCCCGATCGAGACCATGATCATCAAACCAGCCAGAGCCGCAAT
>JBJOGS010000060.1:0-5174 GCA_046048095.1 Bacteroidota bacterium
TTTTCAAGAAATCGTAGAACACTTCAATTACTCGGGACCCATTGGCGCAGGATTTCCGACCATTATAAAAAATGGAGTGTGCGGGTCTCAAGGCAACCTGCACAAAAGCTGGAAGGGCCTAGATGTGGCCAAGGTTTTTAGTGAAAAAACTGGACTTCAAGTCACAGTAGTGAATGATGCGGATGCTGCCGGATACGCAACAATGCGCTATGGCGTAGGAAAGGGCGAACCAGGCCTCGTACTAATGATCACCATCGGAACAGGGATCGGAAGTGGAGCCTTTTTTAATGGCCAATTAATTCCGAATGTTGAACTCGGCCAAATACCTTACAAAAAATACAAACGGATTGAAGAGTGGGTATCCGCCTCTGCCAAAGAGCGAGATGGCTTGACCCTAGAAGAATGGGCAACGAGATTCAACAAATTCTTGAAGATTACCGATCTTTTAGTCGCTCCAGACCTGATCATTTTAGGAGGAGGACTCTCTAAAGAATGGGATAGCTATGCCCACCTCATCGATTCTCCTATTCGGATCAAACCTGCTGCGCTGCGTAATAACGCAGGAATCGTCGGAGCCGCAGCTGCAGCTATTACTGGTCTTTAGCCCGTTTTCTATCCGTCTCTTTCAGGTGTACCTTTCGCAGTCGAATATGATTGGGTGTCACCTCAACTAATTCATCTTTTTGAATATACTCGAGCGCTTGTTCAAGAGAAAATTTAATCGCCGGAACAATCTTAACTTTTTCATCCGAACCTGAGGCGCGCACATTCGACAATTTCTTCGTCTTAGTTACGTTTACTCCCATGTCATCGGCTCTAGAGTTTTCTCCGATCACCTGACCTTCATAAATATCCTCGCCTGGATCGATAAAAAATACCCCTCGCTCTTGAATCTTATCAATAGAGTATGGAATGGCCGTTCCGTTCTCAAGCGACACTAACGATCCGTTAATGCGTCCAGCAATCGGTCCTTTCATTGGCTGGTATTCGATAAAGCGGTGCGACATTATCGCCTCTCCGGCTGTTGCAGTAAGCAATTGGTTTCTAAGACCTATGATCCCTCGAGATGGAATGATAAACTCACAAAGCATACGCGTTCCTTTGGTCTCCATGCTTAACAGTTCTCCTTTGCGCATCGAAACCATCTCAACCGCTTTACCCGAAACAGACTCTGGAAGATCTATGGTCAATTGCTCAACGGGCTCACACTTGACCCCGTCAATCTCTTTGATAATGACTTGAGGCTGACCAATCTGTAGCTCGTAACCTTCGCGTCGCATCGTTTCGATGAGGACCGATAAGTGAAGTACGCCTCGCCCGTATACGATAAAACGGTCTGCACTTTCTGTGGGAGCCACTCTAAGTGCTAAATTCTTTTCTAGCTCTTTATCTAAGCGTTCTTTGATGTGTCTTGAGGTAACAAATTTTCCGTCTTTTCCGAAAAACGGACTATCGTTAATAGTGAAGAGCATACTCATGGTTGGCTCATCAATAGCAATAGACTTTAAAGCCTCTGGCGCCTCATAGTCGGCTACCGTATCCCCAATCTCGAACTGTTCCATTCCTACGATGGCACAAATATCTCCGGCCACCACCTCTTTGACCTTTTGGCGTCCGAGGCCCTCAAATGTGAAGAGTTCTTTGATGCGAGATTTAGTGACCGTTCCATCGCGCTTCACCAAGCTTACAGGTTGCCCCTCTTTGAGTGATCCGCGCTGTAGTCGACCAATAGCAATTCGACCGGTAAACGAAGAGTAATCCAACGAGGTAATAAGCAACTGGGTGGTTCCTGCACTAGGCTTAAACTCAGGAATCTCAGCCAACACCATTTCTAATAAGGGCTCGATAGAAGTAGTAGGCTTTTTGAAATCCGTGCTCATCCATCCATTTTTTGCTGACCCATACACCGTCGGAAAATCGAGCTGCCACTCTTCAGCACCTAATTCAAACATCAAATCGAACACCTTTTCATGCACCTCTTCTGGAGTACAATTTTCTTTGTCGACCTTATTGATCACCACGCAAGGTTTTAGCCCCATAGAGATGGCTTTCTGAAGCACAAATCGAGTCTGAGGCATGGGACCTTCAAACGCATCAACAAGAAGCAACACGCCGTCTGCCATATTCAACACGCGCTCAACCTCACCACCAAAATCAGCGTGACCAGGGGTATCAATGATATTAATCTTGTGATCTTTATAGCTCACCGAAACGTTTTTCGACACAATGGTAATGCCGCGCTCGCGCTCGAGATCGTTGTTATCAAGGATCAAATCCCCCTTATTTTCATTTTCTCTAAAAAGCTGGCAATGGTATAAGATTTTATCTACCAGCGTCGTTTTTCCGTGGTCAACGTGAGCGATAATCGCAATGTTTTTGATGTGCTGCATCTAAAGAATTTTGAGCCCTTTGGGCGCGCAAATATAGGTCTAAAACAAAGCCCGAAGTGATAAAAAACTACCTTTGTAGCGAAAACCTATCCACGTATGAATCTATCTGCACTTTCAACCATCCACCATGCTGAAAGCAATCAATTTCTTTTAATTGCCGGACCTTGTGCCATCGAATCAGAGTCTATGGCATTGCAAGTAGCCGAAACTGCACTTAAAATCACAGATAAACTAGGTATTCCTTATGTATTTAAAGGAAGCTTTAAAAAGGCCAATCGCAGCCGAGTAGATTCTTTTACAGGAATTGGAGACGAAAAGGCGCTGGGCATTCTGAGAAAGGTCAAAGAAACTTTTCACATACCTACGATCACCGATATTCATAAAGAGAGTGATGCAGAGATGGCAGCGGCTTATGTCGATGTGTTGCAAATTCCTGCCTTTCTCGTAAGGCAAACAGACCTCGTGGTGGCCGCAGCGAAGACACAAAAAGTAATTAATCTAAAGAAAGGACAGTTCTTAGGCCCAGAAAGTATGCAGTTCGCCGTTCAGAAAGTGTTAGATAGCGGCAACTCGAATGCCTGGATCACTGAACGAGGAACCACCTTTGGGTATCAAGACCTGGTCATCGATTACCGAGGCATCCCCGTCATGCAACAGTATGCCCCAGTGATATTAGATGTCACCCATTCACTGCAGCAGCCCAATCAAGCCTCTGGAGTCACCGGTGGACGCCCCGCCCTTATCGAAACTGTGGCAAAAGCGGCTATAGCCGTGGGGGTAGATGGAATTTTTTTAGAGACCCATCCCGATCCTAAAACGGCAAAAAGCGATGGAGCCAACCAGCTTCCTCTTGAACGATTAGAAGACCTATTACAAAAACTTTCGCGATTACGCGAAACGGTAAACCGCCTCTAATGCTAACCTTTTCTTAAACACGAGTCGTATTCTTCTTCGACAGAAGCATGTATCTTCGAAGAAACTCATTCGCTATGAAAGCCCTATTCGCCTTCACATTCGCCCTTATTTCTAGTGTCACTATTTTCGCACAAGACCACAGTCATCAAAGTGCCAGGCCCATTAAATTTCCGAATGTAGGCGACTACCTTACCCTATCGACCGACTTGCACATGCATACCGTGTTTTCAGACGGATCGGTATGGCCCGATATTCGCGTTCAAGAGGCCTTAATGGATGGCTTAGATGCCATTGCGATGACCGAGCATCTTGAATACCAGCCACATAGCGCAGATATTCCGCATCCCGACAGAAATCGCGCCTACGATTTAGCCCTAGCCGAAGCCAAGGATCATGATCTATTGATTATTCGAGGCTCAGAAATTACCCGAGGGGCTCCTGTAGGGCATAACAACGCCATTTTTATTGAAGACGCTAACCAAGTACTAAAAGAAAAAGCGGAAGATGCCTTTAGTGCGGCAAAAAACCAGGGAGCCTTTATTTTTTGGAATCACCCTGCTTGGACGGCACAAAATCCTCAGGGAAACCCAGTACTCAGTGATTTTCAAAAGCAGCGTATTAAAAATGACGAGCTTCACGGCATAGAAGTGATCAACTTTGGTGCCTATGCCGAAGAATCGCTCGCCCTGGCCTTAGAACAAGACCTTACCATTTTAGCTACTTCAGATGTACACGGACTCATCGAGTGGGATTATAGCAATAAGGGACTGCAACGTCCCGTAACCTTAGTTTTTGCTAAAGAAAAAAGTCTTGCAGCACTGAATGAAGCACTTAAAGCGAAACGAACCGTCGCCGCCTATAACGATCTACTTATCGGTCGTCAAGAAATTCTAGAACCGCTTCTAAAAAACAGTGTACAAATCCACAATGCGCACTATATCCCTGGCACAGAAATCGTCGAAATTACCCTTAAAAATGAATGTAGTAGCGATCTTCTTTTTGAAAATAAAAGTGAATTTACCTTCTATGAAAGTTCTCCAGTATTTGCAATCAAGGCTCAGGAAACCAAAATTCTTAAGGTAAAGACGCTCAAAAAAAGAACCCATTTTGACCTAAAGTTAGAAGCCCTAGGCGCCTTCTATGCCCCTGCAAAACATCCAACAATCAGCTGGGAGGTGACTGTTAAGGAGTAGTTTTTTCGTATCTTTACCGGCTCTAAAAACGTTCTTTTATTTATGGGGCCGATCTGGATTTGACAGCAAGATCAATGAGATCGTAAGCATGCCGAGCTATGGAGTTAATGCTCGTAAATCTCTACTTCAACCATTTTAAATGGCGAAAATAACTACGCTTTAGCTGCCTAATAATCTGAATTACAGTAAGATTTGGCCTAGTCTCGCGAGGCGAGAGAGCTAAATGTCTCTAGAAAGCCCTTGTTGGCGGCGTTCTTTCAAGAGGCACCATCAAAGTCAACAACGAATACCTTTCGCTTCGCAAGGTATTTAAAACAAAGAAGCTAAGGAGGTCAGTAGAAGGTCACTGGTCAGCTTCCTCCCGAACATTCTTCAGTGAATAAGCATGTAGAAAGCGTTTGAGTTGCTTGTTTGGACGAGGGTTCGAACCCCTCCGGCTCCACTTTTTTAGCGCTACGCTCGAATCAGTCTTGAAATATTCATACGTATGGCAATTCGAGAAACGACCCAAAGTACGAAGGCGCAAAGAGCAAATACCGACAGATTTAAAGCCATTACCTCTAAAGCATAGAGCTTTACAGGGATGTATTCTACATAATACTCTTTGGGGTTTGAAAAGCGCAGTAGGCGAAACCGATGCTGAAGACCAAACACCCCAAGGCCTATCGCGTTACCC
>JBJOGS010000061.1:0-2555 GCA_046048095.1 Bacteroidota bacterium
CATAGGGGTTCAGTTTGAAGCTAAAAATAAGCTGATTTTCTCACAAACTTCACTCTGATGCATTGAATGTCCATTTTTTTCAGTCAGAACGAGTTCGGCATTGGTTAATGCATTGTGAACCGCAATAGACTGACTATAGGGGATCGTTTGGTCGTTCTTGTCGTGCATGATGAGTCCTTTCTGACGGATGTGCTTCGCGAAGTTGACACTTGAAAAAGAAGCGATATCCAGAGCTATCAATTTTTTCATTTGTTCATCTAAGGCCCGGTAGACCGCGGCGTTAAACGGAACTCTTTTTTGGTATCCCGATACAATCAGAGAAAAATCTGCTGGGGCGCCGAGGGTAATAAAAGTGTTCACAGAGTTGTCTGGGTATTTGTAGAGCAGATACATAATAGCCATTCCGCCCATTGAGTGCCCGATGAGGTGGCTAATGCTGTGTTTTTCTACCATGCGATGGGCCGCCTCCACATAGTCAGGTAATAAATGGTAGGTGCCTGTCGAGTGACCGTGCGCCGGTGCGTCTATGGCAAAGAGTTCATATTCGGCCGATCTAAGCACCTCTATGAGGTTTCTCCATCGATTGGTGTTGCTTTCCCATCCGTGTAAAAGCAAAACGCGCGCCTTTTTTCCTGGCCAGTGATAGGCTTGTATTTGCATGCCTGAAACAGCGAGTGTTTCGCTCTTTGCTTGTTCTAATAGCGGAATAGATTTGCCATGGCGCAGTTGGCTTCGGCGCACTTTGGCAAAGGTTTGCATCGCTAGAATTCCTGCTTTTGACGTCGAGAAAAGGGCGACAATATTGAAAGAAATTCCAAGTAGTTTAGGCAAGACGATTTGTAAGAGCCTACCCATATTACCAGCTGATAATCACCTGATTAATCAGCGCTTCAGCCGGAAGTTGTATGGGGTCGATAGGGTCAAAACTGTACTTCAGATTTTCAGAGAGTTCGCTTCGATCTATTAAAAAAAGAAGTGGAGACTCCTTGACATAGATCGATATACTTTTAATCGAAGGTATGACCTGTTCAATGGTGTAGGCTTTTTTAAGATCGGCTATGCTACTTCCCACACCGATGCCCTTTTTCGATTTGTAAAACGAATCGAAGACTTGAACGACTTCAATACCTTGATCTAGGTTGCCCTTGAATTGAAGTTTTTTCTTTTCGCTATTTGAAAACACTGAAAAGCCGACAAGCTGCCCTGTTTCTAGCCGTTCGTAGGCTATAGAGTCTGAGGTAAATGATGCTGCTGCCACTTCGATGCTGTCGGTGGCTTGAAGTGAACCGATTTGATTTTCACTCATTAAAGTGTCATTCTGTGAGCTGCAACTAGCAAGAACAAGGGTGATGAAACCCAGTAGGAGGCCTTTTTTCATGGGGCAAAAATACACAAATAGCCGATTAACGAACACCTAAATACTTGTGGGTTTGCAGGGTGATTTTCCACTGCGGATGGGCCAACGCGAAATCAGTCATTTGAGGCATCCTTTTATCTCTGACTTCCCATTCGGGTTGAAGTAAAAGCAAACACTGCTCAGTTACTTTTTGAGCCTCGTTCTGTGCAAATTCAAAGTCGCTTTTATTGTAAACGATACATTTGAGTTCGTTCGCTCGAGCATAGATTTCGGCAAGTGGTGCTTTGAATTTTTTGGGTGATAAGCAAATCCAATCCCAGTCGCCACTTAACGGGTAGGCTCCTGAAGTTTCTAGGTGTGTTCTGAATCCGCGCTGCTTTAGTGCCTGGGTGAGCGAATCTAATGAGTGCATGAGGGGTTCTCCGCCTGTAATTACAACGATTTTTGCACGTTGATCGACTTGTTTGACAATGGCCCCGATAGGGGTAAACCATTGGGGATGAATCTTCCAGCTCTCTTTTACATCACACCAATGACAACCTACATCGCATCCGCCTAGGCGAATAAAATGTGCAGCAGTACCTTGAAAGTGGCCTTCTCCTTGAATCGTATAAAACGATTCCATCACAGGCAGTTGACCATCGTAATTAGGATTCATGCCGCAAATATACGGGGCTTCAGGGGTAGCGCAAGTACTTTTGGCGGATTCGTTTGAAGTCTTCAAGCTCGCTGCTCCAGCTCGCTCTAATTGCTTCTTCGCTCATTCCTGATTCGATCTGCCCTTGTAACTCTGATCTGCCGCTATGCATCGCAAAGGAAGCGGGCCTGAAGAATGTACCCGTATGTTGGGTGTAGCTCTGTATGAGGTAATCGAGACAGACGTGGTCGGGGGCTGCCGTATTGCTGAGGTCTAGCCCGTAACATAGGACATCTTTGTGTTTCGGATATTGGGCTCCGGGCATCGCTTGTGGTACGTAGCTAAATGGGTAGCTGGCAGGATCAAGGTGAGGAGATCCAAAACGCTCAAAGGGATGCGTAGTGCCTCTTCCGGCATTGAGTTCGGTGCCCTCAAATAGGCCCAAAGTAGGGTACCATGCGATCGCGTGATCGTTGGGTAGGTTTGGAGAGGGCTTGATGGGAAGTGAATAGCTTGATTGATGGGTGTATCCTTGAAGTGGAATCAGGTGCAGATCTATGG
>JBJOGS010000062.1:0-4079 GCA_046048095.1 Bacteroidota bacterium
AAGGTGCCAGCGCCAACCAAAGTCCAGGCGGGCTGGTAATAATGGGTGTCGGCCGGATCGATTATTCCGATAGATAACGACTTGTCTAGTTTGCGCATTCTAGCAGCAGTCATTAAGCCACCAGTGCCCGCTCCAACGATGAGGATTTCAAATGATTTAGACATCTGTTTAAGTATTAGTTAAGTGTTTAGGTTCTAGTAATGTACAAAAAAATAGCCCTTTACTTATGTAACTGAGGTTACACAAGCAAAGGGTTGTTTGAAAAATAAAAAGTTATAGACCTATGCCGAGGGCATCGTCGAAGGACATACGTAATCGGTGAGTTTGATTTCGGCGGCCTCTATGGCTTTGAATCCACCCTCAACGTTGATCATATTATGAATTCCTCGACTTTTAAGAATTGAGGCGGCAATCACTGAGCGGTATCCTCCGGCACAATGCATATAGAAAATGCCGTTCTCTGGAAATTCAGCTAAATGGTTGTTGATAAAGTCTAATGGTGTGTTTTTTGAATCCGGAACGCGGTGGGCATAATGCTCAGATTCTTTGCGCACATCAAAGATAGCGACCTCTTTGTCAGCCATTTCTTTTTTGAGCTCTTCTGCGGTCACATTGCTAACCGAATCGTATTCTTTACCTGATTTTTTCCAGTTACTGAATCCACCTTCAAGGTAGCCCAAGGTGTTATCGAAACCGACACGAGCTAAACGAGTGATGGTCTCTTCTTCACGTCCTTCAGGAGTTACGAGTAAAAGAGGTTGTTCAGTATCAGCGACAAGGGCTCCTACCCAAGGGGCGAAACTTCCATCAAGGCCAATAAAAATAGAGCGTGGAATGTGACCTTTAACAAACTCGCTTTCATGACGTACATCCAATACGATGGCTCCTGTTTGGTTGGCCACGTCTTCGAAGGCCTCTGGAGACAATGGGCGTGATCCGCGTTCTAAGACCTCGTCAAAATGATCGTAACCCTCTTTGTTCATCTTCACGTTAAGCGGAAAGTATTGGGGTGGAGGAAGCAATCCGTCGGTCACTTCTTTAACGAACTCTGCTTTAGTCATATCGGCGCGCAAGGCGTAGTTCATCTTCTTTTGATTTCCCAGCGTGTCGACGGTTTCTTTCATCATATTTTTTCCACAGGCTGAACCTGCTCCGTGACCAGGATAAACAGTTACGTCATCAGCCAATGGCATAATTTTGGTGCGCAAACTATCATAGAGCGTCTCTGCAAGTTGCTCTTGAGTCATGTCTGCCGCTTTCTGTGCTAAATCAGGTCGACCTACGTCTCCTAAGAAGAGGGTGTCTCCGCTAAAAATGGCGTGGTCTTTACCTGAGGCATCTCTGAGCAGGTAAGTGGTAGACTCCATGGTGTGACCCGGAGTGTGCAACACAATGATTGAAACGTCTCCTAGTTTAAATTCTTGACCGTCTTTCGCAATGATGGCCTCAAAACTTGGATTCGCGTTTGGACCGTAAACAATCGGTGCGCCTGACTCTTTCGCTAAGGTCACGTGCCCACTCACAAAATCAGCATGAAAGTGTGTTTCGAAGATGTATTTGATCGTGGCTTTGTCGGCCTTCGCCTTATCGAGGTACGGTTGAACCTCGCGCAGCGGATCGATAATCGCCACCTCTCCATTGCTCTCAATGTAATAGGCTCCTTGAGCTAAGCATCCGGTATATATCTGTTCTATCTTCATAATAAGTTGTTTTTGTTTTAGTTAGGCTAAAGTACAGCGCCCATATTTCTAAATTTGTTACTCAAGTTACACATTCTTGGATTGCGACTCTAATGCTATTTTCTTGCTTACTGCTTCGGCCTCATAATTCTCTTTTACCGAGAGGTAGGCGCTATGTGTGTTCTCAAAGAAAGCCTCATTACCTAGCAGTTCAACAATACCACTTCGGCGTAAAATATCTCGAATGGGTCCAATGGGGCCTGCCATCAAAACGCGTATGTTTCGTCGTGCAAGGTCTTCAAAAAGTTGATGTAGCATGAAGGCCGCTGAGCTATCAATGTAATTCACAGGTTCTACATTGATGATTACTGTGTTTACTTTTTCACCCCGCGCTTTAAGTACTTCGAGTAAACTGTTTTTAAAATAGTCTTTATTGCCGAAGTAAATCTGCCCATCAAATCGAAATAGTACGATTTCTGGGTCGATCTCAACCTCTTCAGGAAACCGCTTGATGTTTCTGTAATAGGGACTATTTTTTACCCGGCCCAAAACCGCGAAGTGCGGCTTAGAGCTTCGGTAAACCAGTAGTAAAAGTGAGAGCAGTACACCGTAGAGAATGCCCTCTTTGATTCCTAAAGTCAGAGTCAGTAAGAAGGTGACCATCAGCAATGCGAATTCATCTTTTCGGTTCTTCCATAGGATTTTTGGATAGTCGATATCGATGAGTCCAAATACGGCAACTAGGATGATGGCGGCAAGAACCGTGTTCGGTAGGTAATAGAATAGAGGGGTAAGAAATAGAAGGGTGAGCCCTACGATAGCTGCGCTTATGAACGAGGCCAAAGTTGATGAGGCTCCTGCTTGATCGTTGACTGCAGTTCTCGAGAATCCGCCGGTAGTTGGATACGACTGAAAGAGCGACCCTATAATGTTTGAGAGACCGAGTGCGATCAGCTCTTGATTCGGCCTCACCTCATTTACTTTATGCTTTTCTTCAACGGCTTTAGCCACGGATATCGCCTCCATAAAGGCGATTAGCGCTAGAGTCATGGCAATGGGAAACAATTCAGCTAAACGTTCTTGACCCACAGTCGGAATAGAAAAGTCCGGAAGCCCTGATGGCACCTCTTGAACGATGGATAGGCCCAATTGATCGAGTCTAAATACATAAGTGATCACGATACCTAACACGGTCACAACGAGTGCCCCGGGAATGCGTTTGTGGATGCGCTTTAAGGTTTTAATTACCACTATGGCGCCTATCCCAAAAAGTAGCGCAACCCATTGGGTTTGATCGATCGTTTTAAACGCGTTGAATAACAGGGTGTGAATCTGATTGCTCCGTTCGATTTGAGTGCCTAGCAGGTGCTTGAGTTGGCTTAGCCCTATAATCAGGGCCGCAGCAGAAGTGAACCCGCTAATTACCGGTTTTGAAAGAAAGTTTACTAAAAAGCCCATCCGAATCAATCCAAGCAAAAACTGAATGAGACCCATAAATAAAGCCAAGAACACGGCCATGGTAATGTATTCTTCAATACCTGATAGTGAAAGTGCGCCTAAACCGGCTGCTACAAGCAGCGAATCCATAGCTACTGGCCCCACACTGAGTTGACGTGAGGTGCCTAGAATGCCATATACTACTTGCGGAATTAAGGCAGCGTAAAGACCAAATACGGGAGGCAGTCCGGCAATCATGGCATAGGCCATGCCTTGAGGAATAAGCATGATTCCAACCGTGATCCCGGCAGAAAGATCACCTCCTAGATGTGCTCTTTTATAATGAGGAAGCCATTCTAAAATTGGAATGAGCGATTTAAGCTTCATTGATGGTTTTTAAAGGTTGACGAGTTCGATGTGGTTGCGGTGTAACTTAATACTTCCCATCTGTTCTAATTTTTTTAGCAATCGAGAAATAACCACCCTTGAGCTATGCAGTTCTTCGGCGATCTCTTTGTGCGTTTGAAAGACTGAATGTTCATTGTTGATACGCGCCTTTTCTTTGAGGTAATCTTCTAGGCGCTCATCGAGGCGCTCAAAGGCCACGCGTTCAAGACTCTGTAACACTTCTTCGATGCGGTTTTGGTAGTTTGAGAAGACAAAAGTGCGCCAACTCTGATAGCGTCCGAGCCACTCTTCCATCTTTTTGATCGGAATCATGATCAGCAGCGTTTCTAATTCGGCCACTGCTTTAATCTGACTTTTGCGTTGCTCTACACAACAGCTCATCGACATAGAACAGGTATTGCCTTCTTCTACATAGTACAGGAGTAATTCTTCTCCGTCGTCGTATTCTCGAATGACTTTGATGGCTCCGGATAATAAGAGCGGAATACTCTTGATGTACTCTCCAGTTCTTATGATTTCGGTTCCCGTCTCAATCTCACGATACGTGCCTACCTG
>JBJOGS010000063.1:0-4836 GCA_046048095.1 Bacteroidota bacterium
TTCCCATTCGACACCTTGCGGTACGGAGTCTCCAAGAAGCCCATGGCATTCACCTTAGCGAATACTGAAAGTGAAGAAATCAAACCAATGTTTGGACCTTCAGGAGTTTCAATCGGACACAATCTACCGTAGTGTGTGTAATGTACGTCACGCACCTCAAATCCAGCACGTTCTCTTGAAAGACCACCTGGTCCGAGTGCTGAAAGACGACGCTTGTGCGTAATCTCAGCAAGCGGATTGGTTTGATCCATAAACTGAGACAATTGGTTGGTTCCGAAGAACGAGTTGATTACTGAAGACAACGTCTTTGCATTGATCAAATCGATCGGGGTGAACACTTCGTTATCACGAACGTTCATACGCTCACGAATAGTTCGAGCCATACGGGCCAATCCCACTCCGAACTGTTGTGACAACTGCTCTCCTACGGTGCGAATACGACGATTTGACAAGTGATCGATATCATCAATCTCAGCCTTTGAGTTAATCAACTCAATAAGGTGCTTAATGATGGTGATGATATCTTCTTTGGTCAATACTTGATTGTACATTCCGATATCAAGACCTAGTTTTTTATTCATCCGGTAACGACCTACTTCACCTAAATTGTAGCGTTGATCTGAAAAGAACAACTTGTCGATGATTCCTCTCGCGGTTTCTTCATCGGGTGGTTCAGCGTTACGCAGCTGACGGTAAATATGTTCTACAGCCTCTTTTTCAGAGTTGGTAGGATCTTTTTGAAGGGTGTTGTGAATAATGGCGTATTCAGATTGCGCATTGTTCTCTTTGTGAAGCAAAATGGTCTTCACATCCGCTTCAACAATTTGATCGAGGTGCTCTTTTTCAAGAATGGTGTCGCGATCTAAAATAATTTCATTGCGCTCGATAGAAACTACCTCGCCTGTATCTTCATCCACGAAATCTTCATGCCACGTATTTAAAACACGTGCGGCAAGTTTGCGACCAAGAACTTTCTTGAGCCCAGTTTTTGAAACTTTCACCTCTTCTGATAGGTCAAAAATTTCTAAAATATCTTTATCACGCTCAAAGCCGATTGCTCTGAAAAGCGTGGTTACAGGTAATTTTTTCTTACGGTCAATGTACGCATACATGACCCCGTTAATATCCGTAGCAAATTCAATCCATGATCCTTTGAAAGGAATCACACGAGCTGAATAAAGCTTGGTTCCGTTGGCGTGAATCGATTGACCAAAAAACACTCCAGGAGAACGGTGCAATTGAGAAACAATCACACGTTCGGCTCCATTGATAACGAAAGTGCCTGAGGGTGTCATGTAGGGGATGGTACCTAAGTACACATCTTGAACAATCGTCTCAAAATCTTCGTGTTCTGGATCCGTACAGTAGAGCTTTAGTCGTGCCTTGAGCGGAACGCTGTAAGTCAATCCTCGTTCAATACACTCTTGAATGTTGTAACGCGGAGGATCGACGAAATAATCCAAAAACTCCAGCACAAATTGATTGCGCGTGTCAGTAATTGGAAAATTCTCCATGAAGGTATTAAACAGCCCTTCGTTTTCGCGTGCATCCGATTTGGTTTCAAGTTGAAAGAAGTCTTGAAAAGATTTGATTTGAATATCAAGAAAATCTGGATATTCAGGAATGCTAGAAGCGGAAGCAAAATTTACTCTCTCGGTCTGATTCGACAACATTGAACGGACAATTTATAAAATGAATAAAAACAGGTGAAGGCCTTACCAATGGAAGCATTGGAAAGGCCTTTACCTTAAGTAGTTAGAACAGTAGAATTACTTAAGCTCAACTTCAGCACCAGCCTCTACTAAAGAGTTTTTGATACCTTCAGCTTCGTCTTTAGAAACTCCTTCTTTAACCGCTTTAGGAGCGCTATCTACGATTTCTTTAGCCTCTTTTAATCCAAGGCCAGTTAGTTCTTTAACTAGTTTTACTACAGCCAATTTGCTAGCTCCAGCATCTTTAAGAATTACATCGAATTCTGTTTTCTCTTCAGCTGCTGCTCCTTCAGAAGCACCAGCACCACCACCAGCGGCTACAGCAACGGCTGCAGCAGCAGGCTCAATGCCGTATTCTTCTTTAAGAATAGCTGCCAATTCATTCACCTCCTTAACGGTAAGGTTAACTAGTTGTTCTGCAAAATCTTTTAAATCTGCCATTTTCTATCGTTTTAATAAAGTTTAAAATATTGAGTATTGAGTGCGTACAAATTAACGTTCAGACAAGGTCTTTACAATACCTGCCAATTTGCCTCCGCCTGATTTCAAGCCAGAGATCACATTCTTAGCAGGTGACTGTAGCAGAGCAATAACGTCTGCGATCACCTCATCTTTAGACTTGATACTTACAAGGGCATCGAGGTAATTATCTCCAATGTAGATTGCCTCTTCCACAAAAGCCCCTTTGAGTAACGGTCTTTTAGAATTCTTTCTAAAGGTCTTGATCAATTTAGCAGGTGCATTTCCGGTTTGAGCAATCATTAGCGATGTCTCACCCTTTAGTACACTAGTCAAATCCCCAAAATCTCTATCAGAAGCCTCCATTGCTTTTTCAAGCAAGGTATTCTTAACCACTGAAAGGCTAATACCAGCCTTAAAACAGGCCCGTCTTAGTTCGGCAGTGGCACTTGCATTTAATCCTGAGATATCTGCAAGATAGATCGTTGAACTCGACGCAAGGGTTTCCTTCAACTGATCTATTACTTGTGCTTTTTCTTCTCTAGTCATACGATTGATTCTTAAGGTGTGTTAAAGCGCCTTTACGTCTAAAGGAACACTCGGGCTCATAGTTGATGAAAGGTAGATGCTCTTCATGTACACCCCTTTTGCAGCCGCTGGCTTCATACGATTCAAGGTGTCGATAATTTCTTTGGCATTACCTTCAATCTTCTCAGCGTCAAAAGACACTTTTCCGATTGCGGCGTGCACAATGCCCGCTTTGTCAACCTTGAAATCAATTTTACCCGCTTTAACCTCAGAAACAGCCTTAGCTATATCCATGGTTACGGTACCAGTTTTCGGGTTAGGCATTAACCCTCTTGGACCAAGCACGCGACCTAAAGGGCCTAATTTACCCATAACACTAGGCATAGTGATGATCACATCAACATCTGTCCAACCCGATTTAATCTTGTCTAGATAGTCGTCAAGTCCTACATAATCTGCTCCTGCTGACTTCGCTTCTTCTTCCTTATCAGGAGTAACTAAAGCTAGTACACGAACATCTTTACCTGTACCATGAGGTAGGGTCACCACTCCGCGAACCATTTGATTCGCCTTACGTGGATCTACACCTAATCGAACAGCGATGTCTACCGAAGCATCAAAGTTTACGTTGGTGATTTCTTTTACTAAAGCAGCGGCTTCTCTAAGAGAATAGAGCTTGCCTTGATCGACTTTAGCACGTGCGATTTTCTGTTTTTTCGTCAATTTTGCCATAACTTAAGTCGATTCAATTAAAAAGGTTTTTGTCCTGAAATTTTGATCCCCATTGATCGAGCAGTACCGGCGATCATCATCATCGCAGACTCTACGGTAAACGCATTAAGGTCAACCATTTTATCTTCTGCAATCGTTTTGATCTGATCCCAGTTTACACTAGCCACCTTTGATCTGTTGGGTTCTCCAGAACCTTTTTTAATTTTTGCTGCTTCCATGAGCTGAATGGCCGCCGGAGGTGTTTTTACCACAAAGTCAAACGACTTATCGGTATATACGCTAATGACCACAGGTAATACTTTACCTGCCTTATCTTGGGTTCTTGCATTAAACTGCTTACAGAACTCCATGATGTTGACACCAGCGGCACCTAAGGCGGGTCCAACCGGTGGCGATGGATTCGCAGCACCTCCCCTAACTTGTAGCTTAACTACTTTACCTATTTCTTTTGCCATGATTCATGTTTAAAATTGCCGTTGCACATTTGGAAGCTATGCAACAATGCGACTTATCGTTGTAACATTTAAATTTTCTCAACTTGTAGATAGCTCAATTCTAAAGGTGTCTTTCTACCGAAAATCTTCACCATCACCTCTAACTTGCGCTTCTCTTCATTAATTTTTTCTATGGTTCCATTAAAACCATTGAACGGACCATCAATTACCTTAACGGTTTCACCAATAATAAAAGGAATCGCAACATCGTCTGCAGTAAGTGATAATTCATCCACTTTACCTAACATGCGATTCACCTCTGATTTTCTGAGTGGCACGGGATCTCCCCCTTTAGTCTCACCTAAAAAACCAATCACATTCGTGATCGATCTAATGATATGTACCATCTCACCGGCTAAATTGGCCTTCACCATGATGTAGCCCGGAAAATAGGTGCGCTCTTTTTGAATTTTCTTTCCATTGCGAATCTGAACTACTTTTTCAGTAGGAACCAAGACCTCTTCGAGGTAATCCTTAAAACCTTGGCGTTCTACCTCAGTTTCAATGTACCCCTTGATCTTATGCTCTTGTCCGCTAACTGCGCGTACTACATACCATTTTTTGTCTGCCACTTCAGCCATACCTTCTTACTTCAATAGATCGAAATACACCTGAATCAGACGACTGAACACCGTGTCTATTCCCCAGGTCATCAAAGCGAAAATCAATGAAAATACAGCAACCACTACCATAAGATTAGAGGCTTGCTCACGCGATGGCCAAGAAACGTTGTTCTTAAGTTCTTCTAATGATGCTTTGATATATGTAATCATCTTCTTTTTTAATAAGGGCGCAAGCGCCGAACCTTTGCACGGGAGGAGAGACTCGAACTCCCGACACCTGGTTTTGGAGACCAGTGCTCTACCAACTGAGCTACACCCGTTTATATGTACGCTAAAAGGTATCTCGCA
>JBJOGS010000064.1:0-4362 GCA_046048095.1 Bacteroidota bacterium
TCCGCACCCAAGCGTAGCCTTATCGTGGTCATCTGGACCTTTTTAGGAATCGTGCTTTCTACAGGCTATGTGCTAGTGCGTGAACCGGCAGCGGAGATTCTGAGCTCTATCAAAAAGGGTGAGGCGTAGATGAAACTACTTATCACGGGTGGAGCAGGTTTTATTGGTGCGCATGTGTTGCATCATTTCTGTAAGACCTATCCGGAGTATGAGATTTACTGTCTGGATAGCCTTTCTTACGCGGCGCAATACGAGCACATCGAAGAGCTTGAAGCGCTGGAGTCTTTCAACTTTATTAAGGCCGATCTGAACGATGCCGAGCTACTCAATCAGCTTTTTACCGGCATCGGATTTACCCACATCATTCATCTGGCAGCTGAATCGCACGTAGATAATTCGATAAACGATCCGCTACTGTTCGCGCGTACCAATGTGATGGGTACACTCAATCTATTAGAAGCCGCTCGCACTCACTGGATGGCCGGTGAGGACCATCTTTTTTACCACATCTCTACCGATGAGGTGTTCGGCGCCTTAGGAGTAACGGGGCAGTTTAAAGAAAGTACTGCATATGATCCACGTTCGCCCTATTCGGCCTCCAAAGCGAGCTCAGATCATTTTGTACGTGCCTACCACCATACTTACGGCTTACCGGTGGTGATCTCAAACTGTTCGAACAATTACGGTCCCTTTCAGCATGATGAAAAATTGATTCCAACGGTCATTCGCTCCATTGTGAATCAAAAACCCATTCCTATCTACGGAGACGGATCAAACGTTAGAGATTGGCTCTATGTAAAAGACCATGTGGCCGCGATTGATCGCATTTTTCACAGCGGACAAGTGGGAGAGACCTACTGCATTGGCGGAGACGCTGAGCGGTCTAATTTAGATCTCGTAAACTTGCTTATCGAACTCACCGATGAGGCACTTGGCAACGCCAAGGGGCATAGTGAGCCGTTAATCTCTTTTGTAACCGATCGCAAAGGGCATGACTTCAGGTATGCCATTGATCATTCTAATTTAACTGAATCTTTAGGTTGGACACCTTCGACCGACCTGAAAGATGGTCTTCGACAAACCGTAGCTTGGTACTGCGAGAAGTACCGTTAATGCTTCAATTTTGGGTAATTTAGCGTCTATGAAAGGAATCATCCTAGCTGGAGGAAAAGGAACACGACTGTACCCGATTACAATGGGCATTTCAAAGCAGTTGCTTCCGGTTCATGATGTCCCCATGATTTACTATCCACTCTCGGTACTCTTGCGTGCAGGGATCGCCGATATCGCTATTATATCTACTCCTGAAGATTTACCAGGATTTGAAAAGCTCTTAAAAGACGGGAGCGACCTAGGTGCCCGATTTACTTATATCGAACAACCCCGACCTGAAGGGATCGCGCAGGCCTTTATACTAGCTGAAGACTTTATTGGTGGTGATGCGTGTACCTTGATTCTGGGGGATAACATATTCTACGGCAGTGATCTGCCTACGCTATTAAAATCAGCCATCGAGCGTTCAACGACTACTGCGACTTTGTTTGCCTATCAGGTGAAAGATCCGCAGCGCTATGGGGTGATTGAAAAGGATGAGAGTGGCCGGATATTATCTATCGAAGAGAAGCCTATTCAACCTAAATCAAACCTTGCAGTGACCGGCCTTTATGTCTATCCCAACTCGGTGATTGAGGTAGCCAAGAATATGAAGCCATCGGATCGTGGAGAACTGGAGATCACCGATGTGAATGCACATTACCTAGTTTCAAGTGAACTACACTGCGAAACCTTGGGCCGCGGCTATGCCTGGTTCGATACAGGTACCGTACAGTCGCTTTATCAGGCAACTGATTATGTAAGAGCACTTGAAGACCGTCAAGGATTTAAGATCGGATGCATTGAAGAGGCCGCTTACGAGGCAGGTCTTCTAGATAAGAAAGGAGTATTAAAACGTGCGGAATTATTTCAGGCCAATGAGTACGGTGCCTATTTAAAATCTCTGGTGCAATGAACCAAATTGCCACGCCTTTCGAGGGCCTCTTTCTTTTAGAACCCACCGTGCATGCCGATGCCCGTGGCTATTTTGTGGAGAGCTTTCGTGCTAGCTTTTTTGAAGAATTAGGATTAAAGTTCATTCAAGACAATGAGGCTAGATCGACTTATGGTGTGATCCGCGGGCTGCATTACCAAGAACCTCCCTATGCGCAGACCAAACTTTTGCGGGTTTTAGAAGGTCGTATCTTGGATGTGGCCATTGATCTACGTTCTGCTTCTAAGACCTTTGGTCAGGCCTATGCCGTGGAACTGTCTGCTGAAAATAAACTGCAACTGCTCGTTCCCAAGGGCTTTGCACACGGCTATGCGGTGCTTAGTGATACCGCTACGGTTTTTTATAAGGTAGATGCTTACTATAATGCATCCGCAGATAGAGGGGTGCATTACGATGATTTTAAGGTCGATTGGCAAATTCCGTTGGGTGAGCGCATTCTCTCTGAGAAAGACGTGCATCAGCCACGTTTTGCAGAACTAAACTCTCCCTTTTAATGCGTATCGCAGTAATCGGCAAATCGGGGCAATTGGCCCGCTCGCTCGCCTATGTAGCTGACGGTCAAAATGAACTTGCTTTTTTCGGTAAAGAGGAGCTTGACTTATTAGATGAAAAACGGCTTTACGAAAAACTCAGCACTGCGAGGTGTGAGGTGGTGATCAACTGTGCGGCCTACACGGCAGTAGATCTGGCCGAGGACGAGCCCGAGGCGGCATATGCCCTAAACGTGACAGCAGTAGAGCGTATAGTAAGCGTTTGTGAACGTTTAAACACGTTTTTGATTCATGTATCGACTGATTATGTGTTTGATGGAAAGGGTGTTGCACCCTACAAGGAGGATGATGCTACGAATCCCCAATCGGTTTACGGAAGCACAAAGAGAAAAGGAGAAGAAGTGTTGCTAAGCTCTGGGGTGCCATGTATTATTGCCCGCACCTCATGGCTGTACTCGCCATTTGGCAAGAATTTTTATAAAACCATCCGTCAGCGCTTAGAGACAAATCAGCAGTTGAAGGTGGTAAACGATCAGAGGGGAGTGCCGACCTCGGCCTTAGATCTCGCCCGTGCATTACTCTACTTAGCGGCGAATCACGAGGAAGTTTTAAAACCCGAAGTCATTCACATCAGCAATACAGGCGCGACCACTTGGTACGATTTTGCGGCGGCGATCGCTGAGGGGTTGGGGGTTGAATATGATATCACCCCGGTAGATTCATCGGCCTTTGTGTCCAAGGCCAAGCGCCCGGCCTATTCGGTGCTCTCTACCGAGAAATTAGCCGACCAATTTGGATACCTCATGCGCCCCTGGAAAGAGGGTCTAGAGGAGGTACTCAGCATTCCGATTCAGGATTAAGAGCCCAAAAGATATTGAATAAAAAAAGCGCCCCATTGGGGCGCTTTTTGGTTTGAACAACAAAGGAAACTATGCTCCTCCGCTAGTGTGCGATCCGCCACTAGTGTGTGTCATGTGATCTTCGAGATTCTTATTCACTTCTTCGAGTAAAGTTTCAAGTGCGTCAAGTTGCGCATTAATCTCAGCAGCGGTCACCTGACCATTAGCGATAGCCGTTGTCAACTGCGATAAACTCGCCATAATGCCTTGAAGCATCTGAACTGAAGCGGTAACACCTGTTCCCACTTGAGTAACGCCAGCTCCGATTTGAGTCACACCCGCGCCGATTTGGGCAAGGGCGGCAGAAACTCCGTCAGCGAACTCGGTTAAACGAGCTGAAGTAGACTGTGCGATAAGTGCGTCTTGAGCTTGAACAGCTGCGATTTGGCTTTCTAGGGCTCTGTTATCTGCCTCAAGCGATGCGATCATGTTTGTTAATTCATCAAACTGAGCGTCGTAGTACTTGCAAGAGAACATAACAAAGGGCAGTAGTAGTAAAAATGCTTTTTTCATGACTTTTTGGGTTATTCTATTCGGGTAAATGTAGTAAATAAAATGGTATGACAGCGCTCGTGACAAATAATAAGGGCACCATATACCGTATGGCGCCCTTATATGATTTGATAGCTTCAACTATGACTGAAGCGCGGTTTTCACGAAATCATAGCTGCGCTTGACCTCTTGAACGGCGTCACTACCTTCAGGAATGTCATATTCAAGCTCAATGGTAACGGGGAATTTCAGCCCTTCTTTTTTGATCAGCTGAAGTACGTCTTTGATAGGGGTGTCTCCGGTGCCCCACATAAGGTTGCCTCCGCCATTACTGCGTTTTTGACGGTCTTTAAGGTGCATGCTCACGATTTTATCGCCTTTTTCGGTGATGATGCTTAGCGGATTTTCGTTTTCTGCGGCTACGTAGTGTCCG
>JBJOGS010000065.1:0-24895 GCA_046048095.1 Bacteroidota bacterium
TCAGCGTTACCGAGCGCAGCCTTAGCTTTTGTTGCACCTTACTTTCTTTAGACCTCCTTAAGGCTTTTGACTTTAAAGCTCTCGACGACACCAAAGACTGGTATGACACCTTTATCTCAAAGAAAGCCCTTGAGTTAAACTTTACGAATGTCGTCGTGTTTGACAGCCCTGTGCTTCATAAACCCCACTCCAGTAGGCCATGGAAGCTGCTTAAATACAGCAATCCCATCGCTTACTACTGGCAAAAGCTGCTCAAGCGACGCGACAAAATTTAGCGCTGTTCGCTGCTTTAGGCTTTTGAAAGCCCGCCAATAAACTGTACTTTTGAAGGGTCAAAAATCGTTGAGACATGATGACTTCTATTTTTTATGGCATCGCAGCACTGTTCGAAAACGTGCTCTTCATCCCTTATAATCTCTTGCGTTTTATGGATAGCTGGTGGCTTTCTAACGTCATCAACTGGCTTTTTGTTCTGGTCGGATTCGCTGCCGGA
Source organism: Bacteroidota bacterium (assembly GCA_046048095.1). Lineage (GTDB taxonomy): Bacteria > Bacteroidota > Bacteroidia > Flavobacteriales > Flavobacteriaceae > UBA3478. Next base: position 494 of record JBJOGS010000065.1, read on the forward strand.
GGCTATTGGATGAACGAGCTCAAGAAGTACAAAGACGCCAATGACGACGATCAATCAAACTCGGCGCACTCTTTCTTGTAACCCCTGCTACATCAGGTCTTTTCCAATATCTCTTCGATAATACATCTTATCGAATGCTATATGCGCTAAGCTTGCGTAGCTCTTACCTAAGGCTTGCTGAAGAGTCGCTCCGAAAGAAGTAATTGCCAAAACGCGTCCGCCACTTGTCACGATTTCATCGTCCTTTATTGTGGTTCCGGCGTGAAATACCTGGCTCGCACTAGCCTTTTCTAGTCCGCTTATTTTCATTCCCTTTTCATAAGCGTCTGGATACCCCCCTGAGACGGCAATAACTGTTGTGGCAAACTCTGAAGTGACCTCTAATTTATACTGCTCAAGGGTTCCTAAACACATGGCCTCAAGCATTTCAACCGCATCACTTTGAATACGCGGAAAGACGACTTCTGTTTCAGGATCTCCCATTCGCACGTTATATTCGATGACATACGGGGTGCCTTGCACAATCATAAGGCCGATAAAAACAAAGCCCGGATAGTGGTACTTCTCTGCTCGAATTCCCTCTACTGTAGGAATAACAATTTCGTCTACAATTCGCGCGCTCAAGGCTGCGTCTACAAAGGGCACCGGCGATACTGCGCCCATACCCCCAGTATTCGGGCCTGTATCTTGTTCTCCGATGCGCTTGTAATCTTTAGCCAACGGAAGCAGCTGATACTGGTGGTTGGCATCGATGGCTACAAAACAGCTGCATTCAATGCCCTCTAAAAACTCTTCAACCACCACTTTGGCTCCTGCCTCTCCAAAGAGACCTTCGCTCAAAAAAGCGTTCAGTTTAAGCTTTGCCTCGCTTAAGTCATGGAGTATTAGAACGCCCTTTCCGGCCGCTAGGCCATCTGCCTTTAGCACATACGGAGGCTTTAATTCGTCTAAGAAGGCCAGGCCTTCTGAAAGTGTTTCTTTAGTAAACGTAGCATATGCCGCGGTTCGCACTCCATATTTGGTCATAAAGGCCTTGGCAAAATCTTTGGATCCTTCAAGTTGCGCCGCTACCTTATCAGGCCCTACCACCAGAACCGATGACAGGCTCGGCTGTTGTTTGAAATAATCGACGACCCCTTCAACCAAGGGCACTTCTGGTCCGACGACCACCAAACTGATCTGTGCGCTAAGACAAAAGGCTTCTATGCGACCAAAATCGCTTACCGATAACTCTACATTTTGGGCTATTTGAGCGGTCCCCGCATTTCCTGGAGCCACAAAAAGCGCCTCGCACGCGGGGCTTTTAGCTATACTATGAGCCATCGCGTGCTCTCGTCCTCCTGATCCTAGAATTAATATGCGGTGCTTATTCATCGTGCTGTTATTTAAACGTTCGGTGTTCTTTATGTCTAAGCTCTTCGGGGCTGAGCTGCTTAAAATACGCTACCGTTTTAGAGAGCCCCTCTTTGCGTTGTGTTTGAGGTTGCCATGAAAGTAACTCTATGGCTAAACGAATGTCGGGTTGACGCTTTAGCGGATCGTCTACAGGAAGCGGCTCAAAGCGTATTTCACTTTTACTTTGGGTGAACTCAAGGAGTTCTCTAGCAAATTCTAATATGGTGGTCTCTTCAGGATTCCCCAGATTTACTGGTAGGTGATACGAGGCATTGAGAAGCCTAAAAATCCCTTCGACCAAATCATCTACAAAGCAGAACGATCGCGTTTGACTTCCGTCACCGAAGACCGTTAAGGGTTCGTTGCGCAAAATCTGCCCAATAAACGCCGGAATTACCCTTCCATCGTTCAAACGCATTCGGGGGCCATAGGTGTTAAAAATCCGTGCAATGCGCGTATCAAGATGGTGCACACGGTGGTAGGCCATGGTCATAGATTCTTGAAAACGCTTCGCTTCATCATAAACCCCTCTAGGGCCAATAGCGTTTACGTTTCCATAATAACTCTCAGACTGCGGATGCTCTAATGGGTCACCATAAACCTCTGAGGTAGAGGCGATCATGAATCGAGCCTTCTTTTCTTTGGCCATTCCTAAAAGGTTGTGCGTGCCTAAAGACCCTACTTTCAATGTTTGAATAGGAATCTTGAGATAATCAATAGGGCTGGCAGGTGAAGCAAAGTGTAAGATACAGTCTACCGGGCCCTTGACTGAGGTATACGTGGTCACATCGTGCTCTACCCACTCAAAGCGCGACTCGTTTTTTAGGTGATCGAGGTTTTTAAGGTCTCCGGTAATTAAATTGTCTATGCCAATCACTCGAAACCCCTCTGAAAGCATTCTGTCAGTGAGGTGTGAACCTAAGAATCCGGCGGCTCCTGTAATTACAACAGTCTTCATAGCGCTATATAGGGGGTTAATCCATCCGCCACTGCTCGGTCATTCGCAAGCCGTTTAATTTTATTTTGCCCCCCTAACTTTCCTTCGGCCTTCATGAACGCTTCAAAGCCTCCTTTGCGGATCTTGGTTAGTACGGCTGGTTTTAACACCTTTCCGTCAATAAGGTCTCTGTAATATACATTCTGCTGTTGCATCGATGCGTCAATCGCTCTCATAAACGCCTCTAGATCGGCTGGCTCTTTTCCAAATTCAATCAACCATTCGTGATAAGGCAAATCGTGCGGAGGGTTAGGATTCACTTGCGGGGCCACCGAGAATTCAACCACCTCTGCGTCTTGACCCGCCTCTTTTAGGGCTACTGTAATCGCTTCTTCAACCTCTTTAGCGATAACATGCTCTCCGAAGGCCGAAATAAAGTGCTTCAACCTTCCAGACACAATCACACGATAGGGGTCTAACGACACAAACCTTACCGTGTCCCCTATACTATAGGCCCAAAGACCCGCGTTTGAGCTGATAATCAAGGCATAGTCTACCCCAAGCGCCACCTCGCCAATAGTCAACCGTTTAGGTTGGGCCGAATAAAATTCGTCGGCAGCAACAAACTCATAAAAAATATTCGAATCGAGCTGAAGTAGCAACCCCCTTTCATCGAGCTGATCTTGATAGGCAAAGAACCCTTCGCTGGCCGGAAACAGCTCAATGCTATCTACCTTACGGCCAATGAGTGCCTCAAACTTTTGGCGATAAGGCTCAAAATTCACCCCGCCATAAACAAACAAAGAAAAGTTGGGAAACAGTTCGCCTACAGGCTTTTTACTTCGAGCAACCAAGCGTTCAAAATACATTTGAACCCATGACGGAATCCCCGCTATTAGCGTCATGTCTTGTGCGATCGTTTCGTCCACAATCGCCTCAACTTTGGTTTCCCAATCTTCAATAATGTTGGTTTGCCAGCTAGGAAGTCGATTTTTTAAGAGATACTTCGGAAGGTAATGCGCAGATATGCCCGATAACCTTCCCATCTTGATGGCCCCCTTCTTCTCAAGCACCGGACTGCCCTGGAGGAAAATCATTTTTCCTCGGACATACTCGGCACTATTGCGCTGAACAATATAATTGAGCAAGGCCATCTTCGAAGATTTTACCTGCTCAGCCATTGATGCCCTGGTAATCGGGATATATTTGGCGCCTGAAGTCGTGCCTGAGGTTTTGGCCAAATACTCTGGGTGGCCTGGCCACAACACATCTTTCTCTGATGCAATAACCCGTTCTACATAAGGTTTAAGTTCTTCGTAATCACGAATGGGCACGCGCTGGGCAAAATCTTCTGGGGTGCGAATCTGGTCGAATCGGTGGTCCTTGCCAAATGCCGTGGCTGCTGCGGTAGCGATCAGACGCTTAAATACGCGTTCTTGAGCCTCTTTCGGTTGTCGGATCCAGCGCTGTTCTTGAGCAATTTGCCAGCGCGCATACGGCTTTGCAAGTAGGGCCTTCAGGTTCATTAGAAGTTAATATAGTTTTGCGGATCTATCGGCTTTCCGCCTCTCCATAATTCAAAGTGAAGATGGGCTCCGGTGGTGAGCTCTCCGGTGTTTCCGACCAATGCAATGACCTCTCCGCCACGCACGATGTCGCCTTGCTTTTTAAAGAGCTCGCCGTTGTGCTTGTAAACTGAAAGCATATTGTTTTGATGCACCAATATCATGTTGTATCCTGTGGCCGAAGACCATTCTGCGTGAATGACCGTAGCATCAGCAACCGCTTTTACGGCTGAGCCCGTCTTGGCGGCAATATCGATAGCAAGATGATCTGCACTAGGATCATACGTCTGAGAAATCACTCCGTCGACCGGAACATAAAACATAAGGTTTTCAAAACTGTCCTCAGTAATCAGCGGATTGTACTGGTCTTCACGCCTCACTTCACTTTCCAAAGACAACATCGCAATATTCTTTCGCGCCTCTAAAACAGCTTCGCTCATAGAAAGTGGCTGGTCAACCATTAGGCTGTCTTTGGGTAAATCATCATAACTCACCTCTCCGCGTATAACACTACTCAACTGATTTAAGTAGCCCTTATTGCGTTCCATTACCTGGTAAATAGAGTCTGTCTTTTCAGCTAAAGCGGTCACTTGACGCTTCACTTCTGCCGATTCGATACCAGGCACGAGATAGCGAAGCGGCGTAGTGGCTGTGAGCAAGAAGGTGAGAAACGCCACCGTTGAAATGGCAAAAACAATAATAATGTAGGCATTCAATCGGCTCAACCGCTGACTGTAAACCTCTTCAAAGGTTTCGTCATTCACCACTAAAAGCTTGAACGTATCAAAGAGTTTTGATCGCTCTTTTTGTGGGTCTGAAGGAGCCTTTGCCATAGAGACAAATATACGCGATGCCCTTTAAACACTTTAATTTTACTACATTTACATTTCTATAAAATACGTTGTATGTCGTTCGCAATTTCTTTAGGTCTTGTAGGTCCTTGGCAAATCGTTCTCGTCGTAGTTATCATTTTGCTTCTATTTGGAGGCAAAAAGATTCCAGAACTTATGCGTGGTCTTGGAAGTGGAATTAAAGAATTCAAAGACGCTTCTTCTGAGGATAAAACCAAAGCAGACAAAAACCTTGAGTCAAATAAAGACTAAGGTTGAGCACGCGTCTTGCGCCCCTTAATTGGCGCTAATCTTTAATGTTTTTATGATTGCCTCAAGCTCAAAGAGGTAGTCGCGTTTGTCTTTGTTTGGGGCAAACACAAAACCCTCAAGGACTACTTTTCTCTTGTTGATGGTGTCGTTCACCACATAAGTTACAAATGGACCCGCCATGGGATATCCGTTGATATCCCACATACCGCGCATTTCAGCTGCTTTAAACGCCCCTACCTTAGAAGCAAAAACATAAGGCCTGAAAATGGGTTCGGTTTGTAAATACGTGACCGCTCCTTCAACGTCTGGGCCAGGAACGTGCGCCTTACCTATCGAATCTCGCATGGCGATTAGGTCTTGCAAAAAAGTGTCCTGGTCGTCAAAGTAATTCTCGTTTAAGGTGTACACCAATAGGTTCATGCTGCCATTCTCGACAGGGCGATCAATCCATGAGAAATCTTCGGTAAACTTGGCCGGACGATAAATCGAGGGAATCGTAAGTTCAATACCAAAGTCTTTCTTTAGTCTTGGTTCAGTGTAGCGTGATCGCAAAAATCGACTTTGGGCCGTTCGCAGATCGCTTGCCCTAAAACTGTCCATGGCTTGAGGCAAGATTTGATTCAGGTTCTGCACTAACTCGAGCGTGTTGCGCCCCTTTACGACCACTAAGTGCTGCGGAGTCGCATACATGTCTCGTTTGATGTGTGCTCGAGAAAGCGTATCAAGCTGCATATAAACCACGGACCGCGAACGCATAATCGCCCCCTTAAAGAGGTCTTGAGTTAAGTGACGAATGTCGTGCTTGGGTTCGTCTACTCCAAGGCCGAGTTGCCGTTCGAGCAAATAGCTCTTAAGCGTGTTTCCGGCTTCACCTTCAAGTAAATCGTTATCACTGACCACAATCACCTCATTCAAAGGCCCATTTGATTCTGGCAAATAGTTTTTGACTTCTTTCGACTCACAACTTACAAGCCAGATGCCGCTTAGAAAAACGAATAGTGCTTTCTTCATTGCTTGTTGTTTATGATTTTGGATAGCGTTTCGGATATACGACAAGTCGCTGACCCACTTGAATCGTATTGCCCTTGAGATTGTTCCAAGCCTTGATTTGAGAGACTTGGACGCCATAGCGGCGGGCAATAAGGCTTAAGGCGTCCCCTGATTGTACGCGATAACGCACGCGTTCCGGAGCGTTAATTAGCTCTGGAAGCGGCTGCTCTTTGCTTTCGTGCGCCGCTTTTGCATCGGCATAGAGTTGAGCCTCAGCGCTTAAAAAAAGTCCCATAGTAGCCTTCGGAAGCCGTAGCGGTCTCACCTGATCCTCTTGAAAAGGAATTGTTTTCAATTTGTATTCAGGATTAAGCATCGAAAGCTGTTCTTCACTGAGGGGTAACCGCTCTGCAAGTTGCTTAAAGTTCACCATTTCTTTAATGTGAACCGTGTCGGTTTCAAAGTAGGTTCGGCGCACGCTAGAGACCCCGAGATTATGAGCCTCGGCATGTTCAAACAGATACATAATCGCATAAAACCGCGGTACGTAGTCGGCAGTTTCCTTAGGCAAATAGGGTCGGATGTTCCAATAATTCGTGTATCCGCCCGATCTTCTGATCGCCTTTGAGACATTTCCGGGCCCCGAATTGTAGGCCGCTAACGCAAGGTCCCAGTTGCCAAATATGCCATAGAGTTGTTTGAGGTAGGCCACTGCGGCTTTTGTTGATTTCACAGGGCTCATCCGTTCATCGACGTAATTGTTGATCTCAAGACCAAACATTTTCGCTGTGGCATACATAAATTGCCAAAGGCCTTTAGCTCCTACATAAGACTCGGCTTTCGGATCAAGTGCCGATTCGACAATAGCAAGGTATTTTACTTCTAGGGGAAGGTTGGCCTTGTCTAGCTCTTCTTCAAAAAGCGGAAAATAAAACGCGCTTAGGTCGATCATCTTGCGAATAAGCGTGGCGTCACCCCTTAGATACCGAGCGATCTCTCGCTCTAAAATGGGGCTATACACCAAATCAAACGGGGTTTTTTGATTCAGAACTTCAAGACGCTGCTTAAGTTCAGCAGTTTCAAGTGTGCTGTGAACAGGCCCAGAAATATCTGTTGGTCCGTTGATAAATAATGCCCTCGCCTTTACCAGTTCTTCAAGCCAAAGCGAGTCGTATTCAAACGCAGCCTGAAGGTTCGGAACGCTGTAGTTTAGCTTTTTTTGATCGGCGTATAACGAAGCGTTTGCAAAATCTTTGAGGCGCTGGGTAGGAATCGCCGATTTCGGGCCGTTTTGAGCCACACTAAATTGAAGCGCAAACAGCAAAAAGATCGATGATATCCGTGCCTTTTTAATCATGCGTTATGGTTGTAAAATGGCTGCTACTCCAGGGAGTGTTTTTCCTTCTAGGCTTTCAAGCATTGCTCCGCCTCCGGTAGAAACATAGCTTACTTTATCGCTAAAACCGAATTGTTTAACCGCCGCTACAGAGTCTCCTCCGCCTACCAGAGAAAAGGCGCCGGCAGCAGTCGCCGCTTGAACAAAACGGCCAATAGCTTTGGTGCCCTCAGCAAACGCATTCATTTCGAATACGCCTACTGGACCATTCCAAAGAATGGTTTTCGATGCTAAAATCACCTCTTCAAATTGTGCTAACGTTTTTGGTCCGGCGTCAAGTCCTTGCCATCCCGATTCAATAGCGTTGACGTCTACCACCTTTTTCTGGGCGTTCTCATCAAAATCATTAGCAGCCACCACGTCAACGGGCAAATGCACAGTTACGTTGTGCTGTTTGGCCTTTTCTAAAATACGCAATGCCAGATCGAGCTTGTCGTTTTCACAGATCGAATCGCCGACCTCGCCGCCAAGGGCCTTCACAAAAGTATACGTCATGCCCCCTCCGACAATCAGGTGATCAATTGCGGGTAACACGTTTTCTATGATGGTAATCTTTGAAGACACTTTTGAGCCCCCCATAATTGCAGTAACCGGGCGCTCTCCTGTTTCAAGAACCTGAGAAATGGCTTTAATTTCCTTTTCCATGAGCATTCCGAAGCACTTATTCTCTGCAAAAAATTTGGCAATTATTGCAGTGGAAGCGTGTGCCCGGTGCGCCGTGCCGAAAGCATCATTGACATAGATGTCTCCCAGCTTTGATAGGGCGGCGGCAAAATTCTCATCGCCGTCTGTTTCTTCATTGAAGAATCGAAGATTCTCAAGCAGCAGCACTTGTCCAGGAGCCAGAGCGCTTGCCATTTTCTCAGCTTCAGGGCCAATAGTTTGCGGACTAAATTGAACCGAAACACCTATGATTTCTTCTATTTTATCTACCAAATGCTTTAGAGAAAAGGCCTCGCTGGGCTGACCATCCGGACGACCTAAATGGCTCATTAGCACCACGCTTCCGCCGTGCTCTAAGATGTGAATGATCGTTGGTTTGGCCGCTTCAATACGACTGGCATCAGTAACCTTGAAGTCGGCGTCTAGCGGAACATTGAAATCTACGCGTATCAAGGCGCGTTTATTAGAGAAGTTAAAAGAGGCAAGCGTGTTCATGCATGGTGTTTTTTGATTCTTTCAAAAGTAACGAAATACTATCTTTGAGACATGGATTTTTCTACGATTGACGGATATCAAAGCAGTAAAGTGCGCCTGAAATCCGCCTTGGTAGAAAATCGTGTGGCACACGCCCAGCTCTTTGTGAGCCAAAATTCAAACAGTACGCTAGCCCTTGCACTGTGGTATGTCAACGAGTTGCTAGGTAGGCCTGACGCATTTGGTCGACTCATGCATCCGGATGTTCATTTTGTTTTTCCGATTAACAGCTCGTCTTTAGTAAAAAAGGATCCCCTCTGTGGAGACTTCATGACCCTATTTCGCAGTGCTGTACTAGAAAACCCTTATTTATCACTAGACCAGTGGTATGCCCATGCATCAATAGAAGACAAAGAGGCCCTAATTAAGGTAGATGTAGTTAAAGAGCTCCTTAAACAGGTAGCGCTCAAGCCCGTTTCAAGCCCGTATAAAATCATCGTTATTTGGGGGGCAGAACGCATGAACACCGAAGCAGCGAATAAGTTGCTAAAAGTGCTTGAAGAGCCCCCTAAAAAGACGCTCTTCTTACTGCTCACCCAGCGCGAAGAACAGCTTTTGCCCACTATCATTTCTCGTTGCCAGCGATTTTCAATACCCCCCGAGCCCCTTGAGGTTGTTATTGATGTTTTATTAAAAAAGGGGGCAACGCACGATGTGGCCGAATCGATCGCTGCCCAAGCTGAAGGCAGTATTGGTCAAGCGCTTGCCCTGATGCATGCAGAAGACCTCAGCCTACCATTTGAGCGTCTTTTCGCCGAATGGGTACGTGCGGCCTTCAAGGTAAAAAATGATCCCTCTGAAGTGATCACCTTGTTGTCTTGGTCAGAAAAATTAGCAGGGCTTTCTAAAGAGGGTCAGCGGCATTTTTTAAGGTTTGCTCAAAGCCAAATACGCGCTGCAATGCTCATCCAATATGGGGCAGAAGCTCTAGTACATAAAACGGAGTTCGCCGATAACTTCTCTCTCAAGAAATTTGCTCCGTTTGTACATGAAGAGAACCTACTAGACCTCACTGAACTGATTGAGAAAACTTTATACCACCTCACTCGAAATGCTAACACCAAAGTGCTGTTTGCTGATATGGCGCTACAGATGACTAAGCTCATTCACCAGCCTGCACGTCAACCAGATTGATTATGACCTCGATTTACATTATTCTCTTGTTCTTTCTCATCGTCTTTGGACAGAGCGCCCTAGACAAAATCATTCACTTTAAAGGAGAGCTTGCTTATCTCCAAGGCCATTTCGCCAAGACGGTCTTGTCAAAACTCGTACCCATAATGCTGGTCGTCATCACCCTATTAGAACTTGGAGCCGCCATTTCAGCCTTACTTGCAATCACAGAAATTGCGCGTGTGCACCACTTTGGTTTTGCAAAAATCTCAGGAATTTTATCTGCCGCTTCGCTTCTCTCTCTTTTGCTGGGCCAACGAATTGCCAAAGATTATGCAGGAGCGATGACGATTGTCGTTTATCTCATCCCGACCATTTTGTTCTGGGTATTAATAGAGCGCTATCAACTATAGGCACTATCTATTAATTGTAAACAAAAAATAGATTTTCTTTATTTGTTAGGGCTGATTTTACGCCGATCTAGCGTACTTTTTTCTAATTGACGACCTCTGGGGTGTTTTTTGCAAGATCGGGTCTCTCGTGGCCTTAAACAGGCTTTTTCATGACAACGTGAATCGCAGAGGGGTTCCGAAGAGCTTTGAGAGTAATCAGGGCGCGCAGGGCGCGCCCTAGACCCAAAAGAAGAGGAAAGCGCGCTCCTCGATACTTCTCAGAGAGATAACTAATATAAAACCCATCAAACCATTGGGGGGTTTGCGCATGAATCTCTAACTGTAGCTCTTTGCTCATGAGCGTGAAGCTCTCTGGACAAAAGTGCCACAAATGACGCGGCACGTCATATCCCGCCCAATAAGCACCATAGTAAGCGGCATCCCAAGAGGTATAATTCGGCACTGCAATGTGCAATTGCCCGCCTGGTTTTAGAAACCCAATCAGCGCATTTAAGGTTTGAAGTGGGTCACGAGTGTGTTCTAAACTGTGCCAAAGCGTGATCACGTCAAATTTCAAGCCTTGAGCGCTCAACGATGCTAAAGAATCGAAATGGTTGGTCGCGTTGTGCCCTGTATAGGGATCGATCCCAATGGCGTGAACACGAGGCGGGGCGGCGCGCACAAAACTGTTGTCACCGCTGCCAAAATCCAGTGCCGAAATAGTGCGTCCGTCTGAGAAGTGGCGACCAAGAAAGCTTAAGACCGTCTTCCACTTCGAGGTGTTTCGAAAGCCTTTAGCCAAAGCGTAGAGCTTGGCTACTATACTAGTAGCATTATTGGCGTGCGAGAAATACTCCTTAGAATCATAGTACGCTTGAACCTCTACAGGCGCCGGTATAGTCTTGTAGGCCTTAAAGCGCGGCTCGTACACTAGTTCGAACTCTTCGCTGCTTAAAAAATGATCTGTGACCTTCATTAAAAATGTTTCACGTGGAACTATCGGCCCAGATGAACAAGCAAGATGCTGATGTCAGAGGGTGAAACCCCGCTAATTCTTGAAGCCTGAGAAACGGTCTCAGGCCGAACAGCCTGTAGCTTCTCTCTCGCCTCAAATGAAAGAGAGCGTAGTTCGCCGTAATTGAAATGCTCAGGAATTTTAACGTGTTCAAGTCGGATCAACTTGTCCGCATTCGCACGCTCTTTATCAATGTATCCCGAATATTTAATGGTCACTTCAACCTGCTCAACCGCGTCAGGGCCTGGGTGGTTTTGATTAAAATATTCGTGAACAGGTGTTAGAGCCCTCATTTCAGACAGCGTCACATTAGGGCGAGCAAGCAATTTCTTGAGTTTGTCGTCTTGCTTCACTGCCGCGGATTCTAAACGCGACAACATTTCGTTAGCTTCAATATAATCGTAAGAGGTCTGCTCAAAAAACGCCAACATCGCCTCAGTTTGTTCGCGTTTATTCTCCATAACTCGCATGCGTTGGTCGCTGGCAAGGCCCATCCTGTATGACATTTCGGTCAATCGAAAGTCGGCATTGTCTTGCCGCAACAGAGTGCGATATTCTGCGCGAGAAGTAAACATCCGATAGGGCTCTTCCGTGCCCTTAGTAATCAGGTCGTCAATAAGCACCCCAATGTAGGCCTCGTCTCTGCGTAGCACAAAAGGTTCTTTCTCAAGAACGCTTAAGGCGGCGTTAATGCCCGCCATAATACCTTGGCTGGCGGCCTCCTCATAACCTGTCGTACCATTAATTTGTCCGGCAAAGTAAAGCCCTTTAATAATCTTGGTCTCAAGCGTGCTCTTGAGTTGGGTGGGCGGAAAGTAGTCGTACTCTATGGCGTAACCCGGTCTAAAGAACTTCACTTGTTCAAACCCCTTAACCTTGCGCAAGGCCGCGTACTGAACATCCTCGGGCAGGGAGGTGCTGAACCCATTCACATAAACTTCGACAGTGCGCCAACCCTCTGGCTCCACAAAAATTTGATGGCTATCCTTTTCTGCAAAGCGGTTGATTTTGTCCTCGATAGAAGGACAATACCTTGGGCCAATGCTTTGAATGTTTCCATTAAACATGGGTGAACGGTCAAACCCAGACCGCAACATGTCATGGACCTCTTCAGAAGTATAGGTCAGATGACAATCGAGCTGGCGACCTAGGGTAAACTCCTTAAGGTAACTAAAGTGACCGGGTACGTCGTCTCCTGGCTGCGGCACCATTTTGCTATAATCCAACGATCGACTATCCACTCGCGGAGGCGTTCCGGTCTTCATTCGTCCCGCATCAAAACCGAGATCCACCAACTGTTCTGTAATACCGAACGAGGCCTTTTCTCCGGCACGTCCACCTCCAAAATTCTTCTCTCCGATATGAATGAGGCCGTTTAAAAAGGTTCCGTTGGTCAAAACCACTTTCTTCGCGCGTATGTGAATGCCGAGGGTAGTAGAAACCCCCACAACACAGTCCTTGTCGATCAACAAACCGGTGACCATTTCTTGATAGAAATCCAGATTAGGGGTCCTTTCTAGACGGTGCCTCCAAGACTCTGCAAACAACATGCGGTCATTCTGTGTTCTAGGGCTCCACATGGCCGGGCCCTTAGAGCGATTGAGCATCTTAAACTGAATAGCGCTTTCGTCGCTAACCAGCCCACTGTATCCCCCTAAAGCATCAATTTCTCTAACAATTTGACCCTTGGCGATACCTCCCATGGCCGGATTGCATGACATCTGACCAATAGTCTGCAAGTTCATGGTAATGAGAAGCGTGCGCATTCCCATGTTTGCAGAAGCGGCAGCCGCCTCGGCCCCGGCATGTCCTGCGCCCACTACAATGACATCGTATGATTCTTCAAACATAAATTATGGTTCCACGTGGAACATATCTATAAGTTCGTCTTCGCGCTTTCGCATTTCAAGAGACTCTTCGTCAGTTTTATCTCCAAAACCAGAAACGTGCAATAACCCGTGACACATCACCCTAAAAAGCTCTTTTTCAAAAGAAACGCGAAACACCTTGGCATTATCAGCCACGCGATCAGTGCTAATCAAAATATTCACCTCGTTTGCAGGGGTGTCTCTGAGGTCAAAGGTCAAAATATCGGTAAGCGTATCGTGATTCAAGAATGTCTTGTTCTGATCGAGCATCTCGTCATCCGATACAAATTTAAAAACAACCAGAGACTGAATGCCCAAGTGGCTCAAACATTGCGTCATCTGGTCAAGCCATGAGGCCCTGGGTAATGTGGTCTTAGGAAAGTTATCAAAAACAACCTGCAATTCCATCGTTCAAAGATACCAATTGATCTTCTCGATAATGCTACCTTTGAAAAAAGAAAAACCATGTCGGTTAGAGTACGCTTTGCACCAAGCCCAACAGGTCCACTTCATATTGGGGGGCTAAGAACAGCCCTATACAACTATCTCTTCGCAAAACAGCACAACGGAACATTTATTCTTCGCGTCGAGGACACCGATCAGGCCCGATTTGTTGAAGGAGCAGAAGATTACATACAAGAGTGTTTGTCGTGGGCTAATATCGCCCCACAAGAGAGCCCTTTGCATGGCGGAAGCTTTGGCCCTTACAGACAAAGCGAGCGCATGTCTATCTATCGCTCATACATCGAAACCCTTCTAGAAAACGGGCATGCCTACTATGCCTTTGATACCCCCGAAGAACTTGAGTACAAAAGAGAAGAAGCCGTTGCAAACAAATCGCACTTCAGCTATGACAGCACGACGCGTACTCAGATGCGGAACAGCCTCACCCTTCAAGACGAAGAGGTCAAGAGACTTTTAGCTACAAACGCGAATTATGCGGTGCGCTTCAAAATTATACCTGACCAAAATGTCACTGTCTTTGATGAAGTGAGAGGGCAGGTGTCGGTAAATAGTAACACTTTAGACGACAAAGTCTTATTTAAAAGCGATGGAATGCCCACCTATCATTTCGCAAACGTAGTCGATGATCATCTCATGAAGATTACTCACGTCATACGCGGTGAAGAGTGGCTGCCCTCGTTGCCTTTGCACTATTTGCTCTATCAAGCATTCGGATGGCAGGCCCCCGTCTTTGCCCATTTACCGCTCATATTGCGGCCCGACGGAAAAGGAAAATTGAGTAAGCGCGACGGAGAACTCGGCGGGTTTCCGGTATATCCTCTCGCTTGGAAAGAATTCGCTGGCTTCAAAGAGGCCGGTTTCTTGCCTGAGCCATTGATGAATTTTTTGGCGCTGCTCGGATGGAGCACGAAGACGGAAGACGAAATATTAAGCCTTGAAGAAATGGTTGGACTGTTCTCAATGAGCGGCATACAGAAAGCCGGAGCCCGTTTCGATGTTGAAAAACTAAAGTGGTTCAATCAACAATACCTGCAACGTTTAAACGATGCGGTACTTGCTCAAATGTGTCAAGACGTTTCTGAGGCTTTGAAAGCATTTGATAGCGGTCGCATTCAATTAGCCATTTCACTTGTTAAAGAGCGGCTGGTGGTTCCGCAAGATCTATACAACGAGCATCGGTACTTTTTTGAGGGGCCATTGGCCTATGACGAAAAAGCGGTCGCTAAACACTGGACGCCAGAAACAAGCACGCTACTCAGTGAATTTCTCAAGCGCTGTCAGCAAACTGACTTTTCAGAACCAGCCCTTGAGGCGTGCTTACAAGGCTTCGCCTCAGAAATTGGCGCAGGCATAGGAAAGTTTATGGCTCCACTGCGCCTAGTGCTAGTGGGCGAATTGAAAGGACCCTCAGTCTATGCGCTTATGAATTTCCTCGGAAAAGACGAGATTGCATATCGCATTAAGCAAGCAGCAGACCGCTTAGGCGCTTAATCTTCTTGAGAGAGTTTTGCCCAGGTATCACGAAGTTGCGTGGTGCGATTAAAGGTTAACTCTTTCGCTTTGGTGTCCACTGTAAAATACCCTAGGCGCTGAAACTGAAATGTTTCTCCGGGTGTAGCTTGAGCTAGCGACGGTTCACAATAGGCCCTAACGATCTTCAAAGAGTCGGGGTTCAGAAAAGACATAAAGTCTTTGTCTTTTTGAGTGTCTGGAGATTCGTGGGTAAATAGGCGGTCATACAGTCTCACAGGAGCCACGAATGCGTGTTTCGCTGACACCCAGTGCAGGGTGCCTTTAACCTTTCTAAGACTTTCAGGAGTGCCGCTACCACTCTTACTATTCGGATCATAGGTGGCGTGCACCTCGATGATTGTTCCGTTTTCGTCTTTCAGACAAGAGTCAGCCTTAACAATGTAACCGTTCTTTAGTCTTACCTCAGATCCGATCTTCAGCCTAAAGAATTTGCCTGAAGCTTCTTCTTTAAAATCTTCTCGCTCGATGAGCAACTCTCTAGAGAAAGGAACTTTTCTAAAGCCGGCTGAGTCGTCCTCGGGATTATTTTCAGCCTCTAGCCACTCTTCTTCGCCCTCAGGATAATTGGTTAGCACCAGCTTAAGGGGGTCAAGCACTGCCATCACCCTGTTCGCGGACGAATTTAGGGTTTCGCGAACATGAAACTCTAGCAGCGATAAATCCACCAAGTTCTCGCGCTTGGCGATTCCTATGGTTTCTGCAAAATTTTGGATAGCCTGTGGCGGATAACCTCTTCTTCTCATACCTGAAATCGTGGGCATCCTCGGATCATCCCAACCTTCAACCACCTTGTTTTCAACAAGTTGTAGCAATTTGCGTTTGCTCACTACTGTATGAGAAAAATTGCGCCTTGCAAATTCACGTTGTTTTGGTCGCAGCCGCTTAGGGTCGATGAGTTGATCAAGAAACCAATCATACAGCTCGCGATGCATAACAAACTCAAGGGTGCATAGTGAATGACTGATCTGCTCAAGGTAATCGCTTTGTCCATGGGCCCAATCATACATGGGATAAATACACCACGTATCTGAGGTTCGGTGGTGCGATTTATGCATAATGCGATAAATGATCGGGTCTCTCATCAACATGTTCGATGAGCTCATGTCAATTTTAGCGCGCAATACGTGGGTGCCCTCTGCGTGTTTGCCCGCTTTCATTTCTCTGAAAAGAGCAAGATTCTCTTCACGAGTACGACTTCTATAGGGGCTTGCTGTTCCGGCTTCGGTGGGGGTGCCTTTTTGAATGGCTATGGTTTCGGCGTCCTGAGAATCCACATACGCCAACTCTTTATTAATGAGGTCCTCTGCCCATTGGTAGAGCTGATCAAAATAATCCGAAGCATAACACTCTTTATCCCAAGAAAAGCCGAGCCAGCTCACGTCTTCTTTGATCGCATCCACATACTCTTGCTCTTCTTTACTGGGGTTGGTATCATCAAACCTCAGGTTTACCGGGGCTTTGTAGGTGCGGCCAAGGCCAAAATTTAAACAAATTGAACTAGCGTGACCGATGTGTAAGTACCCGTTAGGTTCTGGCGGAAATCGAAATCTCAAATCACTCTGAGTATATCCGTTCGAACGAAGGTCTTCTTCAATAAGTAGCTCTATAAAGTTTAGTGATCGCTTATTTGCCTCCATGCCCGATTGTAACTAATGGCTGCAAAGTTAGCGTTTCTTACTTTTGTCTCATGGGAGAAATCAGCGTTAAGAACATTAAGGTATATGCCTATCACGGATGCCTAAATGAAGAGTCGATTATTGGCAGTGACTACCTTGTAAACCTGCGTTTGTGGGCTTCGCTCGAGCGCTCTTGCGCTAGCGACCTGCTTTCAGATACTGTAGATTATGTCGGCGCAACAAAAGTAGTGACCGAAGAAATGGCTCAGCGCTCAAAACTATTAGAACACGTGGCTCAGCGCATCCTAGACAAACTGTTCGACGTGTTTTCTACTTTAGAAAAGGCTGAAGTACGTGTTGAAAAAATCAACCCCCCTATCCCCGCTCAGGTCGAAAGTGTTTCGGTAACGCTCACTCGAGCGCGCACCAAACTTTAACAAGCCGATTTTTTGGCTTAACTTCGCGGCTCAATAAGGCATCGTGGCCGAGTGGCTAGGCACAGCTCTGCAAAAGCTTGTACAGCGGTTCGAATCCGCTCGATGCCTCTACTTTTTTAAGCCTTTACCTCTTCTTTCTCTAAGAACGCTAGATCAATCTGTCTTTTTTCTAGGTCGGCACTTTTAATCAACACCCGTACTTTGTCACCCAATTGGATCTGCTTGTTTGTGCGGTGGCCCACTAAAGCGTATTGAGCCTGATCAAAATAGTATACGTCGTCTTTAAAATCTCGTATGCGAACCATACCCTCGCACTTGTTCTCTTGTAGTTCTACAAAAACGCCCCAATCCGTGACCCCAGAAACAACTCCCGAAAAAGATTGTCCTACATAGCGCTGCATAAATTTTACCTGCATGTATTTAATCGAATCCCGTTCAGCATTTGCTGCCAAAACTTCACGATTCGAGCAATGGACACACCGATCTTCATACGCTTCACTGCTTACTGATGCACCTTGATCAAGATAGTGCTGAAGCAAGCGATGAACCATGACATCTGGGTAACGGCGAATAGGAGAGGTAAAATGCGAATAATAGTCAAAGGCTAATCCATAATGACCAATATTGTTCGTAGAATAAACCGCCTTGCTCATACTACGTATCGCGAGTGTATCAACGAGCTGCTGTTCAGATCTTCCAGAAACATCGGCCAATAATTTATTAATAGATTGAGCAATGTCTTTAGTGTTACTTAAGTCTAATCGATGACCAAACCGCTGCACCACACCATTGAGCGCCTCAAGTTTGTCGAGATCAGGTTCGTCGTGAATGCGGTACACAAAAGTCTTTTTTTGCTTTCCTATAAATTCAGCCACTTTGCGATTAGCAAGCAACATAAATTCTTCAATCAACTTGTTCGCTTGTCCAGAGCGTTTAAAATAAACGCTTTGTGGTTCGTTTTCTGCATCTAGCACAAACCGCACTTCTTCTTTATCAAACGAAATGGCACCTGCGCTCATCCGGCGTGCTCTAAATAATTTAGCTAAATCATTTAAACGCTGTAATGCATCCACCACTTCTTGTTCCACTACATAAGGGTTTTGCCGTATAGAAACACTTTCTGGAATCGTTGTTGATCCTGTTTCTAGAATGTACTCTGCTTCTTCATAAGCAAAACGTTCATCTGAAAGAATGATCGTTCGACCAAACCATTCGTTTCGTAGCGCACCACTTTTAGAAAGCTCAAATACCGCTGAAAAAGTGTACTTCTCTTCATTTGGTCGCAGTGAACAAGCGCCATTCGAAAGTATTTCTGGCAACATCGGAACCACGCGATCTACCAAATACACTGACGTTGCCCGCTCATAAGCTTCTTCATCTAAGATGCTTCCCTCTTTTAAATAATGAGAAACATCAGCAATATGCACACCGACTTCTATCCAATCGTCATCTATCACTTTAAATGATAACGCATCATCAAAATCTTTGGCATCCTTAGGATCTATAGTAAACGTTAAGGTGTCACGAAAATCTCTGCGCTTGGCTATTTCTTGTTCTGTAATCCGTAAATCTATAGTTGAAGTATACGCTTCAATCTCATCTGAAAATCTTGAAGGAAGGTCGTATTCCGCTAAAATGGCATGAATTTCAGTATGGTGATGCCCTGTTGGACCTAGATTTTCAATCACGATTCCTTCAGGAGCATTTTTTGCTGATCCCCAATTCACTACCTCAACGACTACTTTATCCTTCTCTTGAATCGCTACTTTACTCGGTTTAGACACATAAATATCTTGTGTCATTCGATTATCGGTAACCTTTATAAAATAAAAGTGTTGCTGCTCCTCTACCTCGCCAACAAAACGCGATTTAAAACGCTTTTCTACTGAGACAATTTTGGCTTCAGTTTTAGAGGTTGACGACGATCCACGCTGATGCATTACAAATTTCACTACATCTTTATGTAAGGCTGTATTCAACTTAGATCGGTGTACAAAGAAGTCTTGTCCCAATTCTTCAGAAACCACATATGCGTTTCCTGATTGAGTCATATCTACAGTACCTACAAAAGTAGGTTGGTCGTTTAGAGCGCTAGAAAATCTACCTGATATAGGCTCTTTAATTTTACCCTTTGCCTTTAATATACCTAGCTGTTCAATGAGTTTGTTTCGTGACGAAGTTTCTCTCAACTGCAGCGCTGAAGCCAATTCTTTAAAGCTATACTGCTTTTTTGGATTGTTTTCAAGTAAAGAAAAAAGTGCATCGGTAAAAGAATGACTCTTACCTAGCTTTTTTTTCTTTTTCTTTTTTGACATGTGTGAATACTATATAAAAGTGTTTACTTATTTCATTCGAAGATATGGGTATTATTATTGCTTGTTAGTATGTAGAATAACTTTTTAGCTCTCTCCATAGTTGAGGTGTTATCAAAAAGAATAAACAGTTATTTTAAACCTAAAAAACTGTTAAACAAATAATTATATATGATATCAACCTAGGTGAATAACTAAAACTATTCCCATTATTAATAAGTTTTAGCTTCGTAGCTGGTTAATATCTCTTACTTAAAAGCTAATAACTAGTCGATATTTAATCGAATCTATTTTTGCTGAATTACCTTAAATATCGCATTACATTTATTGTGTCTAAATGACAAGCACAAACTATCAAAAAGACTTAACAATAAAGTTGCAGTTACTAACACGTATTTAACATGAAAATAGCTGTCGGAAATGACCATGCCGGAACCACACTAAAACTTGCCGTTTGTGATCTTTTAGAGCGCTTGGGCCATACTGTGGTGAACGTAGGAACCAACACAGACGAGTCTGTCGACTATCCAGATTTTGCTCACCAGGTAGCAGAACTAGTTGTGAATCAAACAGTCGATCGAGGCGTGGTGATTTGTGGCAGTGGCAACGGGGTAAATATTACGGTAAATAAGTATGCCGAAATACGTTCTGCCTTATGCTGGACAAAAGAAATTGCCACTTTAGCACGCCAGCATAACGACGCAAATGTCATTGCTATTCCAGCGAGGTTCGTTTCTGAAGAACTGGCATTAGAAATGGTAACCGCTTTTTTTGAAACTTCATTCGAGGGCGGAAGACACAGTAAACGCGTAGAAAAAATTGCAGCAAAGAAATGATTTGTAAGGCGTTTGAAGATTTGAGCAAGAAAGAACTCTATGAGCTACTGCGTGCAAGACAAGAGGTGTTTGTGATTGAGCAAGATTGCAACTATCTTGATTTAGATCGCATCGATTATAGGGCGTATCATCTCTTTGATTATGATGATTCTGGTGGGTTGTGTTGTTATGCGCGTATCTATGACGACCAAGAAGCGTCTCATATTGGTCGCGTACTGACCCCAGCGGATCAACGGCGCAAAGGACACGGTATACGACTTATGACCGAAGCTATTGCCCAGTGCCAGACAATATACGGAACAAAAGACATTGTGATTAGCGCACAAGAGTACCTGCTTCAGTTTTATGGCGGCTTTGGTTTCGTGGCAGAAGGTTCTCGTTATTATGAAGACAACCTACCCCACTTTAAAATGCGCCTCAAGTTTTAAAAGACCTTGTTGCACTAATTCTTCTATTGCCTTAAAGTCGGATAGATCTAGTGGTCTGCTGTACATAATCCCTAGGTGAAACCCGTATTCACCGCTCGGTAAGTGCAAGCGATAAGCCTCTCTCAGCAGGCGCTTAGCTCGGTTTCGGTCTACTGCCTTTTTATAAAACTTTTTAGGCGCCAAAAAGAGTGCTTGTTTTTTTTCTGCAGGACGGTATAAAAACTTTAACCCACCTACATAAAACTGAGCAGCCTCATTAAAGAGCGAATCAATGGCGGTGCTTGAGCAAAGGCGATCGCTTTTACGAAGATTATGGGTTGTAGACATTGTTAGACTGATCGATGTCTGCCATGCGCCCAGTAGGGTCAATGGCAATAGAGGCGATATTCTCAGGGGTAACGGCCAACACAAATTCGTATGTTTTTTGAGCCCAGCTCCAGTCTTTGAGTACAATTCGCTCTTGATTGGTTTCGTTGGGCTTTTCGCCACGCATTTCAGTTAATGGGATGTAATAGTGCTGCTGCTTTCCGTCCTTTAAAGTGACCACTAGGTCTATGGGCATACCCAAGCTTCCTATTCGTGAAAGAGTAACAACGGCACCTTCTTCTGAAGAAGACACGCCAGAAATACTGTAGTCGATGGTTTTGGTGGTTTTTGTAAAGTCGTTCAGGTACCAGCCTAAATGAACACCACTTACTTTTTCGGCGGTGCGTATAAAATCATTGGGTGTAGGGTGGGTGAACTTAAAATCACTATAATAACGCTTAAGTGTCTTCGCCAAGCCTTCATCTCCAATAATGTAGCCAAGCTGAGCCAAGAAAACCGCTCCTTTAGAATAGGCTGCGATACTGTATGCAAAATTTGTGTCGTAACGATCTGAGTGAGTGGTTTGAGGTTCTTCCATCCCAGACTCGACCAAAGCGTAATAGCCTCTGTAACTTCCGGCATACGGACGCGCATCATTGCGATCCATAATCGTATTCATACACAAGCTGCTGATATATGAGGTGAACCCCTCGTCCATCCATGCGTGCTTGCCCTCATTGGTGGCCAGAACATGCTGAAACCAAGAGTGTGCTAATTCATGGACCATTACGCCCACCAAGCTGCCAAACGGACGGTCACCCGTGATCAATGTTGCCATGGCATATTCCATTCCGCCATCGCCTCCTTGAACCACACTGTATTGTTTGTACGGATATGGGCCAACATGAGCGTTCAAATAATTCATGGCTTCTTCGGTTTTGGGCTGAAGATTCTTCCAGTTTTCAGTCAACTCGGGTTGATTCTTATAGAAGAAGTGAAGGGTTACACCAGAAGACGTTTCACGACGATCGTGCGCGTAATCTGGGTCTGCCGCCCACATAAAATCATGAACATTGTCTGCTTTAAAATGCCAGGTGAGGTCTTTTTGCTTCTTGGCAATGCGCACCGTATTTTCTGTATAACCGTGACCGATTTCTTCAGGATTTTGAAGATAGCCAGTAGCCGCAACCGTATAGTTTTTGTCTAGGGTGAGTTTTACATCAAAATTACCCCATACCCCATGAAATTCGCGGGCGATATACGGATAGTCGTGCCACCCTTCATGATCGTATTCTACCATTTTAGGATACCATTGGCTCATAGATAGGGCGACCCCCTCTTCGCTATTGCGTCCAGACCTTCTGATTTGAAGAGGAACTTGTCCTTCAAAGCTTAGATTCAAGGTGGTGCTACTTTGCGGAAGCAGCGGGGTATCCAGGTCAACCACTAAGATCGTTTCTTCGTGCGAGGTTTGCAGTGCAGCCCCGTTGTCTTGGGTGATTTGGCTTACGCGCAAATACCCCATTTCACTTTCGGTCAATTCGGCGATGCGACTTAATTTTTCTTTGGTTACCATGCGGTTATCAGGGTCGGCTATGGTTTGCAAGCGCGCATCCATGTCGCTATTAGGTCGAAACGCATTAAAGTAGAGATGAAAAAATACGCGATCTAAGGTGTCGGGCGAATGATTCGTGTACACCACTTTTGAGGTGCCGTTATAGGTGTAGTCTTCAACGTTTACAGACACATCCATGACGTAATCTATTTTTTGCTGCCAATAGGATGGCCGCTTTTGACCCTGGACGGCAAGAAAGCTTAACACAAATAGCGCAGAAAGAAGAGGTTTCATGAGTTAGCGTTGTTGTGCGCGAATGAGCGCGTTGTATAAATTTACCATGCCCCCCGTCTTGCTAAGTTCTTGAAAAGGCTCAAAAACTTGGCTGCCTGGGACGATCACTTCTAAAGGTAATCGAATGCTAGAATCGAGCAAAATTTGTTTGATTTCGGCCGCAGACTTTTTTGGATAATAGGCTTTTATCCAAGCAGCTACGGCGGTCACCACAGGTGAGGCCATTGAAGTTCCGCCTTGGAACTCATAGCCGTTAGCCGGCATAAACGAATAGATTTGGTCTCCTGG
Source organism: Bacteroidota bacterium (assembly GCA_046048095.1). Classification (GTDB taxonomy): domain Bacteria; phylum Bacteroidota; class Bacteroidia; order Flavobacteriales; family Flavobacteriaceae; genus UBA3478. The sequence continues at coordinate 23,535 of JBJOGS010000065.1, forward strand.
AGCATATAAGTCGACGTTAGCTGATCCATAATTTGAAAAGTCTGCAACCAAGCCCTGGTCTAAAGAAGCAGTTAATGCTCCTACCGAAATAAAATTTGAGACAAATTCTTTTTCTAGGCCTTTGTGATCGTCCGGAAAGTTGCGCGTCTCAGGGGCATCTAGATTTTTGCCATCGTTGCCAGCGGCGTGTACGATGAGTACGCCTTTTTCGTTCGCATAACGAATAGCGTCCCAAACCCACTCAGCTCTAGGTGAAAACGATTTGCCAAAACTGCAATTGATAATATTTGCGCCATTGTCGACGGCATAGCGAATAGCCAACGCCACATCTTTGTCGTATTCATCCCCGGCCGGTACGGTGCGTAACAACATAAGCGAAGCAAAGGGAGCGATGCTTCGCACAATGCCCGCCACGTGGGTTCCGTGAGATTCATCTGGGTTGCGAATAGCGGGGTTGCCATCTCCGTAGACGGTGTCGTTGATATCATAAGGATCATCCCCGACCACCTCACGCGCATTGAGTGCTAGGTTTAAATTGTAGTCGTGGCGCTCGGTGAAATAAGCGAGCCCAGATTCTAGCTCTTTCAGCAGTCCCGAAGACTCGTCAACATAGGTAAAGAGCTGAGAGAGTACGGCTTTTTGTTGCGCAAGATAAGCGGTAGATGGGGTGTATTGTTCTAAGGCAGAAAGGTCAAAGGCTTCGGTTTCAAGCGCCTTTCCAATGCTATCAATTGCTGTTTTCGCCAGCTCGTACAGCCGCTTGTATTGTGACTTATTTTCTTGGGCTTTTACGACCTCTTTAGAATGGATCGTCTTGGCACGCTCTAAATCAGCGGTTGACCCAATGCCTCGAGTCAGCATCCGCACATACTCCATTTGCTCGTAATAAGAATCTCCTAAAAAGTTGTAGCCGTTGACATCGTCTACATATCCGTTATTGTCGTCGTCTATGCCATTTTCTGGCAGCTCGTCGAGGTTCTGCCAAAGAGATCCTGAAAATCCGGGATGATTCAAGTCTACGCCAGAGTCTACGATGGCCACGACCACTTCGGATCGTTTTTTAGGCTTCATGGATTCTTTTACTCGTTCAAGACTAATGCCCGCTACAGAATCACGTACAGGGTCTGCCATGAACCAGACTTTTAGCTGAGCATCTGTCAAGGCCTCTTTTTTGGCTTTAAGGGCGTCTCCGCTAATTGGACGAACGTCGGTGAGAATGCGCCCACTGCTGCAGGATTGTAGGCCAAATGCCATAATGGCTAAAACGAAAACGCGAAGCAAGTATAGGTTTGGTTTCATGAAAAAAGAGTATAAAAGTCAAGATATTCATCGACGCGCACCCCTTTTTCTGTGTTGCGCAA